>JALYXU010000295.1 GCA_030946925.1 Pseudomonadota bacterium
GTCGTCGCTCTTCGCGTTGTCGCACGGCCTGAGCGCGGCGATCGAGCAGGCGCTCTGCCGCGTGACCGGCTGAAGGGGGAGAGCGGCTGGACCGCTCCGGCTTCAGAGCCCGACGGTTGCAGTCCGAACCGGAACGGCCGAGTGCGACGCCACGGCGTCCTGCACGTCGAGCGCGGATGCAACGAACACGACGAGGGCGCTGGCCAGGGCCAGTGGGCCGGCGAGGCTGGCGAGCAAGGGAGCGATTTTCATGACGGATCCTGTGTGATCACGCATCGCCGGTGCGGCGATGGGCGTGGCGCCAATGTAGGGAGCCTTGCGGGGCGGCGTGTTGATGCGCGTCAAAGATCTTTCGGTGCCGTCCTCAGCCTGTGCCCGGTTTGGCGCCATCGGGTCGGCCCACCGGCTCAATGCGCCATCAGGACCGGCACGGGCAACGTCGCCAGCGACGCACGGGTGACGCCGCCGAACAACTGCTCGCGGATCCGGCTGTGGCCGTAGCAGCCCATCACGACCAGGTCGGCGTGCAGCTCGGCCGCGACGAGTAAGAGCTCGTCTGCGACATGCGCCGTCGGATCGCGCCGGTGGATTTGCGCGGCGATGCCGTGCCGGTGCAGCCATGCCTGCACGTCGAGCCGACTGAACGGCGCGACAGCGGGTTGCCGTGACCAGGTGGCGACATGGACTTGCGAGGCGTTACGCATCAGCGGCAAGGCTGCTTTCATGGCCCTGGCTGCTGGCGCCGAACCGTTCCAGGCGACCAGGACGCAGTCGCCGAGCGAGGCTTGCCGGTGCGGGTGCGGCACGACGATGGCCGGCGTTCCGCTCTCGAGGATCACCGTTTCGACGAAGCCGGGTGGCGCCGCGCCGGGCTCGTCCGCAGTCGCTTGCTGGCCCAGGACGAGCAGGTCCGCGTAGGCCGCTTCGGCGACGAAGCCGTGGCGGACGGAATCGCCAACGACCTCGCACCAGAGGCTTGCCGGCTCATGCTCGGCGCACTGATCGCGCAGGCGCGCGCGGACCTGCTCGCCGGGCCAATCGACCTCGTCCGCGTAGCGCGCGGCGGCGCCGGCCGAATAGGCGAACGCGGCGCGCGTCGGGTCAGGGTGAACGCCGAACAGCGCGGTCACTCCGGCCCCGAAGCGGTCTGCCAGGCGATGCGCGAGCGTCAGGCGCGCCGTGCTTCCGGCCGCCGCATCGAGATGCACGAGGATCGACCGGATCGACGACATGGCGCCATCCATTCAACGGATCAGCAGCACCGGCACCGAACACTTGGCCAGCACCTTGGTCGCGACCGAACCGAGGACCAGGTTGACGATGTCGCTGTGGCCACGCGAACCCATCACGACGATGTCGAACCTGTCCTTCTCGGCCAGATCGGCGATCGATTCGGCAGCGTGCCCGACCGTATGGACGAAGGTGGCATGGATCTTCTGCTGCTCGAAGAAGGCGCGAATCGGCCGGAACACGGCTTCGGCGTCGGATTCATAGAACTCGAGGACCGCCGCCGGCGCCACGAACGCGGCGGCGCGATGCGGGATCGCCAGGACGCCGTGAATGACGGTGTAGCTGTGCTTGGCGCCGAACCACTCGTCGTGTGCAGCCAGGTAAGCCAGCATGCGCTTCGTGTAGACGCTGCCGTCGGCAGCGATCAGGATCTTCATTGCGTTCCTTTCATCGCGGCAACACGCCGCTTTCCACATGCATCAGCTCGCACCGAACAGCGCGCCGGCGGCCGCGGTGATCGCCAAGGCGAGGGCGCCCCAGAACGTGACCCGCAATGCGCCGGCAAAAGCGTCGGCGCCGCCGATTCGCGCCGCGACGAAGCCCAGCGACGCCAGGAAGACCAGCGACGTCACGGAGAGCCAGAGTGCGAGGTCACGGTGCGGCGCCAGCGCGGCCACTGCGAGTGGCAGTACCGCACCGAACGCAAAGCTGACGGCCGACGCCAGCGCAGCCTGCAGGGGCCGGGCGCTGAGGGCGTGGGAGATGCCGAGCTCGTCGCGCGAATGGGCGCCGAGGGCATCGCGTGCCATCAGCTGTGTCGCGACCTGCGCTGCCAGCGCGGCCTCGAGACCTCGTGCGACATAGATGGCGGCGAGCTCGCGTTGCTCTCCGACGGGATCCTTGGCGAGCTCGGCCCGCTCGCGCGCCAGGTCGGCATTCTCGGTATCGGCCTGCGAATGAACCGAGACATATTCGCCGGCGGCCATCGACATGGCCCCGGCGACCAGCCCGGCCACACCGGTCAGCAGAATGCTGCCCTGGCTCGCTCCCGCAGCCGCCACCCCGACCATCAGACTGGCGGTCGAGACGATCCCGTCGTTCGCACCAAGCACGGCAGCGCGGAGCCAGCCGATGCGGTCCGTGCGGTGGCGCTCGGTGTGGCGGCGCATGCTCATCCGATCGTGCTGAGCAGCACCGATTGGATCATGAAGTGCCGGCTTTCGGCCGCGGAACCGGCGCCTCCGATCGACTCTGCAAGCCGGGCCGTGGGATGTTGTGTCGACGCGAGGCCACCGTACACCGGAACGCCCGACGCGTCGGCGAGCCACTTGACGACGGCAGGAGCGACGCCCTGGCATTCGATGCCGTCGTACAGGCGTCCGAGCATGCGCGCCGTCCCCTGGACATCGGCAGTCGCGCTCAGCTCGGACAGGCTGGGCCGAATATGCGCGACGTGGGCACCGAGATCGGTCGCGGCACGCCGGAATCGAGAGGCTTCCTCGCCTTGCTCCGACTCGCACAAGAGGCCGAACTTCTTGCCGAGCAGGAGCGACTGCGACCGGCCCGCTTCGGCAACGCGCTGCAACGTTCGCGCATTCTCGAGGAGAACGCGCGAGTCGCGCATCGACAACGGGTCGAGGCTGGCGTGTTGAAGGGGCTGAAAGACGGTTTGCATCGCTGCGCATGTGCCGGACAAAGAGGCGGCGCGAGCGAAGGCTATGCCGCTGCTGCAAGACGACCTTGATGCAGGTCAAGCGCTGGAGCGGCCAGGGCGCCTGATACACGCCGGACACACGGCATTGACACATTGCGACCGAACGGCACGCGCCGTTGGCACGCAGTTGACGGCACCTTCCTAGGATCGGCTCCACGCAATCAGCGCAGATCCCGGGGAGTTCTTAGATGTCGAGCACCGCAATGCAACGCCCTGGTCCGATCCAGGCACCGGCACCCCACCGGATGCCTTCCACCCGGCCGGACCTCGATGCCGACCGGCGCGCCAGCCGGAACACCACCGAGACGCTGCAGATGCTCAGCGACGCACTGGCACCGCAGCGTCGGGTCGTCCACGCCGGCGACGTGATCTATCAGGCCGGCGAGTCCTTCGGCACCCTGTACGTGTTGAACTCCGGCTCGTTCAAGCTCGTCACGCTTTCGCCGGACGGCCGCGAACAGGTCGTGAGCCTCAAATTCCGCGGCGACTGGCTCGGCTTCGACGGCATCGCCGAAAGCCGCTATTCGTGCGACGCCGTGGCGATGGACACCGGTGACGTCTGGGCGATCCGCTACGACGCGCTGCTCGCTGCATGCGGCCGCTGCCCCGCGCTCCTGACCATCCTGCACGAGGCGATGAGCCGCGAGATCGGCCGCGACCGCGAGTCGCTGATGTCGGTGTGCACCTTGCCTGCCGACGCGCGCGTCGCCGAGTTCCTGCGCTGCTGGGCCGACTCGCTCGCCGAGCGCGGCCTGCGCTCTGACCAGATCACGCTGCGCATGACCCGGGCCGAGATCGGCAACTACCTCGGGATGACGCTCGAGACGGTGAGCCGGGCGCTGTCGAAGCTGGCCCGCGACAACGTCATAGCCTTCGCCCAGAAGGGCCGTCGCGACGTCCACATTCCAGACGTCGGCGCGCTCTCCGCATTCGTCCAGCGCTGCCTGGCGCCGGTGCCGACGCTGCAATAGCGGGAGCTGGCCGGCCGACCCGGCCTCAGGCCGGACGGGTCCGGATCGCGCGGCCGATCGCCTGCGCGAGTTCCTCGCGGCTGCACGGCTTGCGAAGCAGCTCCCAGGCCGGCGGCGTGTCGCGATCGGCTTGCAGCAGCTCGACGGAAAAGCCCGACATCAGCAGCACGGCGGTGGCCGGAGAGGTCCGCGTCACCTCGGCCGCAAGCGTGGTGCCGCGCATGCCGGCGCCGAGCGCGATGTCGGTGACCAGCAATCCGAACGGCCGCGCGGGCTCGAGCGCGAGGAGAGCCTGCTCGCCGCTGGCCGCCTCGGTGACCCGGCAACCCAGTGCGACGAGGAACTGCCGGACCACGGCGCGAACCTCGGCGTCGTCTTCGACCAGCAGCACGCCGAGCCCCGCGGGAATCGAGTCGGCCGTGGACGGACCCTCGGCCGGCGCCGCGGCGACGTCCGGCGGCGTCGGGATGTAGAGCGTCAGGGTCGTTCCGGCGCCCGGCGCGCTGTCGACCCGCACCGCGCCCTTCGACTGCTTGACGAAGCCGTAGACGGTGCTCAGGCCGAGACCGGTGCCGCGGCCCGCCGCCTTGGTCGTGAAGAACGGCTCGAACGCGCGCTCCTTCACGTCCTCGCTCATGCCGGCGCCGCTGTCGGCGATCGAGATCGCGACGAATCCCGCTTGCGGCAGGAGCGCCCAGAGCGAGGGGTCGGTCTCGTTGCGGATCTCGTCGGGGACGCCGGCGCAGGCCGCTGCGTGAAAGCGCAACGTGCCGCCGTCCGGCATGGCGTCGCGGGCGTTGATGGCGATGTTGAGCAGCGCCGATTCGAGCTGCCCCGGATCGGCAAGCACGGACAGCTGGTCGGGCGGCACGTCGACCTCGATGCCGATCCGCTGGTCGAGCGTCCGGCGCAGCATGTCGGCCAGCGAATGCAGCAATCCATTGACGTCGACCGCGCTCGGCTGCAGCAGTTGCCGTCGCGAGAAGGCGAGCAGCTTGCTCGTCAGCTCGGCGCCGCGCCGCGAGGCACGAATGGCGGCGCCGACGAGCTGCTGGCCATGCACATCGGCAACGATTCCGGGCAACTCCTCGAGCACCTGCAGATTGCCCTGGATGACCGTCAGCAGGTTGTTGAAGTCGTGGGCGATGCCGCCGGTGAGCTGGCCGACGCTCTCGAGCCGCTGCGCGTGGTTGAGATCCTCCTCGGATCGGGCCCGCTGCAAGCTGCTGGCGAGCAGGTTCGCGAGCGACTCGAGAAAGCCGACCTCGTCGTCGCCGAACGACCGTGCCTCGCGCGAGCGCACCGCGAGGACGCCGATCGTGCGGCCCTGGTCGGAGATCGGCACGGCCAGCGCGCTGGTCAGGCCTTCGTCCAGATAGGTCGGCGGCACCGCGAAGCGCGTCTCGATGCGGTAGTCGGGAACGGTGATCGAACGGCCTTGCGCCATGACGAAGCCGAGCGACGTGTCGGGGCGATTGGCGACGCGCTCGCCGACCGCCTCGCCCGCCACGGTGCCGACGGCGCTGGCGACGCGCAGCTGCAGCATGCTGCTGTCGAGCAGGTAGACCATCGCCACGTCCACGCCGAGCGCGTGGGTGGCCGTCACCGGCACGCGATCGAGCAGGACCTGCGGATCGCGGGTGTCGACCGCGAGGCGGCCCAGCTGCGCCAGCAGCTCGCTGTAGTGCGCGCGGCGCAGCGCCTGCTTCATCCGCGGATAGGCGGCGATGTCGCGGATCGCGGCAACGACGAGCGGCAGGCCGTGGTCCTGCAGGGGGCTGAGGGCGATCTCGACCATCACCTCCGAGCCGTCCTTGCGCCGGGCCACGAGCTCCATCTGCGTGCCCATCGGCCGAGCCCGGGGATTGCGGCCGAAAGCCGCGCGGTAGGTGGCGTGACGCGGCCGAACGGCGTCGGGCACGAGCGCGTCGATCTCGCATCCAACCAGCTCCTCGACCGAATAGCCGAGCAGCGCGGCTGCGGCCGGGTTGGCCAGGACGATGCGGCCGTCCGCATCGGCGACGATGAGGGCGTCCGGATAGGCGATGAACAGGCTGCGAAAGACGCCGGGCTCGTCGACGCCGAGCGGCAGCGGCGCAACCGCGATCGGTGGAATGCCTGGCACGCGCGCTCTAGGGCCCTAGCCCGGCAGTGACCGGTGGCACCAGGATGTAGCCCGCGCCCCGCACCGACTTGATGATCTGCGGATCGTCCGCGTTCTCTTCGATCTTCCTGCGCAGCCGGCCGACCTGCACGTCGATGGTCCGGTCGAACGGCGCCGCCTCGCGACCACGCGTCTGCTCGAGCAGGAAATCGCGCGAGAGGACCCGGCCCGGATGCTGGACGAACGCCGAAAGCAGATCGAACTCGCCGCTGGTCAACGCCACCTCGCGTCCCTGCGGCGCAAGCAGCCGCCGGGCCCCAGTGTCGAGCTCCCAGCCGGCGAAGCGCTGCCTTGGCGATGCCGCGGTGGTCGCCGGCGCGGAGGCGTCGGGCGAAGCGATCCGGCGCAGCACGGCGTTGATGCGCGCCAGCAGCTCGCGCAGGTCGAAGGGCTTGGTGACGTAGTCGTCGGCGCCGATCTCGAGGCCCACGACCTTGTCGACGGCGTCGCCCCGCCCGGTGACGATGACGAGGCCGCAGCGCCATTGCTCGCGCAGCTGCCGGGCGATCGCGAAGCCGTCTTCGCCGGGCAGCCCGAGATCGAGGAGGACGAGCGCCGGCGGATCGACGGGCATGAGTTGCAGCAGGGCCCGGCCATCGTGGATCTGCGACACCCGATAGCCGCGGCTCTGCAGGTAGCCGGCCAGCAGTTGCGTGATCTCCGTCTCGTCGTCGAGAACGGCAATGTGCTGAGCGGTATTCAATGCGGACATAGGGCGGCGGGTCCGAACCGGTCAGCCGAGGGTATCAGTTCTCGACGACCAGAACTGCCCTCGAGCCCGCACCTGCCGGCACCGCGGCAAAGCCCTCAATAGGGTAAATGCCCAATGCAGACGGGCCATCAGCGGCGCGAAGATCGCCGCTCAAGGGCGGTCAGCCCGATCACGACCGAGGAGACGCGATGAAACGAGGTTTTGCCCACACTGGTGCGACAGGGCGCAAGGCGGCCCTCGTCGCCTGCGCCATGCTGCTCGTCGGGCTGCCGGCCCTCGCTGCCGATCCGATCCGGATCGGCGTCATCTCCGAGGTGCAGGCCGTCGCCGGCGCGTCGATCGCCCCGGCAGCGCAGCTCGCAGCCGACGAGATCAATGCCAAGGGCGGCATCGACGGACGGAAGATCGAGATCGTCAGCTACGACGACCACTCCTCGGCGGCCGACGCGGTCCGCGCCTTCCAGCGCGCGGTCAGCGAGGACAAGGTCAACGCGGTGATCGCCAGCTACACCTCCGAGGTCGTGCTGGCGCTCGAGCCCTGGGCGGCGCGGCTGAAGACGCTCATGATCACCCCCGGAGCGGCGTCCGACGTGATCACCCAGAACATCGCCAAGGACTACGAGCACAACAAGTACACCTTCCACGGCTATCTCACTTCGAGCGCGCTCGCCGGCCTGGTCTGCGACGCCGCCAAGGACCTGCTGGTGACGCCCTTCAAGATGAAGACGGCGGTCATCGTCAGCGAAGACGCGGCCTGGACCACGCCGCTCGATGCGGGCTACCAGGTCTGCCTCGCGAAGATCGGTCTGAAGGTGCTCGACCACGTGCGCTTCTCGCCCGACACCACCGACTTCACGCCGATCTTCAACAAGATCGAGGCGCTCAAGCCCGACGTCATGATCACCGGCATCTCGCACGTCGGCACCCAGCCGACCGTGCAATGGAAGAGCCAGCAGGTGCCGATCCCGATGTTCGGGATCTCGTCGCAGGCGACCAGCTCGACCTTCTGGAAGGACACCAACGGCGCGACCGAAGGTGTCTTCTACAACGCGGTGTCCGGCCCCGGCGTGGCGGTGACCGCGAAGACGCTGCCCTTCGTCGACGCCTACGTGAAGAAGTACGGCAACACGCCGTCGTATTCGGGCTACACGTCGTACGACGAGGTCTACATGATCGCCGAGGCCGTGCAGCGTGCCGGCTCGCTCGACAGCGACAAGCTGGTGGCGGCGATGGAAAAGACCGACTACATCGGCACGATCGGCCGGATCGCCTTCCTGCCGCAGGGCGATCCGCACGTGCATGGGCTGCGCACCGGGCCGGGCTACATCACCGGCCTGATGCTGCAATGGCAAGACGGCAAGCAGAAGAACATGTGGCCGAAGCAGCTCGCCGCCGGCGAGGCGAAGTTCCCGGCCTTCGTCAAGTTGCCGGCGCGCTGACCGTCCGATCGCGAGGCCGGCGTCGGCCTCGTTGTTTTCATCACCCATCGCGCATCGCAGATCGGCGGTCTCAAGCGCATGCTCTTCTGGCAGATCGTGATCGATGGCTTTGCCATCAGTGCGCTGTACGCGCTCGGCGCCACCGGCTTCACGCTGATCTTCGGCGTGTCCGGCGTGCTCAATCTCTCGCACGGCGCGATCATGGTCGCGGCGGCGGTGGCGGCCTGGGCGGCGGTGGGCGAGCTACACCTCGGCCCTTATTCGGCAGCGCTGATCGGCGTCGGCGTCGGCGTCGTGCTTGCCTTCGCGACCTACTTCGTCACCGTCCGACCGATCCAGCGCTCGCGCCGCATCGTCGAAGCCGAGAAGGAGATCTTCATCCTGACGGCGACGCTGCTCTGGGGAATCATCATCCAGGAGCTGGTTTCGTACCTGTTCACCAACAACGCCAAGACCGTCAGCCCGATCGTCGAGGGTGTGGTCAACTTTCTCGGCGTGCGCACGCCCGCCAACGAGTTCTTCACCGCCGCCATCTGCTGGGTCGTGATCGGCCTGCTCTGGCTGCTGGTCAACAAGACCCGGCGCGGCAAGGCGGTGCTGGCGGCATCGATGAATCCGCGCGGCGTGACGCTGCTCGGCATCGAGCTCTCGAACATCTACCTGACGGTGTGGGCGATCTACGGCCTGCTCGCGGGCATCGCCGGCGTCCTGCTCGGCATGTTCCTCGGCGTCAGCTCGTATAGCGTCGGGCCGCTGACCGCCAGCGCCTTCTCGATCGTCGTCCTCGGCGGCCTCGGCAGCGTCTCGGGCTCGCTCATCGCCGCCTACGTGGTCGGCTATCTCGAGACGCTCACGGCCTACATGATCTCGCCGGCCTACCGGTCGATCCCGGCGCTGGTGCTCCTCGTCGTCGTCATGTACGTCCGGCCGCAGGGCCTGTTCGGGCGGAGATGACCGTGCGCGCAGCGCTGACCTCGCGCTTGTTCTGGATCGGCCTGGCGCTGCTCGGCGGCGGCGCGTTTTTGCCCCTTTTCGCATCGGGCTACCTGCTCGGCCTGCTGACCGTCGCGTACTACACGGCGGTCTTCGCGATGTCGTGGGACCTGCTGTTCGGCTTCGCCGGCGAAGTCAATTTCGGTCCCACCTTCCTGATCGGCCTCGGCGCCTACACCGCCGGCATCCTGGATGCGCGGTTCTCGCCCGGCATTCCGCTCTGGGTCTGCATCGCCGCCGGCACCGCGGCCGCTGTCGTCGGTGGCGTCGCCCTGGCTCTACCCGCATTGCGGCTGCGCGGCCCGTACTTCGGCCTGACGACGCTGGTCGCCGTGCTGATGCTGCAGAACTTCGTCACCGTCTTCGCCGGCCTCACGGGCGGCGAGATCGGCCTGGCCGTGCCGGACGTGATGTCGATCGACGCGCACGTCAACTACTGGATCGCATTCGGCTTCATGGCGGTCAGCGGCGCGGTGCTGTTCGGCCTCTCGCGCTCTGCGATCGGACTGATCCTGCAGGCCAGCGGGCAAGACGCGGTGCAGGCCGGCGCGCTCGGCTTCAACGTCGCCAAGCACAAGCTGGCGGCCTTCATCGTCAGCGCCTTCTTCTCCGGCCTGGCCGGGGCATTGATGGTCTTCTACATGGGCACCGCCTCGGTCGGCACCTTCGTCGACATCTCGGTCGGCGTGCAGGTCATCATCGCCGCGGTCCTGGGCGGGCGGCGGACCGTGATCGGCGCTGCGATCGGCGCGGTCTTCCTGATCGGCATGGGCGAGCTGCTGCGGCCACTCGGCGAGCTCGCGACGCTGATCGTCTCGGTGATGGCGCTCGCGGTGATCCTGTTCTTCCCCGACGGCTTTCTCGGCATGCTGCGCGGCCGCGTCCGCCCGTGAACGGAGCTGCGGCCGATCGGCCGCCGGCCGCCCCGGCGCCGATGCTCGAGGTCACCAAGCTGACCAAGCGCTACGGTGGCCTGGTCGCGGTGAAGGACCTCAGCTTCTCGATCCGGCCCGGCGAGATCCTCGGCCTGATCGGGCCGAACGGCTCGGGCAAGTCGACGGCGATGAAGGCAATTCTCGGGGTCGAGCTGCCGACCTCGGGCTCGGTTCGGCTCGACGGCGTCGAGATCGCCGGCCGTCCCGCGCACAAGATCGCCCGCCTGGGCGTCGGCCTCGTCTTCCAGCACTCGCGACCGCTGAATCGGCAGACCGTGCTCGAGAACATCAAGGTCGCGCTCCTGCCCGACAAGCTCGGCAAGCTGTTCGCGGGTGCGGGCGTCGACGCGGCCGCACGCGACATCGCTGCGCGGGTCGGCCTGACCGGCGTCGTCGACCGCAAGCCGCCGACGCTGGCCTTCGCCGACCTGCGCCGGCTCGAGCTCGCGAAAGCGATCGCCCGCAACCCGAAGCTGGTGATGCTCGACGAGCCTTTCGCCGGCCTGACCGCGTCCGAGGTCGCGGCGTTCTCGAAGCTGATGCGGGGCTTTCGCGACGAGGGCCGCGCGGTGCTCCTGGTCGACCACAACGTCAAGGGCGTCTCGGCGCTGGTCGACCGCGTGCTCGCGATGTATCTGGGCGAATGGATCGCCGAAGGCGCCGCCGCCGACGTGATGCGCGACGAGACCGTGCGCCGCGTCTACCTCGGCGGTGCGCTGACGATCGCGTCGCGGCGCGAAGCCGAATTCGCCAATCGCGATTCGCTGCTCCAGGTCGAGGCGCTCGGCGTCGTCTACGGCAAGGCGCTGGCGCTCCAGGATGTCTCCCTGCACGTGCACGAGGGCGAGTTCGTGTCGGTGGTCGGCCTGAACGGGGCCGGCAAGACGACGCTCTTCAATGCGATCTCCGGACTGGTGCCTCACGTCGGCTCGATCCGCTGGGCCGGCAGCCCGCTGCAAGGCAAGAGCCCGGCGGCGATCGCCAGGGACGGCATCGTGCAGTGCCCGGAGACCCGCGAGCTGTTCGGCGAGATGTCGGTGCGCGAGAACCTCGATCTGGGCGGCAATGGCCTGGTCGATGCGGAGCTCGCCGAGCGCCTGGAGTGGCTGTTCGGCCTGTTTCCGATCCTGCGTGACCGGCAGACGCAGATCGCGCGCACGCTGAGCGGCGGCGAACAGCAGATGCTCGCCATCGCCCGCGCGCTCATGATGAAGCCGCGCCTCCTCATCCTCGACGAGCCCACGCTCGGGCTCGCGCCGGTGATCCTGGAAACCCTGTCCAAGGCGCTCGAATCGCTGCGCAAGACCACCACCATCAGCGTCCTCCTCGGCGAGCAGAACGTCACCTTCGCACTGCCGCACGCCGACCGCGTCTATGTCCTCGACCACGCCCGGATCGTCTGGGAAGGTCCGCCCGAACGATTCGAGCAGGAGGCGGCGGCGACGTATCTTTGAGGCCGGCCAGCCGCATCGGTGAATGGCGGCGCACTCATGGTCCGGCCAGCTTCCGGATTGCCGCGATGGACGGGGCGAAGAAATATTCGCCGCCGGTGGTCGTCACGAAGTGCTTGACCGGCGCGGCCGGCGCGCCCGGCGTGAACTGGAACGGTCCGCTCGCGCTCTGGGCAATGATCGGATCTTCTCCCGGCACGCCACCCGTGGCACCCGGCGGAAAGTTCGCGTCGTTCACCCACGATCTCTGAACGAACTCGAACTGATCCTCGATGCTTCGCTGATAGCACTGAAACAGCAGGCCGCGGGCATCGGCCGCAGCGCCGCCGCTCGCCGCGCCGAACGAGCCGCCGAACGGAATGCCGCGGCGCAGCAGTCGGTGCGTCTGCGTATTGCTCTCGCTGTCCGGCTGCCCGGCGGGCGTGGTCTCGTCTCGCGGGTAGGCCTTGCGGATGTGTGCGGCCATCGGGCAGACGGCGCCTTGGGCGTCGTCGCCGAACTCGAAGTTGTTGTTCAGCGTGTCGCTGTCGGCAAGGCCGGGCTGGAGCACCTCGGGGTCGGTCGGCGACACCGCGAAGGGAGTGGGCTGGAACGCCCGCGCTTCGACCGGGCAGCCGCTCTTGTACCGGCCGACGAGCTTCGCGCCCAGCAGATCGGGATGCATTCCGTGGCTTGCGGCGAGCGTTGCCACCTGGCTCTGGAAGGCGGGCACGTCCTGCGCGAGGCGCCTGAACACCAGATAGGAGCCGTCGATCGTCCATGACGGGCCGGAAGCGCTTGCCGGCCCGGGCTTGCGATTGGGGCCGTCATGCCCCGGCTCGGCGGTCGGCACCTGGGTCGGATAGCCGAGCACGAACTCGCCGGGCCACAACAGGTCCTGGCCCGGGTGGCCCTGGTCGGGATCGCCGACCGGATCGTCGGCGGGGGCGACGCCGCGGATTCCCGGCTGCGAGACACCGTCCTTGAAGCCGAAGTGCTCGTGTCCGGCCTGACCGGGCACGTCCATGCGGGTCCGGCCTTCGATGACCGAGAGGCTGACCACGCCGGCGACGAACGCTCCGGTGGCGCGAATGTTGGCGAGCCTGAGCGCCAGCCGTGCGTTGCTGTCGGCGGCGACGACGAGCAGCGCGTGGACATCGGGCGAGCCGAACGGGGCGACCCAGTGCGCGGGATCGCTCGATCCGACGTCGCCAAGCAGCACATGCCGAGCCGCCATGCCGTCGCGAAACGGCTGCGGAAAGAGGGCAAGGTCGGCGGCACTGACACCGAGCGCCTTCAATCCCGAAAACGAGATGGAGAGGTTGGTCCAGGCCGATTCAATGAACCGATCCGGCCGCTTGCCGGCGGCCTTCAGGGCCTTGAACTGCGCGTTGAAGCGAAGGACCTGCTCGCTGCTCGAGCCGGCAACGCCGAACTCGTTCGAAGGATCGGACATCTCGTCGAGCCAGGCGCGTCCTTTGTCGGCCGACTTGAACTTGAGGAGCACGAAGCTCTGAAAGTCCTTGTTGAAGCCGCCGAAGATGTTGCCTTGAATGTTGCCCAGTTCCAGTGCGCGAATTGCCATGGTGCTCTCCCGCCATCGGTTGCGTTGCTCGAGTCCGGAAAACCGGACCACCCAAGTTGCGAAGATTGCGCGAGCGCCGCAGATTTCGCATCGGCAATTGAGGGGACGTCGGGGACGCGGTCGAAGCCCATCCGACAGACACCATCCGGACGCCGGATATTGATGCCGTTTTTATACGCGCCGTCCTAACGTCGCACTTTTCAAACTCCACAACCATGCAAGACCTCTGGTATTTCGTGCTGATCGTCATTTTCTCGACGCTGATCTTCGGCCTTGTCCACGGCTGTGCCGCGTTGGGAGCACGCAAATGAGCGGCCTCTACCTCGTCTGCGGCATCGTTGCCGTGGCGTTGTTCGTCTATCTGGTCATCGCTCTCTTCAGCGCCGAGAACCTGTGATGCCGACGACACAGGTCCTCGTTCAACTCGCCGTCTACCTGGCGGTCCTTCTGCTCTTGGCCTGGCCGCTCGGCAAGTGGCTCGCTGCGGTGGCGGACGGCCGCCTGCCTTGCTCCATGGCGCCCTTGGTCTGGTTCGAACATGCGCTTTACCGCCTCGCCGGGGTCGATGCCGCGAAGGCCACATCCTGGAAGCGCTACGCCATCGACGCCGTGGCCTTCAACGCGCTCGGGATCTTCACGGTCTATGCGCTGCAGCGGCTGCAAGCGTTCCTGCCGCTCAACCCGCAAGGCATGGCGGCGGTCAGCCCCGACTCTTCGTTCAACACCGCCATCAGCTTCGTGACCAACACCAACTGGCAGGGCTACGCGGGCGAGTCGACGATGAGCTACCTGACGCAGATGCTGGCCCTGACGGTGCAGAACTTCTTCTCCGCCGCCACCGCCATCGCCGTCGTCTGGGCCCTGATCCGCGGCTTCGTGGCGCGCTCCGGCGGGACGGTCGGCAACTTCTGGGTCGACATGGTCCGCTCGACGCTCTACGTCCTCATGACGCACCGGCAATTGCTGCGGCAGGTCCGGGGACCGGGCCGCGTCGAGCACACCCAGTACCTGCGCGTCTTCATGGCGTCCTTGCGCAGGAAGCTCGAGGACGATCCGGCGCAGCCCAAGCTGATCACCACCGAGACCGGCGTCGGCTACCGGCTGCTCGCAGCGTAAGGAACGTATCGCGTTAATGCGGCCCCGCTCAGGCAAGCGCGGCCTTTCGCGTCAGGAACTCGCGCACTGACGGCGTTTCGCACAGGCCGATCGCCTGGGCATAGGCCGAGCGGGCTTCGTCCGGGCGGCGCAATGCCATCAGA
>JALYXU010000311.1 GCA_030946925.1 Pseudomonadota bacterium
GCGTGTAGTGATTGCGCCGCAGGTGGTCGACGAGGCCGGTGCTCGGCAGCTCGTCGCGGTGGCTCCAGCCGTGCAGGGCGATCTCGTCGCCGCCGCGGGCGCGTTGCGCGAGCCAGGCCTCGAACTCGGGGCTGGGTGTCTCGCCGTGATAGCGGGGCACCGCGAGCAGGGTCACGGGCAGGTCGGCGACCTGGCGGATCGCCTTCAAGGTGCGCTGGCACGCTGCCCGGGTCGATGTCGCGACGTCGTGCAAGACGACGCAGACGACGCGGTCCTCGGTGCTGTCCCTGGCCGTCGCCGAGCCGGCCTTGTCGCTCATGGACGTCGCGACAGTTGCGGCAGTGGCGCCGGCCTCGTCCGAGACGGTTGCCCCCGCGCCAGCAGCCGCAGGTAGTGACCGGTCAGGCTGGCGAAGACGCGGTCCCAGTCGTAGGCCTCGGCCCGTTGGCGGGCCGAGCCTCGCCAGTGCGCGCGATCGATCTCGAACGTGGCCTCGATCGCCGCCGCGAAGGCGCTGCCGCTGCGCTCTGCGACCGAATGCCCCGACCCGGCATCGATCAGCTCGCCGAGCCCGCCCGCAGCCGGCACGACGATCGGCGTGCCGCAGGCCAGCGCCTCGAGCGCGGACAGGCCGAACGTTTCCTGGTCGCCGGCGTGGACGAAGGCGTCGGCGCTGGCCAGCGCGGTCGCCAGCGCTTCGGCACTGGCCATGAACGGCAGCACCCGCACGCGATCGCCCGTCGCCGGCGGCCTGGGCCCGGCGCCGACGACGACCAGCACGTAAGGCGAGCCGAGCCGGGCGACGGCATCGGCGAGGACGTCGAGGTGCTTCTCGGGCGCGAAGCGGCCGGCGTAGATGAGCACGCGCGCATCGGCGTCGATGCCGAGATCGCGGCGCCACGCCGGGCTCGCCCGCGACGGATGAAAGACACCGGTGTCGACGCCGAGCGGCTGACACAACGCGTGCTCGACGCCGGCCTCGACGAGACGGCCGAGCATGCTGCGGCTCGGCGCGAGCACCAGATCGAAGCCGCTGTAGACGTGTCGAAGGTAGCGCCGCGCCGACCGCCCGGCAATGTCCCCGGTCACGCCGCCGGAGGCGCCGCCGAACGTCAGCCGCGCCATCGCCTCCAGGTTCGAGTGGCAATAGGCGACAGCGGGAATGCCGAGGGCCGACGCGGCGTCGCGCACGCTCCAGGCGACGCGGTACGGGTCGCCTGCTTCGATCAGGTTGGGGCGCGACGCTGCGAGGACGCGCGCGCCGCCGCCACGGCGCAACGGCAAGCGATAGCCGCCGCTCATCGGCAGGGGCACCGAGGGCAGCGACAAGAAGCCCGACGCATCCGCGACCCCAGGCACCGCGATGCTATGGCGCCAGCCCGCGCGGCTGGCGAACCAGGCCTGCTTGGCCAGGAGGTAGCGTCTGACGCCGCCCCCGGTCGAGCTCCAGAACATCGTCGCGTCGACCACATGGATCGGCGCGGCGCGACCGCTCATGGGACCAGTTTCATGCGCGCCTTCATGCGCGGATTGTGCGGCGGCGCGGCGGCCGCCGCCCTGCATCAACCCATCGTGTTGACGACGTCGCGAACGACGTCGAGTGCCGCCGCGTTGCCGGGGGCCGGCGTCGCCCAGCGCTTCTGCAAGCGCTTGAAGGCCGCCAGCGACTGGCCGACGACCTGGTCCATGTTGTAGTACTTGTAGGTGGCGAGCCTTCCGACGAAGGTGACGTTGTGCATCTTCTCGGCGTCGGCCTCGTAGAGCCGATACAGCGCCGCGTTCTCGGGCCGAGGCACCGGATAGTACGGATCGCCCTCGGCCTTCGGATACTCGTAGACGATCGACGTTGCCGAATGCTTCTGTCCGGTGATGTGCTTGAACTCGCTGATCCGCGTGTACGCGTAGTCGTTCGGATAGTTGACGGTGCCGACCGCCTGGAACTGGTCCTGCTCGAGCGTCACGTGCTTGAATTCGAGACTGCGATAGGGAAGCTTGCCGTGCCGATGGTTGAAGAAGGCGTCGATCGGTCCGGTATAGACCATGTGCTTCCAGGGCAGCAGATCGGCGACTTCACGGTAGTCGGTGTTGAGCATCACCTTGATGTTCGGATGCGCCAGCATCTTCTCGAACATGCGGGTGTAGCCGTGTTTCGGCATCGCCTGATAGGTGTCGGCGAAGTAGCGATCGTCGCGGTTGGTCCGGGTCGGTACGCGCGATGTCACGCTGGCGTCGAGCTCGGACGGATCGAGCCCCCATTGCTTTCGCGTGTAGCCGCGGAAGAACTTGTTGTAGAGCTCACGCCCGACCTTGCTGACGACCGCATCTTCGGAGGTGACGAGCCGATCCTTCTTCTCGGCCACCGAATCGAACCAGGCCTGCATCTCGAAGGCCGTCAGCTTCAGCCCGTACAACTTGTTGACGGTGTCGAGGTTGATCGGCATCGGCACTTCCTGGCCGTCGACGCTGGCCAGCACCCGGTGCTGGTACGGCCGCCACTCGGTGAAGCGCGACAGGTACTCGAAGATGTCTGCGGAGTTGGTGTGGAAGATGTGCGGCCCATAAGGGTGCATCAGGACGCCGGCGTCGTCGTAGCGGTCGTACGCGTTGCCGCCGATGTGCGGCCGCTTGTCGACGACCAGAACGCGCTGGCCGAGCTCGCTCGCGAGGCGCTCGGCGAGCACGCTGCCCGCGAAGCCGGCCCCGACCACGAGCGTATCGAAGCCGGCCCGGCCCGGGACGACGTGCGCAGCCGCGCCGTGAAGACTGTCGCTGCTCTTGTCCAATCCGATTTCCCTTCCGATGTTGTGGGTGCGGTCGTCCTGCGATCGCAGCGTGCGAAGGCAAGCGCTGTGCCTGTTGGATGGCGAGCGGGGCATGGGCATGCCACTTGCCGACCCCGCCGAATGAAGGCGCCGAGCGCGGCCGGCCGACTGACCGCGACGTCGCAGGGTCGCGGCCGGCCGGTCGTGTCCTTCGCTTGACGCAACCCCTGTGGACACCTCGCCAGCCGACAGCGAAGCCGACGACCGTTCTGCGTCGAGCCGGATCGCTTTTCCGGTCGTCGGAATCGGCGCTTCGGCTGGCGGTCTGGCCGCGATCAAGACGCTGCTGGACGGCTTGCCAGATGCGCCCGGAATGGCGTTCGTGGTCATCCTGCATTTGTCGCCCCAGCATGGAAGCAGCGCCGCGGCGATCCTGCAGAGCGCCACCCGCATGCCGGTGTCGCAGGTCGACGGGACGGTGAAGATCGAGCCCGATCACGTGTATGTGATTCCGCCGGCCCACGACTTGGCGATGCGCGGCGATACCCTGAACATCGTCGAAGCCGAGCGCCCCTACGGCCGGCACGTCGTCATCGATCTGTTTTTTCGCACGCTCGCCGATGCGCACAAGGCCCGGTCGATCGGCATCGTCCTGTCGGGAACGGGCTCGGACGGCTCGACCGGCATCGCCCGCCTCAAGGAACAAGGCGGCGTCGTCGTCGCGCAAGCTCCCGAAGACGCCGAATACGACGACATGCCGAAAAGCGCGATCGCCACGGGCAAGGTCGACATCGTCCTGCCGGCGGCGGAGATCGCCGACCGGCTGATCGAGCTCTGGAGCAACGCGCGCAGGATCGAATTGCCGGACGCCGAAAAGATCGCTCCCGGCATTCGGCCGCCCTCGTCGCTGGAAGCCGCCGAGAACGCGCTGCGCGACATCATCAAGCTCCTGTTTCGCCGCACCGGACACGATTTCCGGCACTACAAACGGGCCACGGTGCTGCGCCGCATCGAGCGGCGGATGCAAGTCAATTCGGTTCCCGACCTGCCCGCCTATCGGGCGTTTCTCGATGCGAAGCCGGCCGAAGCCGAGGCGCTGCTCGAGGACATGCTGATCGGCGTGACCCAGTTCTTTCGCGACCGCGCCGCCTTCGAGGCGCTCGAGCGCGAGATCGTGCCGCAACTGTTCGAGGCGGCGACGGCACAGCGCCGGGTGCGGGCCTGGGTGGCGGGCTGCTCGAGCGGCGAGGAGGCTTACTCGCTCGCCATGCTTTTCGCCGACGAGGCGGCGCGATCGAACCCGAGACCCGACTTCACGATCTTCGCGACCGACATCGACGAAGCGGCGATCGCCGCAGGCCGCGCCGGCGTCTACCCCGAGTCGGTGGCCACCGACGTGCCGCCGACGCGGCTGCGCAGCTTTTTCGCGGCGCAGCCGTCGGGCTACCGGATCGACAAGGCGTTGCGCGAACGCGTGGTCTTCGCGTTGCACAACGTGCTGCGCGACGCGCCGTTCTCCCGGGTCGACCTGATCTGCTGCCGCAATCTCCTGATCTACCTCGACCGCGCGGCGCAGCAGGCGGTGCTCGAGATGTTCCACTTCGCGCTTCGTCCGGGTGGATACCTTTTTCTCGGCAATTCCGAGACGGTCGACACGGCGGCACGGCTGTTCACCCCGGTCAACCAGGCGATGCGGTTGTACCGCGCCAACCCGATCCGCCGAGCGATCCGGCCGGCATCGCCCCGGCCGGTTGCCGCGGCCCCCGAGCGGCCTTCGCTCCCCGACGAGATTCCGGTGCGTCCGGCGTCGCCTGCGGAAGTGCATGCCGAGCTGCTCGAAGCAGCGGCGCCGCCGAGCGTCCTGCTGACCAGCCACCACGACATCGTCCACATCTCGGCCCGCGCCGCCTTGTACCTGCGCCATGTCGAAGGCGAGCCCTCGCACAACCTGCTGGCCCTGGTGCGCGACGAGCTGCGCCAGGATCTGCGCACCGCCCTGTTCCAGGCCACGCAGCTGCGCGCCCGCGTCGAGACGGCGCCGATTCGCACCAGCGGTCCGAGCGGGCCGGTCGATCTGACCATCGTGGTCCAGCCGATGCGCCACGAGGCCTGGACCGACGATCTGAGGCTGGTGGTCTTTCGCGAAGCCGAGGTGCTGCAGGAGTCCGTGTCGGCCTCGGCCACAGCCGGGGGCGCGAGGCCACCCGAGATCGCCCGCCTCGAAGCCGAGCTGCGGCGGCGCAGCCAGCAGCTGGCGGCCACGATCGAGCAGTACGAGGTCTCGGCCGACGATCTCAAGGCTTCCAACGAGGAGCTGCAGGCGACGAACGAGGAAATGCGTGCGACCAGCCAGGAGCTGGAGACCAGCAAGGAAGAGCTGCAATCGACCAACGAGGAGCTGATCACCGTCAACCATGAGCTGAAGACGAAGGTCGAAGAGGTCAGCAGCGTCAACGACGACCTGACGAACCTGATCACCTCGACCGAGATCGCCACCGTGTTCGTCGATGCGTCGATGCGGATCAAGCGCTTCACGCCGGCCGCAGCATCGCTCTTCAACATCCTCCCCGGCGACGTCGGCCGGTCGCTCTTCGACATCACGCACCGGCTCGTCTATCCGAGCTTGGCCGACGATGCGAGGGCGGTGTTCGCCAGCCTGAAGCCGACCGAACGCGAGGTTCAGAGCAACGATGGCCGAAACCTGCTGGCGCGGCTCTGCCCATATCGAACCAGCGAAGACCGGATCGGCGGCGCGGTGCTCAGCTTCGTCGACGTGACGGGCCTGCGCGAGGCGGAGGCCGAGGCCGACGTCGGCCGTGAGCAGATGCAGCTGGTGGTCCAGGCCATGACCGACTTCGCGGTCATGACCATCGACGTCGACGGCAAGATCGCAAGCTGGAGTCGCGGCGCCGAGCTGGTCTTCGGCCACGAGGAACAGGACGCCGTCGGCAGGCCCTTCGAGATTCTCTTCATCCCGGACGACCGTGCCTCGGGGGCTCCTGCCAACGAGCTGGAAACCGCGGGACGGTTCGGCCGGGCTCCGGACGAACGCTGGATGCAACGGCGCGACGGGACCCGCTTCTTTGCCAGCGGCGTGACCGCGCCGCTGCGTGCCGCCGGCCACAAGGGCTTCGCCAAGATCTGTCGCGACCGGACCGACATGGCGACGGTCGAAGAGCTGCGCACCCGCCAGCTCGACTCGGCCCGTCTCGGTGTCGCCGAAGCGCTGCACGACAGCGAGTTGAAGAACGAGTTCCTGGCGGTGATGTCGCACGAGCTGAAGCACCCGCTCAACCTCATCAACGTCAATGCGCAGGTCCTGACGACCCTTCCCGAGGCGCAGAGCCTGCCGGCGGTGCTGCGCGCGGCGCGAACCATCCAGCGCACCGTGCACAGCCAGGCCCGGATCATCGACGACCTGCTCGACATGTCGCGCACCAACGCCGGCAAGCTCGCGCTCAATCGGGTGCCGTTGCTGTTCAGCGAGGCCGTGCAGTCGTGCCTGACCTGGGCCCTCGTCGAAACGCGGGCCAAGGGCCTGCGCCTCTTCGTCGAAGGCTTCGACAACCCGATCGTCGTCGACGGTGATCCGATCCGGATCGAGCAGATCGCCTGGAACCTGATCAGCAATGCCATCAAGTTCAGCCGCAGCGGCGGTTCGATCACGGTCCGGATCTCCCAAGACGGCGACGACGCCTTGCTCGAGGTGACCGATGCCGGCCGCGGCATCTCGCAAGTCTTCCTGCCGCATGTCTTCGAGATGTTCAAGCAGGCCGATGCGGCGACGACGCGTGGCGAAGGCGGCCTCGGGATCGGCCTTGCGCTGGTCAAGAATCTGACCGAGCTGCACGGCGGCCGGGTCAGCGCCAGCTCGGCGGGCGAGGGCCGCGGCGCCACCTTCCGGGTCTGGCTGCCGGTGCACCAGCGCACCGATTTCACGCCGCTGCACGACGACAACGGAAGCGCCAGGACCGGCCTCGACGGCGTTCGCATCCTGCTGGTCGACGACACCGCCGACACCCTCGAGACCTTCGGTTATCTGCTCGAGCACGAAGGCGCGGTGGTGACCCCGGCGGCCAGCGGCGCAGAAGCGCTCAGCCTGGTCGACTCGACGCCGTTCGACCTCGTGATCTCCGATGTCGGCATGCCGCAGATGGACGGCTACGAAATGATGACCAAGCTGCGCGGTCGGCCGCAGCTGGCCCGGTTGCCGGCGGTGGCACTGACCGGTTATGGCCGCCCCGAAGACATCCAGCGGGCACTCTCTGCCGGCTTCCAGGCGCATCTCGACAAACCGGTCAATTTCCCACGCCTGCGCGAGGTCGTCGGCGCGCTGCTTGCCAGACCACCCGCAAGCAACAACAAGGATCGGTCGTGATGGCAACGGGCAAGAACAAAGGCAGCAACGGCAATGCGAAGGGCGCAGCCGGCAATGGCAGCAGCAAAGGCAACGCAGGGCGCGACGATGCGGTGGCTTCGACCGAGGCACAGATCAAGCGCGTCCAGGCGGCGCAGGATGCGAGCGACCGGCGGACGCCGCCTGCCGCAAAGAAGAAGAAGCCCGGCGTGCAGGCCGGCGCGCGTCTGCAGCCGGACCGGCTGCCCGCGCAACACCTCACGAAGCCCGGCCGCGAGGCGGACCTGCAACTCGCGCCGCAGTTCCTTGCCCCGGACTATCGCGGCAGCGGCAAGCTCGACGGCTTCGCGACGATCGTCACCGGTGCCGACTCCGGAATTGGCCGCGCCGTCGCTGTCCTCTTCGCACGCGAAGGCGCCGACGTGACGGTCGCCTACTTCGACGAGCACGACGACGCCGCCGAAACCAAGCGCTGCATCGAGGCCGAAGGCCGGCGCTGCGTGCTGGTCGCCGGCGATGTCAAGAAACCGAAGTTCTGCGCCAGGCTCGTCGACAAGCACATCGCCGAGTTCGGCCGTCTCGACGTGCTGGTCAACAACGCCGCCTTCCAGGAGCATGCGCAGTCGATCGAGGACATCACCGACGAGCGCTTCGAGCTGACCTTCCGGACCAACATCTTCGGCTACTTCCAGATGGCGCGCGCGGCCCTGCCGCACCTGAAGCAAGGCGGCTCGATCATCAACACCGGCTCGGTCACCGGCCTCGAGGGCAGCGCCAGGCTGCTCGACTATTCGTCGACGAAGGGCGCGATCCACGCCTTCACCAAGTCGCTCGCGCAGAACGTGATGGAGCAGGGGATCCGCGTCAACGCCGTCGCGCCGGGGCCGGTCTGGACGCCGCTCAATCCGGCCGACTCGCCCGCCGACAAGGTCGCCGAATTCGGCGCCGACGTCCAGATGCACCGGCCGGCCCAGCCGGAAGAGTTGTCGCCCGCCTACGTCTTCCTGGCCTCGCCGGTGTGCTCAGGCTACATCACCGGCATCGTCTTGCCGGTGACCGGCAGCGTCGGCGCGATCTAGGCGGTCTGGCGGCCTAAGCGGCTGCCGTTGCGCGCTCGACCCCGAGCGCCTTCATCGCGGTCGACAGCGACTGGCGCGTCCCCGCAAGGGCGCGCCATGGATCGACGTGCTCTTCGAGACGGTCGCCGACGTTGCGAATGGTCCAGTGCGCGCCGCCCGTGATGGTGCCTAGCTCGTCCCATGCGCACGGCACGGAGATGCCGAGCCCTGCCCGGGCCCGTGCCGACCAGGCCGAGGCGGTGGTCGCGCCGAAACCGTTGCGCAGATAGTCGACGAAGATCCGACCGACCCGATTCTTCGGACCGCTCTTGGCAACGAAGCGTTCGGGAACGACCTTCGCCATGTGCTCGACGATCGACCTCGACAGCGCCTTGACAGTGTCCCAGTCGTCCTTCGGCGTCAGCGGCACGACGACGTGCAGGCCTTTGCCGCCGCTGGTCTTGAGAAAGCTCACCAGGCCGAGCTGCTCGAGCAGCGACCGCGTCAACTCGGTCCCTTCCTGAATCTGCTGCCAGCTCACGCCTTCGCCCGGATCGAGATCGAAGACCATGCGATCGGGGCGCGTCGTGTCGCGCGTGGTCGCGTTCCAGGTGTGGAACTCGATCACGTTGGCCTGTGCCGCGCCGATCAGGGCGCTGAACGAATCGACCTCGACCATCGGCTCGAGCTCGGGCGCGATCGCCTGATCGAGCTGCTTCAGGTCGGCGATCTTCAGCGCCGAAGCGTGCTTCTGGAAAAACAGATGGCCGGTGATGCCGGCCGGCGCCCGGACCAGCGAGACCGGCCTCTTCACCAGGTGCGGCAGCATCAGCTTCGAGACGGTGAGGTAATAGTTGGCGAGCTCGAGCTTGGTGATGCCGGTGGACGGGTCGATGACGCGCTCGGGGTGGCTGATGCGGATGCCTTCCACGGTCGCGTCGCTCGTTGCCTTGGTCACCTTCGCTGCTTTCGCCGGCACCTTCTTTGTTGCGGTCGTCGCGGCCTCGCTGCCGCGACGAACTTCCGCTGCTGCGGCCGCCGCGACCCCGGCGGTTTGTGCCGCCTGTTCGCGGACGATGCTCCTGGCCGGCTTGTCGTCGCGCAGGCCATGAAAGACCGCATGGCGGATGCGCCCGTCGGGCGTCCACTCGCCGAACGACACTTCGGCGACGAGCTTCGGCTCGACCCAGTGTGACCGCCCCGGCGGCTTCTCGACGAAGGGGCGCTGGCTCGAATCGACTGCCGTCAAGGCCTGCTTCACCGCGACCAGCGTGCGCTCGTCGAAGCCGCTGCCGACGCCGCCTGCGAAGTGAAGTGCGCCGGCTTCGTCGTAGATGCCGAGCAGCAGCGAGCCGATGCCGGTGCGCGCACCCTTCGGGTCGGTGTAGCCGCCGATCACGAACTCCTGCCGCTGCGTGCACTTGAGCTTGATCCAGGTCGGGCTGCGCCGCGAGGCGTAGACCGAATCGGCGCGCTTGCCGATCACGCCTTCGAGGCGCATCCGGCAGGCGTTGTGCAACAGCTCTTCGGGACTGGTGTTGAAGTCCTGGCTGAAGCGGATGCGTTCTTGCGCGGGCGTCGCTTCGAGAACCGCGCGCAGCAGGGCGCGGCGTTCGCTCAGCGGCACGGCCCGCAGATCGTGTCCGGCGTGAAATGGCAGGTCGAAGACGTAGTACTGGATCGAGTCGGTGCGCGACGAGTCGAAGGCGTTCTGCAAGAGGTTGAAGTCGGGCGTGCCGTGCGCACCGGCGACGACGATCTCGCCGTCGAGCCAGCCTGAGCCGATGCCGAGCGC
Organism: Pseudomonadota bacterium; assembly: GCA_030946925.1. Taxonomy (GTDB): domain Bacteria; phylum Pseudomonadota; class Gammaproteobacteria; order Burkholderiales; family Burkholderiaceae_C; genus Schlegelella_A. The sequence continues at coordinate 9,973 of JALYXU010000311.1, forward strand.
TCGCACCGCCGAGACCAGGCCCGGCATGCGCGACGACCAGTCGTTGCCGTTGCGCGTGACCAGGCGGACGTCGTCGTCGTCGACACGGGCGAGCAGACGGTAGCCGTCGAACTTGATCTCGTAGAGCCAGCCGGCGTCGGTCGGCGCCTGTGCGACCAGTGTCGCCAGCTGCGGCACGAGCGTGTCGGGGAGCACGGCGGGCTTCGCCCCGGCCGGCAGTTGCAGTGGGGCCGGTGTGTCGCCTGCAACTGCGGAGCCCGCCCTTGCCTTGGCAGGTGCGGCCTTTCCGCTTGCGGGGAGCGCCTTCGCGCTTACCGGGAGCGTCTTTGCGCCTGCGGGGAGAGCCTTTGCGCTTGCGCTCACCGCCTTCGCGCTCACGGCCTTCGCGTCGGCCCTCGTGCTCGACAGGCTCGCAGTGCGTGTGCCGCTCGCACCTTTCGCCTTCGATGTCGCCTTCCCAGCCTTCGGCTGGGGGTTCGGGATGGTTCGGTCCGACAGAACGCTGCCCTGTTCGGCCTCGACGACGTTGTATTCCGCGGCCGGGCGCGCGGCATCGTCGCGTTCCTTGATCAGCAGCCACGGCTCCTGCCGCTCGCCGGCCCTGCCGTGCATGCGAACGAGTGTCCAGCCGCCGGACAGCTTCTTCCCATGCAGCGTGAACTTCAGCTTGCCCGCGAGGTAGCCGGCGCGAGGGTCGCCGATGGGCTCCCAGGTGCCGTTGTCCCAGACGATCACCGCGCCGCCACCGTACTGCCCCTTCGGTATCTCGCCCTCGAAGCTTCCGTAGTCGAGCGGATGGTCCTCCACATGCACGGCCATGCGCTTGTCGGCCGGATCGAGGCTCGGACCTTTCGGTACCGCCCAGCTTTTGAGCGTGCCGTCGAGCTCGAGACGGAAGTCGTAGTGCAAACGAGTTGCGTCGTGCTTCTGGATGACGAAGGCAAGGCGGCCCGCGGCGGACGACGCGCCGCCCTTCGGCTCGCTCGTGATGCTGAAGTCACGCTTGGCGAGGTACGGGTCCAGTGCGGCGGGCATGATCGCTCGCCGGGCAAACAATGTGCCGGCAGCACTCCGTCGCGGAGGCGCGCTAAGCGGCGCGCAGCCGCTTGATCCGCCGCTCGGCGGCCGTCGAGATCAGGCTTCGCTCGAGCGCCGAGGCGCGTGCGTAAAGCGCTTCGCCTTCGTTCAGGCATTCGCTCTGGCGGGCCTCGGCGCTGGCCTGCGGCAAGGCCTGGAAATCCCGCTCTGCCGCCTTCAGCAGCTGGCGCGCCTCGGCTTCCCGCAGCCCCGCCAGGTACTGCGTGCCGATCAGCGTGATGCCGCTGCGGACCACCTTCTGCAGCTCGGGTTCGACCGCGGCGCCGGCTTTCAATGTCTCGATCAGGCTGGACTCTTGCGCGGCGAGGGCAGCGACACAGGCCGCCGCATGCGGCGCAGATGCGGGAGCGGCGGTCGCGTCGAAGGCGATCACGAGGAGGCCGAGAGCGGCCGGGAGAGCGAGAAGTCTGAGCATGGCGAATTGCAACCGGATGGATGGTTCAACGACCGGGCGGGCGCGAGGTTGACTGCCGGACCCGACGCGTCGACGAGAACCGACCGGCGACCCCCGGATCGGCCAGAGCCGATGCCCTGCAGCTAGCCCGCCTTGGCGATCCACTCGACCATCGAGTCGAGGGCCGGCGTGGCCTTCGCCGCGTCCGGGTCGGTGACGATCAGCGACACCGCGTAGACCCGGCCGCTGCGCGCCCGCACATAGCCGGCCAGCGCCCTCGTGTCCGACAGGGTGCCGGTCTTCAAGTAGGCCTGGCCTGCCGCCGGGCCGTGCGTCATGCGATGCACGAGGGTGCCGTCGACACCGGCGATCGGCAGCGAATCGACCAGCGTCTGCGAGCTGCCGCCGCGCCAGGCATTGCACAGCAGCTCGACCAGCGCGCGCGGCTTGCCGCGCTCGGCGCGCGACTGGCCGGAGCCGACGACGACCGTGATGTCGCCGTCGCGGAGCCCCTGGCCGCGCAGCCAGTCGCGCATTCTTTCCTGCGCCGTCTTCAGAGCGGCGCCGAGCCGAGTCGAATCCGCCGCGATGCCAGCTTTGGCCGAGGCACGGCCGGTGGGTCGCTCGGCGCTCCGTGCCGATGCGCTGCCGGCAAGAGACAGCATCACGCTGCGTGCCGCCTCGTTGTTGCTGGTCTTGTTCATCTCGCGCAAGACTTCGGCCACCGGCGTCAGCAGCTCGCTCGACCAGCGTGGCCCACGCGGCCGGCCGGCGCCGGCGTCGCGCTCGACGACATGGCCGCGCAAGCTGCCGCCGGCCTCGGCCCAGAGCTCGGCGACCA
>JALYXU010000322.1 GCA_030946925.1 Pseudomonadota bacterium
ACGCACTGGTCGGCCCAATACGACGGGCTGGCGAACCAGGGGAAGGCGATCGGGAACGACGGATCGGCCCAGCGGCGGGCGATCCAGGCGCTGTGGTGGATCATGCGAAGCGTGCGCAGCGGCTCGACCAGGCGAAGCTCGCGCCAATCGAAATCCATGAACGATTCGTAGCCCTCGAGGACGTCCAGAAGCTGGCGCGTCATGGCCTGCCGATCGCCCGAGAGCAGCATCCAGAGGTCTTGAACGGCCGGCCCGTTGACAGCGTCGTCGAGGTCGACGAAATGCGGGCCGTGCGCGGTCCAGAGGACGTTGCCGAGGTGGCAGTCGCCATGCAGGCGCAACTGCTTCAGCGGCGCTGCATCGAAGGCGACGCGACAGGCGACCAGCGCGGCGTCGATGAGCTCGCGCCAGACGCCCGAGGTGTCGGCACTGACGCTGCCGTGCGCGAGCAACCAGTCGCGACTGCTCTCGCCGTAGGTTTGGACGTCGATCGTCAGGCGCTCGGCGAACCCTGACCGCGCGCCGACCGCATGCATCCGGCCGATGTAGCGGCCAAGCCAGCGCAGCACCTCGGGATCTTCGAGCTCGGGCGCGCGCCCGGCAAAGCGCTCGCAGGCGCCGAACCGATAGCTGTGGCTCGCAAGCGAGATTGCCGCGAGCGTCGGCCCGACTTCGACGATCGAGCCGGCATACGGAGAACCGGGATCACGCCGCATCGACAAGGGCGACGCGACCGGGATTTCCGCAGCTGCGAGCTCGGCGGCGAAGGCATGCTCCTCGAGGATCTGCGCGTCGCTCCAGCGGCCCGGCCGGTAAAACTTGGCGACCACAGCGCGGCCGTCTTCGAGGAACGCCTGGAAGACCCGGTTCTCGTATGAATTCAGCTGCAGCAGGCGACCGTCGCCGTGCAGGCCGACGCCATCGAGCGCATCCAGCACCGCGGCAGGCGCCAGGTCGGCATAGGGCGCCGGGCCGGGCGCAGCCTCAGCGCCGGAGTCGTTCATCGACAGTTCGGCGCGCTTGCGGGCGCGCCCTCAATGACGCGAGTGCACCGGCGGCGGAGTCAGGGAGTCGACGACGACCGCGCCACCGTCGTCAGCGTCGCGATCACGAGGCGTGCGGGACTCGCGATCGGAACCGTTGCGGCCGCCATTGCCGCTGGTCGCGAAGTCCGCCCTCGACGTGCCCGCCACGCCAACCGGCCCGGCCGATTGCAAGCCGCTGAAATCGCTGCCGCCGAAGTTGTCGGACCGGCTGTCGGGTGCGAAGAACGAATCCTGAAAGACCGAGGAGTCGTGCCAGAGCGCGTTCCGTTGGGCGCGTCGCGAGGCGACGGTGCTGGCCAGCGAATCGCGGGCCTCGTCGAGATCGGTGCTGGGCGCGGCCATCGATGGCGATCCGCGAGACGCCGCCGTGGCGCTCGGTACCAGCAACTGGAGCTCCGCGGCGGATGGCAGGTTGTCGACCGGGCAGCGCAGATAGCGCACCCGACAAGCACCGAGCACCGACTGCTTGATCTGCAGGATTCGCCGCGAATTTCCCCGGTCCATGTCGAGGTCGATCGCCGCGAGGACACGGCCGTTCGCGCTGCAGACCGCGAACGTGACATTGATCGAGCCGAGCAGCTCGTACCAGTAGCGGACCTCGCCCGGATCGTTGGGCTGGCAAAAGCGAACCAGCGGCAGCTTGGACAGGATCACGTGGTGCGGCAAGGCCTCGCGCATCAACTTGTAGACGCGACGCTCGTCGGTCGAGAAAACCGGACGCGCCGACAGCGACCAGTGGGTGGGCAAGGGTGCGACGCGCCTGCGACGCCGTGCGAGAACGATCCCGCCAAGCGCCGCCACCGCCACGAGCATCAGCACCGCCAGTGCTGCGGCAATCGAGGAAAAGGTAGTCATGGCCGATCGAATCCAGGGCAAGCTGCCACTCGCGCGAGGCGAGGAACGAGCGCGGATATTAGCGGGCCGTCGCCGGCTCAGCCATCCCCGTTCGGAACTGTCTCCGACCGTCTGAACAGGTCGTCGTCCTGGTGGACGCGCTGCTTCAGGCGGTAGTCGAATTCCGCGCCCTGATCGGCGAGCAGCTGGTCGAGATGCGAGGCAAAGGAGTCCGGCGGCAGCTTGAGCCAGGCTTCGCTTTCCGACCCGTCGCGCTCGACCGTGGCACCGGCGCCGACCGCGATCTTCAGCATCGCGGTGTTCTCGCTGAGTGCCTGGATGAACATGGCCCGGACGCCGCGGTTGCGCGCGTGCAGCGTGGCGTGCTCGAACAAGCGCCGACCGAAGCCGCGGCGGCGTGAGCCCGGCAGGACCGAGACACCGAATTCCGCGGCTTCCGCCGGGCCCGGCGGGGCGCCGTGAGGGCGATAGGCCAGGTGCGCCAAGGCGATCAGATGCAGTCGCCGGTTGAAGATGCCGAACACTTCGTCGCGCTCGAAATCGAGCGTGTCGACATAGCGGGCGATGTGCCCGTCGTTGGCCATGTAGCCGAAGCGCAGGTATCGCGAGCGCTCGTCGAGCCCGAGCAGATGCGTCAGGATGCGGGGCCGGTGTCGGGGCCCGAGCGAGCGAATCGGAACCCAGTTCCGCGCGCTTGGCGCCTTCGGCGCCCCGTCGGCAGATGCAGGGGCACAGCCCTTGAACAAATTCATGCCATTCCTAAGGGTTTCCACTAGTCTATCGGGTCTGTCTAGAGCCCGCGTACCAGAGGCCGCCCGGTCGCTCGGCGCCCGGAAAACGCGACTGCTATACTCATGGGCTTTTCGCGTCGCCAGGGGCGAGAAGCGCGCCAATGAGGCGCGGCAGTCGTCAACACTTTGCATGTGCGTGCGCCTTCAGAAGCGTGTCCGATGCCAAGGAGTCGACTCCAACCCAGGCAACTACAAGTGGTCTCCATGAAAACCTTCAGCGCCAAAGCCGCCGAAGTGACGCATGAGTGGTTCGTGATCGACGCGACCGACAAGGTCTTGGGCAGGGTGGCCAGTGAAGTCGCCCTCCGCCTGCGCGGCAAGCACAAAGCCATCTACACGCCTCACGTCGACACCGGTGACTTCATCGTCATCGTCAATGCCGAAAAGATCCGGGTCACGGGCAACAAGGCCCAGGACAAGATCTACTACCGGCACTCGGGATACCCCGGCGGCATCCGGGCCATGAATTTCAAGGACATGCAGGCCCGCCATCCGGGCAGAGCGATCGAGAAGGCCGTCAAGGGGATGTTGCCCAAGGGACCGCTTGGCTACGCCATGATCAAGAAGCTCAAGGTCTACGCTGGCGCGACCCATCCGCACACTGCGCAACAACCCAAACCTCTCGCCATTCTTCAGGACCTGCCGCAATGATCGGAAACTGGAACTACGGAACCGGCCGCCGCAAGTCGTCGGTGGCGCGCGTGTTCATGAAGAAGGGCAGCGGGCAGATCCTCATCAATGGCAAGCCCGTCACCGAATACTTCGGCCGCCAGACTTCGATCATGGTGGTCCGCCAGCCGTTGCTGTTGACCGCCAACGACGCCAATTTCGACGTCAAGGTCAACGTGCACGGCGGTGGCGAGACCGGTCAGGCCGGGGCCGTGCGCCATGGCATCACCCGTGCCCTGATCGACTACGACGCAGCGCTCAAGCCCGAACTGAGCCGAGCAGGTTTCGTGACCCGCGACGCCCGCGAGGTGGAACGGAAGAAGGTCGGCCTGCATGGTGCACGGCGCAGGAAGCAGTTCAGCAAGCGCTGATCGCGGTCCGTCGTGCCGAGAAGCCGCTTTCGGGCGGCTTCTTGCATTCACGCAGACATTGCCCAACTGCGATAATGTCCCCAGTCTGAATTTGCAGGAGCTCGCATGAGCGCAGTCGCCGAAAACATTGCCACGGGTCTTGATGCCGATGCCCCGCCTACGCCGCTGATCTTCACCGACAGCGCAGCGAGCAAGGTCAAAGAGCTGGTCGACGAGGAAGGCAACCCGGACCTGAAGCTTCGGGTCTTCGTCCAGGGCGGCGGTTGCTCGGGCTTTCAATATGGCTTCACGTTCGATGAGATCGTCAACGACGACGACCTGCAGATGGCGAAGAACGGCGTCACCTTGCTGATCGACGCGATGAGCCTGCAGTATCTGGCCGGAGCCGAGATCGACTACAAGGACGACTTGTCTGGCGCCCAGTTCGTGATCAAGAATCCGAACGCCACCACGACCTGCGGTTGCGGCTCGAGCTTCTCGGCTTGAGTTGGGCCGATCCCAAACGGCTCGCCCCGCAGCTATCTCTCTAAAGGCTGCGCCAGGACTGTCTCGGAAGGCCGCCGCGAGGCGGCTTTTTCTTGCCTGGGCGAGGGCGGCTCAACCGGCCGGATAGAGAGCGCCGAGGACGCGCGGTCCGCCGGCACCGGTGACGCTTGCGATGTTGCCGGGTTCGCGCCGCAGGAAAGCGCGGGCGAGCCATGCGAACGCGGCGGCCTCGACCTGCTCGGGCGGCCAGCCGCGTTTCCCGCTCGAAACGACCGGCAGCGGCGCGAGCAGCCGCGCTAGCCGCGCCATCAAGTCGGCGTTGAAGGCGCCGCCACCACAGATGATCAGCTCGGGGGCGGATGCCGTGCGCCTGAACGCGTCGGCACAGGTGCGGGCAGTCAGCTCGGCAAGCGTCGCCTGGACGTCCTCCGGGACCAGCCGGCCCGGCGCGGCGCCTGCGGCGAGCCGATCCTCCAGCCACGCGGCGTTGAACAGATCGCGTCCGGTGCTTTTCGGCGCCGGCCGCTGGAAGTAGGGCTCGGCTTCCAGCGCCGCGAGAAGACGCGGATCGACATGGCCGGTCGCGCCCCAAGCGCCGGCGGCGTCGAACGGACGCCCGGTCGCGGATTCGCACCAGCGGTCGAGCAGGCTGTTGGCTGGGCCGCAGTCGAATCCGAGCGTCGAGCCATCGGCGTCGACCGCCGTCAGGTTGGCCATGCCACCTAAATTGAGGACCGCGAGCGCGACCCCGGGCCGGGCGAACACGGCCCGATGAAAGGCCGGCACCAACGGCGCGCCGTGCCCGCCGGCCGCCACGTCGCGGCTGCGAAAGTCGGCCACGACGTCGATACCGGTCAGCTCGACAAGGAGCGCCGGCGCGTCGAGCTGGACGGTATAGCCGGTGCGGTCGAATTCGCCCGGGCGGTGCCGGATGGTCTGGCCATGGCTGCCGATCGCCGCGACCGCCGAGCGCGGCAACTGCGCTTGCGCCAACAAGGCCTCGACGACATCGGCGCCGGCACGGGCCAGGGCATTCGCGGCAAGCGCACCGCGATGGACTTCATCGGTCGTGGCGCTGTTGAGGCCGAGCAGCTCGTCGCGCAATGCCGGTGCCATGGCATGGTGCGCGTGCGCCAGGAGCTCGGGCCGGGCGGTCGTGTCGGGCGGGCCGAAGTCGAGCAGCACACCGTCGATGCCGTCGAGCGACGTGCCCGACATCAGGCCGATGAAGGCGGTGCTCACGGCACCGCGGCGCTATTCGCCGAGAACCTGCGCGTGAGCCAGGCTTCCGGCGACGCTCAGCTGCGTGCGGACGGTCTGCGACAGCTCGGCCAGGCGGACCCTGGCGGCCGGCGTCAGGACCGTGCCCTGGGAACGCTGGGCAACGAGCAGGGGATCCTGCTGTTCGCCGTCGATCTTGACCTCGAAATGGAGGTGCGGCCCGGTGGACCAGCCGGTCATGCCGACCGCGCCGATCGTCGCCCCCTGCTCGATCCGCGACCCCTTGGCGACGTCGATGTGGCTGAGGTGGGCATAGACCGTCTCGAGGTCGTTGCTGTGCTTGATGTGGACGACGTTGCCGTAGCCGTTCTGCCAGCCGGCGAATTCGACGGTGCCCTCGCCGATCGCGCGCACCGGTGTGCCGATGGGGGCGCCGTAGTCGACACCCTTGTGCTGCTTCCAGGCGTTCAGGATCGGATGCATGCGCATCGCAAAACCCGAGGTGACACGCGAGAACTCGAGCGGACTGGACAGAAACGAGCGTTGCTTGCTTCGGCCGTCGAGGCCGAAGTAGCTGCCCTTGGCGTCGCCGTCCTTGAACCACATCGCCGAATAGGCCTGGTTTCGATTGAAGAACTGCGCCGCCAGGACCCGACCCGCGCTCGGAGCCCAGCTCAGCGGCTCGCCGTCCGCGGTGAGTGCCTCGTAGACGACCGAGAACGTCGCGCCGCGCTGCAGCTCATGGCGAAAGTCGATGTCGGTCGCGAAGACCTCGGCGAGCTGCGTCGCCACCGAATCCGGGATCCCGGCTTCGTCGGTGGCCGTGAAGAGCGAGGAGCGAACCGTGCCGCTGGCCAGCAGCGGCTGGATGCTGAGCGGGGCCAGGACCACCGAAGCGACCAGTCGGCCGCCGATTCGCTCGATGCGCAGCCGTGAGAACTGGGTCGGCAGCTTGTCGTTGCCCGGTGCGGCGTAGCGGGCGACGAGTTCGCTGAGATGGCCGCTCGAATCGACCCGGACCTGGACCCGCTTGCCGGCCCTGCCATCGAGAAGCTTCCGCGCGATCGGGTCGGTGCGCAGCAACGCCGCCGCCGTTGGATCGTCGACGCCGAGGCGGACCAGCAGCGAGTCGGCGGTGTCGCTGGCCCGCGTGACGTCATCGCGGAACAGGTCGATGTGGGCACCGGCCAGCGCGTCGAGCTGCGCGCCGACGTCGAGCGTCGGCACGTTCTCGGAAATGATCCGCTTCGGCAGCGCAGAAGGATCGGGGACCATCGGCGAGATGCCGAAGGCGGTGGCGGCGAAGCCGGCAAGTCCGATGGAAACTGAAGTGGCCAGCGTCTTCGGATAACGCGACGCGAAACTGGCGATGTGGGCGGAGGCGTAGGCCCAGGCTGTCTGGAGAGCGATCGTCGATTTCAAAATGGCGTGCGGGCCGGTGCCCGATCAGTCAGCAGGAGGCTCCTCTGCCTCTTGCTTCGGTTCATGTTCGCTGCGGCGGCACCTCTAGAATCGAGCGCTTCAAGCCGGCAGTGTAGGAAGCATCTGGCCACCTCGTAGGAGATGGCCGCGCAGTATAACGACCCCGAACCGGGGCGAAATGTCACTTATCTGGCTATGGTTGTATCTTCTGTCGCAGCGTCGCCGGCCGTCCGCCACCCTGTCACCGAGACCGTCCGCGAGGCGATGCGCGTCTCGAAGCGCCGGAGCGAAGAACTGCTTCCCGAAGCCGACTGGCTGGGCAAGCTGGCACGGTCGGAAGCCACCGGCATGCCGCTGCGGATCAAGCTCGGTCTGGATCCGACAGCGCCCGACATCCATCTCGGCCACACCGTCGTCCTCAACAAGCTGCGCGACCTGCAGGATCTCGGCCACACCGTCATCTTCCTGATCGGCGACTTCACGTCGATGATCGGCGATCCGTCCGGCCGCAACGCCACCCGTCCGTCGCTGAGCCGTGAACAAATCGAGGTCAACGCGAGGACTTACTACAGCCAGGCCAGCCTCGTTCTCGACCCCGGCAGAACCGAGGTCCGTTACAACTCCGAGTGGAGCGATCCATTGGGAGCGCGCGGCCTGATCGAGCTGGCATCGCGCTACACGGTGGCGCGAATGATGGAGCGCGACGACTTCTCGGCGCGATTCAAGTCGGGCACGCCGATCAGCATCCATGAATTCCTATACCCGCTGATGCAGGGCTACGACTCGGTCGCTCTCAAGTCGGACCTCGAGCTCGGCGGGACCGACCAGAAGTTCAACCTGCTGGTCGGCCGCGCCCTGCAGGCCGAGTTCGGCCAGGAGCCGCAATGCATCATGACCATGCCGCTGCTCGAAGGCCTCGACGGCGTCGAGAAGATGTCGAAGTCGAAGGGCAACTACATCGGCATCTCCGAGCCCGCCCACGTCATGTTCGCCAAGCTGATGTCGATCAGCGACGTGCTGATGTGGCGCTACTTCGAGTTGCTGAGCTTTTGCAGCGCCGACGAGATCGCCCGCATCAAAGCCGAGACCGACGCCGGCCGCAACCCGCGCGACGCCAAGGTCTCGCTGGCCAAGGAGATCACCGCGCGTTTTCACGGCGCTGCCGCGGCCGACGCGGGCGAGGCCGACTTCAACCTGCGTGCCCGAGGCGGCATCCCCGATCGGATCGATGCCGTCACCTTGCATGGGGCGCCCCTCGGCCTCGGCGCGGTGCTCAAGCAGGCGAACCTGGCGCCGTCGACCAGCGAAGCGATGCGGCTGGTCGACGGTGGCGGTGTGCGAATCGACGGCAGCGTCGTCGTCGACCGCGGCCTCAAGCTCCCGACCGGCACCTTCGTCGTGCAGGTCGGCAAGCGGAAATTCGCCCGTGTCACGCTGTGCTGAGGAGACGCCGGCGTTGACCTTGACTGCTTGCGCGTCCCGCCGGTCGGGCGGCCGGCCCGGCGCGGACTGAGGCGTTTGCAATGCAGGTGAAGACGCTGCTTCGCCTCTCGGTCCTGGCGGCCGTGGTCGCGATCGTCATGAAGACGCTGGCCTGGCGCCTCACCGGCTCCGTCGGCCTGCTGTCCGATGCGATGGAGTCGTTCGTCAACCTCGCCTCGGCGCTGTTCGCGCTGGCGATGGTGACGATCGCGGCCCGGCCGGCCGACGACGACCATCCATTCGGTCACACCAAGGCCGAATACTTCTCGAGTGGCTTCGAGGGCTTGCTGATCGCCGGCGCCGCTGTGGCGATCGGCTGGGCGGCGACGCTGCGCTTCATGGCGCCGGAGCCGCTGCACGGCATCGGCGTCGGCATTGCGCTGGCGGTCGCCAGCTCGACGATCAACGGGGCGCTGGCCTGGAAGATGATGGCGGCTTCACGCCAGCACCGATCGATCGCGCTCGAGGCCGATGCCCGGCACCTTTATGCCGACGTCTGGACCTCGGCCGGCATCGTCGTCGGCCTGGCGCTGGTCTGGCTGACGGGTTGGCTCTGGCTCGATCCGGCGATCGCCATGCTGGTCGCCGCCAACATCGTTCGAGAGGGCGCCCGCGTGGTCTGGCGCTCGGTCGATGGCCTGATGGACAAGGCGCTCGAGCCCGAGGTGCAGGCCCGCATCGACAGCACGCTCGCCCGCTTTGCCGAGAGCTCGATCCGTTTCGACGATCTGGTGACGCGGCGCGCCGGCAGCCGCCACTTTCTCGACATGCACATGCATGTGCCGGCAAGCTGGACGCTCGGCCGCGCAGCGGCATTGCGCGGCGAGGTCGAAGCGGCGCTGATGAACGAAGTCGAGGGACTGCGCGCCTCGATCCAGCTGCTGCCGTCGAACCTCGAGCCCCACTTCAAGACGGTCACCGGCGCGTCTTGATCGCCTGCTGTCGGCCGGGACAGGCCGGACAGCAGCCTCGGGCAGTCCAGTGTCAGGCCAGCTGATCGGCGAGGACGCGGGCGACGTGGCGTGCCTCGCGGCCGGTGCCGTCGGCGATCTGCTGCCGACAGCTGGTGCCGTCGGCGACGATCAGGGCCTCCGGGGCGGCGCGAACCGCGGGCAGCAGGCTCAGCTCGGCCATCAGCATCGAGATCTCGAAGTGCTCGGCTTCGTAGCCGAAGCTGCCGGCCATGCCGCAACAGGAGCTCTCGATCAGCCTCGGCTCGGCACCGGGAATCAGGCGCAACGCCTCGAGCAGCGGCGTGATCGCGGCGAAGGCCTTCTGGTGACAGTGGCCGTGGACCAGGATCGGTTGGCTGGTCGGCTGCAGATCGAGAGCGAAGCGACCGGCCCTGGCTTCGCGAACGATGAATTCCTCGAACAGCAGCGACTGCCTGGCGACGACCGCCGCAGCGTCGCCCAGCCCCATCACCTGCATCTCGTCGCGAAAGGTCAGCAGGCACGAGGGCTCGAGGCCGACGACGGCGATGCCGCGCTCGGCAAAGGGCAACACCGCGGCGAGCAGTTCGCCGGCACGTGCCTTGGCCCGATCCATCATGCCGGCCGCCAGCAACGTGCGGCCGCAGCAGAGTGCGCCTGCGCTGCCGCGCGGCACGTGCACCGCATAGCCGGCGGCCCGCAACACGCGGACCGCGGCGACCGCATTTTCCGAATCGAAGAAGCCGTTGAAGGTGTCGACGAAAAGCACCACGCTTTTGCTCGCAGCGAGCGTTGCCTCGCGGCCTGCTAGGCCGAGGGCCGCGGCCTGGCGCCAGAAGGTGTCGCGACGCCAGCGCGGCAGGTCGCGCCGGGCCGAGAGGCCCAGCCAGCGCTCGCCCCAGCGGGCCAGTCGGCCACCGCGCCGGCGCAGGTTCGGCAGCCACGGCAGCAGGCTCATCACCGGAGCGACCCCGGGCAGCGCGGCGATGCAGCGATCGCGCAGGGTGAAGCCGTGCCTGGCCTTCCGCGCCGCGGTCGCCTCGAGCTTCATCCGCGCCATGTCGACGCCGGTCGGGCATTCGCGCTTGCAGCCCTTGCAACCGACACAGAGGTCGAGCGCGTCGCGGACCGCATCGCCGGCCAGCGGATGGGTGCCGTCGGGGCCGGCCGAGCCGCCGAGCTGGCCGGAGAGCGCAAGGCGCAGGGTGTTGGCGCGGCCGCGCGTCACGTGCGCTTCGTCGCGCGTCACCCGAAAGCTCGGGCACATCGTGCCGGCGTCGAACTTGCGGCAATGGCCGTTGTTGTTGCACATCTCGACCGCCTTGGCCAGGCCGCCGCTCGGGTCGCCGCCGCTGCCGGGCGGGCTGGTCTCTTCGGTGCGCGGATCGTTCTGCACGTTCCATGCGGACCAGTCGAGCGCGGGCCGCAAGGCGATCGTGCGATAGCCGGGCCCGTAGCGAAACAGGGGCGCGTCGTCCATCTTCGGCGGGTCGATGATCCGGTTCGGCGCGAGCAGGCCGGCGGGATCGAGGCGTTCCTTGATGGCGGCGAGTGCCCGCGTGATGGCGGGGCCGAATTGCCAGGCGATCCATTCGCCGCGGCAAAGCCCGTCGCCGTGCTCGCCGCTGTAGGCGCCCTTGTACTTTCGGACCAGCGCGCCGGCTTCGTCGGCGATGCGGCGCATCTTCGCCGCGCCGTCCTTCCTCATGTCGAGGATCGGCCGCACGTGCAGCGTGCCGACCGAGGCGTGCGCGTACCAGGTGCCGCGGGTGCCGTGACGCTCGAACACTTCGGTCAAGGCATCGGTGTAGTCGGCAAGGTGCTCGAGGGGCACGGCGCAGTCTTCGATGAAGCTGACCGGCTTGCCGTCGCCCTTCAGGCTCATCATGATGTTGAGGCCGGCCTTGCGCACTTCCCAGAGCGCCTTTTGCGGCGCCTCGTCGGGCATCTCGAACACCGCGCCGGGCAGGCCGAGATCGGCCACGAGCTCGACCAGCGCCTTGAGCGAGCGCAGCAATCCGGCGCGGTCGTCGCCGCTGAATTCGACCAGCAAGATCGCCGCCGGGGCGCCGATCAGCGCCGCTTCGATCGTCGTGCGGAATGCCGGGTTGGCGCGGGCCAGCTCGATCATGGTCCGGTCGACCAGCTCGACCGCGGTAGGCGCGAGCCGGACCAGATGCTGGGCCGCGTCCATCGCCGCATGGAAGGTCGGGAAGTTGACGACGCCGAGGACCTTGCTGCGCGGCAGAGGCGCGAGCTGCAGCAGCAGGCTCCTGGTCACGGCCAGAGTGCCCTCGCTACCGACCAGCAGATGCGCCAGGTTGACGCTGCCGTCGGTCGTGTACGGGCGCTCGCTTTGCGGCTCGAAGATGTCGAGGTTGTAGCCGCTGACCCGGCGCAGCACCTTCGGCCAGCGCGCCTCGATCTCGCTGCGATGCTCGACAGCGAGGGCGCGGACGAAGTCGGCGATGCCGCGCTCCGTTGCGCCGAGCTTGTCCACCGGTCCGAACGAGACGCTGCTGCCGTCGCTCAGCCAGGCGTCGATGCCGAGCACGTTGTGCACCATGTTGCCGTAGGCGATCGAACGCGAGCCGCAGGAGTTGTTGCCGGCCATGCCGCCGAGGGTGGCTTGGGCACTGGTCGAGACGTCGACCGGAAACCAGAGGCCGTGCGGCTTGAGCTGCGCGTTCAGCGCATCGAGAACCAGGCCGGGCTCGACTTCGGCCGTCATCGCCGCGAGGTCCAGGCCGACCAGCTTGCGCAGGTGCTTGCTCGAGTCGACGACCAGCGCCGCGCCGGTCGTCTGTCCGCATTGCGAGGTGCCGCCGCCGCGGCAGAGCAGAGGCACCTTCAGGTCGCGGGCGATCTCGATGGCGACCCCGACGTCGGCCTGGCGGCGCGGCACGAACGCTCCCACCGGCATGACCTGGTAGATGGACGCGTCGGTGGCGTAGCGGCCGCGCGAGGCGGCGTCGAACAAGACCTCGCCGGTGGTCTCGGCGGCGAGACGCCTGCCGAGCTGGGCGACGACGGCCGGGTCGACTGCCGGAGCCGCGGCGACCCGGGCGGTTGCCGCGGTCATGCGCTCGCCTTCGTCACCGGCACCGCGGCGTCCAGCAAGGCCAGCACGGCGTCGCGCTTGTGCTCGAGGTGCATGACCAGGAGCTTGCGCAGGCGTGGCCCGTCACGGGCCGCCAGCAGCTCGACCATCCGCTCGTGCTCGTGGACCGCGCGCGTCCACTTGGCTTCGTCGAAGTTGGAGCGAAAGCGCAGCGCCTGCAGGCGCGCGTTGACCGTCAGATAGGTGTGCGTCAGGACCGGGTTGCGCGCGGCCGCGTTGATGTGGTTGTGAACCGCGGCATTGAGCCGGTAGTAGGTCGGCAGGTCGCGCCGCGCGTGCGCGGCGAGCATCTCGAAATGCAGGGCGCGGATTTCGCTCAGCGCCTTCTCGTCGATGCGTTCTGCGGCCAGCTCGCCGGCCTGTCCTTCGAGACCGGCAATGACCTCGAAGGTGTCGGCGATGTCGCGGGCAGAGAGTTGCGCGGCGACGGCGCCGCGGTTCGGCAACAGCTCGACCAGGCCTTCCGCGGCGAGCATGCGGATCGCTTCCCGCAACGGCGTCCGCGAGACGCGCAACTGTTCGGCCAGGGTCCGCTCGTTGAGTTTCTTGCCGGGTTCGATGATGCCTTCGACGATCAGCTGACGCAGCCGGAGGCTCACCTGCTGATGCAGCACCGAGGGCGGCAGGGCGACGACGTGGGCAACCATCGGGCTGTGTTTGTATGCAAGAAATAGAGGCTTGACGCTGTCGATGATAGAGGAACTCACGCTTGACAAGCTGGTTTTGTATGCAAAACTCGCGCCTCACGGGAGTCACGATGATCACGCTCGACCAGCACCCCAGCGGCCGCCATTTCCTGCAGATTCCAGGGCCGACCCCGGTGCCCGACCGGATCCTCCGGGCGATGAGCCTGCCGACCATCGATCACCGCGGCCCCGAGTTCGCGGCTCTCGGCAAGAAGGTGATCGCGGGCATGCAGCGGATCTTCCAGACCCGCCACCCGGTCGTCATCTATCCGTCGTCGGGGACAGGCGCTTGGGAAGCCGCGCTTGCCAACGTGTTGAGCCCGGGCGATCCGGTCCTGATGTTCGAGACCGGCCACTTCGCATTCCTCTGGCGAAAGATCGCGGTCCGGCTCGGTCTGGTGCCGGAATTCCTGAGCGTCCCCGGCACCGACGAGGCGACGGGCCTGCCCTGGGCCTGGCGACGTGGCGTGCAGGCCGAGCGCATCGAAGCGCGCTTGAAAGAGGACCGCAGCCATTCGATTCGCGCTGTCTGTGTCGTGCACAACGAGACCTCGACCGGCGTGACCTCCGACATCGCCGCCGTGCGCCGCGCGATCGACTCCGCCGGCCATCCGGCGTTGCTGCTGGTCGACACCATCTCCGGGCTCGGCGCGGCCGACTACCGGCACGACGAGTGGGGTGTCGACGTCGGCGTCGGCGGCTCGCAAAAAGGCTTGATGCTGCCGCCCGGGATCGCCTTCAACGCGCTTTCGCCGAAGGCCATCGCGGCGTCTGCATCGGCCCGCCTGCCGAAAGCCTATTGGGCCTGGGACGAGATCCTCGACATGAACAAGGACGGCTACTGGCCGTCGACGCCGAACACCAACCTGCTCTACGGCTTGTCGGAGTCGGTCGACATGCTGGCCGAGCAAGGTCTCGACGCAGTCTTCGCCCGGCACCAGCGCTGGGCCTCGGGCGTTCGCGCCGGCGTCCGTGCCTGGGGCCTGCCGATCCAGTGTGCCGACCCGAACCTCCATTCGCCTGCCCTGACCGGCGTGGTGACACCGGTGGGCGTCGATGCCGATGCGCTGCGCAAGCTCATCCACGGCCGCTTCGACCTGTCGCTCGGCACCGGCCTGGGGAAGGTGAAGGGCCGCATGTTCCGGATCGGCCATCTCGGCGACAGCAACGACCTGACGCTGCTCGCGGCGCTCGCCGGCGTCGAGATGGGCCTGAAGCTCGCCGGCATCCCGGTCGCCGCGAGCGGGGTGCAGGCGGCGATGGACTTCTTCGCATCGCACCCGCTCCAGGCGGGCCTCGCCCAAGCAGCCTGATCGCTATCGATCGGCGTTGCCGATCTCCTTCTCAAGGACCACCATGCAACGTCGCTCACTTCTTCGAGGGGCCGCGGGCACCGCCGCGTTGCTCGGCATGCCGCAACTTCGCGCCCAGTCCTGGCCGACCGCGCCGGTCCGCATCATCGTCGGCTTCCCGCCCGGTGGCGGCACCGATGCCTTGGCCCGCGTCGTCGGGCAGAAGCTCGGCGCGATGTGGGGCCAGCAGGTCATCATCGAGAACAAGGCCGGCGTCGCCGGCGTGCTCGCCGCGGAGTACGTGTCGCAGCAGCCGAGCGACGGCAGCGTGCTGATGATGGCGCACATCAACAGCCACGCGCT
The DNA here is from genome assembly GCA_030946925.1 of Pseudomonadota bacterium. Taxonomy (GTDB): domain Bacteria; phylum Pseudomonadota; class Gammaproteobacteria; order Burkholderiales; family Burkholderiaceae_C; genus Schlegelella_A. The sequence continues at coordinate 14,738 of JALYXU010000322.1, forward strand.
CGCGCCCAGCCTGCAGCCGAAGCTTCGCTACAACGCCGAGCGCGACTTCGTGCCGATCGTCCTGGTCGGCGTCACGCCGAACCTGCTGATCTGCAATCCGGCGCAGCCGGCCAAGACCGTCAAGGACCTGGTCGCCCTGTGCAAGGCGCAGCCGGGGATCGTCACCTTCGGCTCGGCCGGCGCCGGCTCGGCGCAGCATCTCGCGCTCGAGATGTTCAAGCTGCGCGCCAAGGTCGACGCGCTGCACATTCCCTACAAGGGCAGCGGCCCGCTGCTCACCGACCTGATGGGCGGTCAGATCCAGTACAGCTTCGAGACCATGACGGCGGCGACGCCGCACGTGAAGGGCGGCAAGGTGATCGCCATCGCCCAGACGCGGACCAAGCGGGCCAAGGGTCACCCGACCGTGCCGACGATGCAGGAGCAGGGCTTCGACGGCTTCGACGCGACGACTTGGTACGGCCTTGCCGGTCCCGGCAAGTTGCCGGCGGCGATCGCGCAGAAGGTCAACGCCGACGTCAACACCGTCCTGGCCATGCCCGACGTGCAGGAACGCATGGACACCTACGGCGCCGAGGACGGTGGCGGCTCGAGCGAGAAGTTCGCGGCCTTCATCCACAGCGAGATCGTCAAGTGGGCGAAGGTGGTGAAGGACGCCGACGTCAGGATCGACAGCTGACCGGACCGCAGGGAACGGAGCTCACAACCGACGCGCAGGCGGCCGGGGCTCACCTCGCGCGGCCGCTGCCGGCGTCTCCCTCAGTCGAGCCGGCGCAAGTCCTCGATCACCTTGCTGTCGTTCGGCAGGCTGCCCGGCGGGCCCAGCTCGACCGTGCCGCGCAGCTTGGTGACGTCGCGGATCGTCTCGGCGATCCGCTCGGCCAGGCCGTCCGGCGCAGCGCCATCGATCTCGACCACGAGATGCATGCGATCGTCGGCACGCTCGCCGCTGACGACGAGCCGGGAGCGCTTGATCTCCGCATGCCGGCGCGCGATCTCGGCCACCTGCGGCGGATGCACGAACATGCCGCGCACCTTGACCGACTGATCGGCCCGGCCGAGCCAGCCGCGAATGCGCAGGTTGGTTCGCCCGGTCGGGCAGGTCCCGGGCAGCACCGCCGAGAGATCGCCGGTGCCGAAGCGGATCAGCGGATAGTCGGGGTTGAGCGTCGTGACCACGACCTCGCCGATCTCGCCACCTGCGACCGGATCGGCGGTGCCCGGCCGGACGATCTCGACGATCACGCCCTCGTCGACGATCAGGCCGTCGCGCGCCTCGGTCTCGTAGGCGATCAAGCCGAGGTCGGCGCTGCCGTAGCTTTGATAGGCAGCGATGCCACGGCCGGTGAGCCAGTCGCGCAGGGCCGCCGGGAAGCCTTCGCCGCCGAGCGAGGCTTTGCTCAACGACGGCAACGCGACGGCCAGGGCGTCGGCCTTTTCCAGGAGGATGCGGAGAAAGCTCGGCGTGCCGGCGTAGGCGTTCGGCCGCATGTCGGCCATCGTCTGGACCTGCAGATCGGTCTGGCCGGTGCCGGCCGGAAACACGGTGCAGCCGATCGCCATGGCACCGCTTTCCATCATCGAGCCGGCCGGCGTGAAGTGGTAGCTGAAGGCGTTGTGCACCAGATCGCCGGCGCGAAAGCCGGCGGCGAACAGGGCCCGTGCCATGCGCCAGTAGTCGGCGCGCGCCGCTTCGGGCTCGTAGATCGGCCCGGGCGATGCGAAGACCTTGCTGGCCCGTCGGGCCGGCGCCGCCTGGCCCCAGCCGACGCTGGCGAAGCCGCCGAAGACATCGCCGCCACGCGCCGCGCGTTGCGCTTCGAGCAGCTCGTGCTTGCGGATCACGGGCAACGTCGCCAGCTCGGTGCGCGACCCGATACCGGCGGCGTCGATGCCGCGCAGGCTCTCGGAAAACGCCGCCGCGTTGGCCTGCGCATTGGCAATCTGCTCCGGCAGCGCCGCTCGCAACGCCGCGTCGCGGGCCTCGGGGCTGCGCGTCTCGAGCGCGTCGAAGAACTGGCTCATGCCGGCCTGCCCATGCACCTGCGTTCAGCCGTCGATGGCCGGCCCATGCCGCTACTCCTCGTCGAGCCGGCGGGCGCGCAGCCGAGCCTCGTCGACGAGCTTCCGCTGCTCTGCCGGAGTCGCCACGGCGAAGCGGTCGAAGCCGGCGCCGCCCGGCTTCTTCAGGTCGGCGAACAGCACACCGTTCTCGTCGTGAAAGTGGACGAAGGCATCACGACGGGCGTAGAAGATGCCCGGGCTTTTTTCCTGCACACCCTTGATCTCGCGCAGCTGTCGCAGCAATGGCGAAAGCGCTTGCAGCGCGGCGGCGTCGGCGCGGGTCATGCGGTGTGCTGCTTCAGGACAGCCAGCGCTTGCGCCGCTTGTAGCTCTTGGCGTCGCGATAGCTTTTCCGCTCGCCCGAGGCGCTGCCCGTGCCGAGATAGAACTCGCGGACGTCCTCGTTCTCGCGCAGCATCGCCGCGGCGCCGTCCATGACGACGCGGCCGCTCTCGAGGATGTAGCCGTAGTCGGCGTAGCGCAGCGCCATGTTGGTGTTCTGTTCCGCGAGCAGGAAGGTGACGCCTTCGGTCACGTTCAGGTCGCGGACGATCTCGAACACCTCCTCGACGATCTGCGGCGCCAGGCCCATCGACGGCTCGTCGAGCAGCACCATCTTCGGGTTGGCCATCAAGGCCCGGCCGATCGCGCACATCTGCTGCTCGCCACCGGAGGTGTAGGCGGCCTGCGAGCCGCGCCGTTCCTTCAGGCGCGGAAAGTACCGGTAGACCTTCTCGAGTGTGCCGGCCACCGCGGCCTTGCCGTCGCGCCGGGTGTAGGCGCCCGTCATCAGGTTCTCCTCGATCGTCAGGTGGGCGAAGCAGTGCCGGCCCTCCATCACCTGGATGACGCCGCGCGCGACCATGTCGGAGGTGCTGAGCTTTTCAATCCGCTCGCCGCGCAGCGAGATCGAGCCCTTCGTCACCTGGCCGCGCTCGCCGCGCAGGAGGTTGCTCACAGCCCGCAGCGTCGTCGTCTTGCCGGCGCCGTTGCCGCCGAGCAAGGCCACGACCTTGCCCTCGGGCACCTGCAGCGAGACGCCCTTGAGGACCAGGATGACGTGGCTGTAGATGACTTCGATGCCGTTGACGTCGAGGAGAACGGCGCTCACGCCGTTCTCGTTTCCGACATCGCCACCCGAACGCGCATGCCGCTCAGGTCTGGCAATCGGCGCTGGTGCGCCGCGTCAGCTTCTTGTCGGCGACGTACTTGTCGGCGGCGGTTTTGACCATCGGCTTCAGGATCTGCTCGTCGGCTTCCATGAAGTCGGAGGTCATGCTCCACTTCTTGCCGTCCCAGGTTTCGATGCGCGCCCACGAGGAGCCCATGTGGTCGCTGCACGAGGTCGACACCGGACGCATCACGCCGGCGAAGCCGAGGGCATCGAGCTTTTTCTGGTCGAGCGCGAGGTTCTCGAGGCCCCAGCGCACCTGCTCGCTGGTCATGACCTTGCCCTTGCCGTAGCGCTCCTGGGCCCGCCGCACTGCCTCGACGCCGAGCATCTGGATGATGACGCCGCGGGTGTAGAGGATGGTGCCGACCTCGTCCCTGCTTCCGGAGCCCTGGCCCTTGTCGACGACGTACTTGAGGATGTCCTGGATCACCTTCGGCTGGGTTCCGGCCGGGTTCAGGGCCAGCGCGTTGTAGCCCTTGGCGCCGTCGCCGATGTCCTTGACGTCGGGTTCGGCACCGGCCCACCAGACGCCGTACATCTTGTCGCGCGGATAGCCGGTCGCCTGGGCTTCCTTCAAGGCAGTCGAATTCATGATGCCCCAGCCCCAGAGGAGAACGTAGTCGGGCTTGCTCTGGCGAATCTGCAGCCAGGCGGCCTTCTGCTCGGTGCCGGGCGCGGTGACCGGGATCAGCTGCAGCTCGTAGCCCTCGATCTTGGCGCGCTCCTGCAGCAGCGGGATCGGCTCCTTGCCGAACGGCGAGTCGTGGTATAGCAACGCGATCTTCTTGCCCTTCAGCTTGCCCGGGCCGCCTTCCTTCTTCAAGATGTACTGAACGAGGATGTCAGCGCCGGTCCAATAACTGCCAAGAATGGGAAAGTTCCACTTGAACGCAAAGCCGTCCTGTGCTGCCGCCAGTCCGTAGCCGACCGTCAGGAGTGGGATCTTGTCAGTTGGTGCCTTGTCGGTCAGGGCGAACGTGACGCCGGTCGACTGCGGTTCGAACAGGGTGACGCCAGGATGGCTCTTCAGCCGCTCGTAGCACTCGACGCCGCGGTCCGTGGCATAGCCGAACTCGCATTCCTCGAAGGACAGCTTGACGCCGTTGATGCCGCCGTCGCGGGCGTTGATCATCTTGATGTAGTCGAGCTTGCCGTTGGCCCACGGCGTGCCGTTCGGTGCATAGGCGCCCGTGCGGTAGACGAGCAGCGGAAAGAACTGTTCCTTGGCCTGCGCCGAGGCCGGGCTCGGCGTCAGCGTCGCGGCCAAGCCGATCACGGCGAGCGCCCCCGCCAGTGCGATCGCCTTGAAAGTCGTCAGGTTCATGTCTGTCTCCGGAGTTTGTGAGAACGCAGGCGGCGGTGCGTGCTGCGAATCCCTCATCTCAACGCGAAATCGCTGCCGTTTCAATCGGGACAAATCAGCGGGAACCCTGCGCCCGGTCCGCGCTCAGTGCGGAAAAGGCCAGAGGCGGAGCTTTTCCCGCGCGGTCGACCAGAGCTTGGCCAGGCCGTGCGGCTCGACGATGAGAAAGAACACGATCAGCGACCCGAACAGCATCGATTCGATGTGCGAGGCGAGCGTCGTCGACAGCGGGATGCCGAACCACTGCGGCACCTGGTCCAGGAACAACGGCAACAGCGTGATGAACGCGGCACCGAAGAACGCACCCATGATGGAGCCGAGGCCGCCGATGATGACCATGAAGAGGAGCTGGAACGAGCGGTCGATCGAGAAGGCCGCCGGTTCCCAGGAGCCGAGGTAGACGAAGCCCCACAGCGCGCCGGCGACGCCGACGATGAACGAGCTGACGGCGAAGGCGCTGAGCTTGGCGTAGATCGGCCGGATGCCGATGACCTCGGCGGCGACGTCCATGTCGCGGATCGCCATCCATTCGCGGCCGATGTGACCGCGCACCAGATTTTTCGCCAGCAGCGCGAAGACCGACAGGAAGGCGAGGCAGAGCAGGTACTTGCGGACCGGCGTGTCGACGGCCAGCCCGAGCACGGACAGGTTGGCGACGCTGACCGCGCCCGAGCTCGAATGGTTGGTAAAGAACGGCACGCGGAGGAACGCCCAGTCGGTGAAGAACTGCGCCGCCAGCGTTGCGACCGCGAGATAGAGGCCCTTGATGCGCAGCGAGGGAATGCCGAAGAGCACGCCGACGATCGTCGCGGTGAGGCCGCCGAGCAGTAACGCGACCAGCAGCGGCATGCCGTCGATGCGGACCATGAAGTTGTAGGTCGCGTATGCGCCGACGGCCATGAAGGCGCCGGTGCCGAGCGAGATCTGGCCGCAGTAGCCGACCAGGATGTTGAGGCCGAGGGCGGCCAGGGCCAGGATCAGGAACGGCACCAGCAAAGCCTGGAACAGGTAGTCGGAGCCGAGCAGCGGAACGGCGATGAATGCAACCAGCAACAGCAGGCCGATGGCGATGCGGTCTTGTCGGACCGGGAAGATCTGCTGATCCGCCCGATAGGTCGTCTTGAATTGCCCGTTTTCGCGATAGAACATGAAGCGTCTAGACCCGGTCGATGATCTTCTCGCCGAACAGGCCTTGCGGCCGGACCAGCAGGAAGACGAGCGCCAGCACGTAGGCGAACCAGATCTCGATGCCGCCGCCGAGGTGCGGGCCGAGGTAGATCTCCGACAGCTTCTCGCCGGCGCCGATGAGCAGGCCGCCGATGATCGCGCCCGGGATCGAGGTCAGGCCGCCGAGGATGACGACCGGCAGCGCTTTCAGCGCGATCAGCGAGAGCGAGAACTGGACCCCGAGCTTGCTGCCCCAGATCACGCCGGCGACCAGCGCGACGATGCCGGCGAGCGACCAGACGATGACCCAGATGGTGTCGAGCGGAATGCCGATCGACTGCGCCGCCTGGTGGTCGTCGGCGACGGCGCGCAGTGCCCGTCCGGTCGCCGTCTTCTGGAAAAAGAGCGAGAGCAGCGTCACCAGCACGGCGGCGATGAGCGCTGCGGCGAGGTCTTCCTGATTGACGAGGATGCCGCCTTCGAAGGTGCCCGGGAACAGGAACATCGGGTCTTTCGGCAAGCCGATGTCGATCTTGTAGATGTTGTTGCCGAACAAGGTCTGGCCGGCGCCTTCGAGAAAATAGGTGATGCCGAGCGTCGCCATCAAGAGCGTGATGCCTTCCTGGTTGACGAGCTTGCCGAGAACGAGCTTTTGCACCAGCCAGGCGAAGCCGATCATCACCAGCGCCGCGCCGAGAAAGGCCAGCACGTTGACGACGATCTTGCTGTCGAGGCCGGTCAGCTTCGGCAGCCACTCGGCGAACCGGGCCATCGCCAGGGCCGCGAACAGCACCATCGCCCCCTGCGCGAAATTGAAGACCCCCGAGGCCTTGTAGATGAGCACGAAGCCGAGGGCGATCAGCGAATAGAGCATGCCGACCATCAGGCCGCCGAACAGGGTCTCGAGGAAGGGGCCCACCTCAGTGCACCGTGCCCAGATAGGCGCTGATGACGTCTGGATTGTTCCGAACCTCGCCCGGAACGCCGTCGCCGATCTTCCTGCCGTAGTCGAGGACGACGACGCGGTCGCTGATGTCCATGACAACGCTCATGTCGTGCTCGATCAGGACGATGGTCGTGCCGAATTCCTCGTTGACGTCGAGGATGAAGCGGCTCATGTCCTGCTTTTCCTCGACGTTCATGCCGGCCATCGGCTCGTCGAGCAGCAGCACCTGCGGCTCCATCGCCAGGGCCCGGCCGAGGTCGACGCGCTTCTGCAGGCCGTAGGGCAGCTGGCCGACCGGCGTCTTGCGAAACGGCTGGATCTCGAGGAAGTCGATGATCTGCTCGACGACGATGCGCTGCGCGGTTTCCTCGCGCTCGGCCGCGCCCCTGCCGAACGGCAGGCGGAAGGCCTGCTGCAGCAGGTTCGTGCGCATCTTCAGGTTGCGCCCGGTCATCAGGTTGTCGAGCACGCTCATGCCCTTGAAGAGGGCCAGGTTCTGGAACGTCCGTGCGACGCCCATCTCCGCGACCTGGCGCGGCTTCATGTGCCGGAAGGTCTTGCCGCGCAGGCTGATCGAGCCGTCCTGCGGCTGGTAGACGCCGTTGATGCAGTTGAGCATCGAACTCTTGCCGGCACCGTTCGGGCCGATGATGGCGCGGATCTCGTGCTCCCTGACGTCGAACGTGATGTCGCTCAGCGCCTTGACGCCGCCAAAGCGCAGGCTGATGTTGCGCACATCCAGGATGACCTCGCCGATCGGCCGCGCCGCCATCAGGCAGCGCGCGCGACCGCGGCAAACGTCGGCGCGTCGATCAGCTTCAGGGTCGCTGCGACCTTGCCGATGCGGCCGTCCTCGAACCTCACCTCGGTCTCGACGTATTGCTCGGTCCTGCCCTCGTACAGCGCATCGACCAGCACCCGGTAGCGCTCGGCGATGTGGCCGCGCCGGACCTTGCGCGTGCGGGTCAGCTCGCCGTCGTCGGCGTCGAGCTCCTTGTGCAGGATCAGGAAGCGACGGACCTGGCTGCCGGCCAGCTTGGCATCGGCGGCGAGATCGGCGTTGACCTTGGCGACGCAGTCGCGGATCAGCTCGGCGACCTGGGGCTTTTGCGACAGCTCGGCGTAGCCCCCATAGGCGAGGCTGCGCTTCTCGGCCCAGTTGCCGACCGCCTCCATGTCGATGTTGATGAACGCGCAGACCTTGTCGCGACGATCGCCGAAGGCCACCGCTTCCTTGATGTACGGAAAGAACTTCAGCTTGTTCTCGACGTACTTCGGCGCGAACAGGGCGCCGTCGTCGGCGCCGCCGACGAGCCGGCCGACATCCTTGGCGCGGTCGATGATCTTGAGGTGGCCGGCCGCATCGAGCCAGCCGGCATCGCCGGTCCGGTACCAGCCGTCGGCGGTCAGGACCTCGGCCGTCGCTGCCGGATTCTTGTAGTACTCCTTGAGCAGCCCGGGCGAGCGCACCAGGATCTCGCCGCTTGGCTCGACCCGGATCTCGACGCCTTCGATCGGAATGCCGACGGTGTCGGCGCGCGCTTCGTGGTCGGGCTGCAGGCAGACGAAGACCGCGGTCTCGGTCGAGCCGTACAGCTGCTTCAGATTGATGCCGAGCGAGCGATAGAAGCTGAAGAGATCGGGGCCGATCGCCTCGCCGGCGGTGTAGGCGACGCGAACCCGGGAAAAGCCGAGCGTGTTGCGGAGCGGCGCATAGATGAGGACGTTGCCGATCGCGTAGCCGATGCGATCGAGCAGCCCGATCGCCATGCCGTCCATGCGCGCCGGGCCGACCCGGCCGGCCAGCGCCATGGTCCGGTCGAACAGCCAGCGCTTGATGCGGCCGGCGTCTTCCATGCGGATCATCACGCTGGTCAGCAACGCCTCGAAGACACGCGGCGGCGCGAAGTAATAGGTCGGCCCGATCTCCTTCAGGTCGATCGTCACGGTGCTGGCCGATTCCGGGCAGTTGACGACGTAGCCGCAGGCCAGCCACTGGGCGAACGAGAAGATGTTCTGGCCGATCCACGCCGGCGGCAGATAGGCGAGCACTTCGTCGGCGGCGGTCAGCTTGTCGAAGCGGGCGCCGGCGGCGGCCCGGTCGAGCAGGGACTCGTGGGTGTGCACGACGCCTTTGGCGCTGCCGGTGGTGCCGGACGTGAAGAACATCGCGGCGACGTCGGAGGGCCGGACCTTGTCGACCTCGGCCTTGAAGAAGCCGGGGTGTGCCGCGTCCCAGGCCCGGCCCGATTCGACCAGCGCATCGAGCGAGCCGAGGCCCGCCTGGTCGTACTGGCGCAGGCCGCGCGGCGCGTCGAACCAGATCCGCGTCAGGCCAGGGCAGCTGGCGCGGACCTCGAGCATCTTGTCGACCTGCTCCTGGTCCTCGACGATCGCGAAGCCGACCTCGGCATTGCCGATCGGAAAGACGAATTCGGCGGCGACCGCATCCTGGTAGAGCGGCACCGGCACCGCGCCGAGCGATTGCGCCGCGAGCATCGCCGCATAGAGGCGGGGCCGGTTCTCGCCGACGACGACCAGATGCTGGCCGCGCGTCAGGCCGGCTTCGGCGAGGCCGCACGCCATCGCCCGGACCAGCGCGGCCAGGCTCCGCCAGTCGAGCGTCTGCCAGATGCCGAATTCCTTCTCGCGCAGCGCCGGCGCCTGCGGACGCTCGGCGGCATGCGCGAGCAGCAAGGCAGGGAAGGTGGTGGTGGGCACGTCGTGTCGAGAGGAAAGCGGCGACGCAGGCTACACGGAATTCGCTGCTGCAGGCCGCGGGGCATCCCTCGCGCGGCCGGGAAACAGGTGGCGCGGGCGGTCGTCTGCAGGCACGACGCGCCGCGTTGACGGCGGTTTCGGAGTCGTCAGGCCTTGATGTAGACCGTGCCGGTGAAGCACGAGACCAGCGTCTCGACTGCATCCGCGCCGGTGCGGACGACCTCGATCCGGTACATCGCGATGCGGCGGCTGCGCTGCATCTCCGAGGCCCGGGCGATCAGCCTGTCGCCCACGGCCACGCCGGCCTGGAAGGTGATGTGGGCGTCGATGCCGGCGGCGAGCGGGCCGTGCGAATTCGAGGCCAGGCCGAAGGCGCTGTCGGCCAGCGCGAAGATGGCGCCGCCGTGGCCGTTGCCGTTGAAGTTGAGGTGCCGCGCATCGACCGTCATCGTCACGACGGCTGTGCCTGGACCGCCGGCGAGCACCGCGATGCCGAGCGTCCGGCACAAGCCGTCGCGGGCGGCGAGCGCGACGAGACGCGCCGTCCACGCTTTCGCATCGTCGATGGCGATCGACTTGGCTTTGCGCACCCCGGTCGTTGCAGGCGTTGCCGACGCATCCGGCATGGCGAGGCGCGTCGGCGATCGACTGTCGCGCAAGCGTTGGCCGGGTCCGACCGATCCGGCGTGCGCCTCGATCGCCTCGAGCAGGCCATCGATACCACCGGAAGCAAGGCTGCTGACGACGACGATCCGCGGCTGCCAAGCACCCACGGCGCTGCCGCGACGCAAGCCCAGCATTTCGTGCATCTCGCGCGCCGTTTGCGCCGCCAACGGCAGGTCGCCTTTGCTGACGGCGAGGATGTCGGCGATCTCCAGCGTCCCCGCCTTCAGCGCCTGGACTTCGTCGCCGAGACCGGGCGGACAGACGACGATGCGGGTGTCGGCCAGGGCCGCGATGCGGGTTTCCGACTGGCCGGTGCCGACTGTCTCGACGATGACTCGATCGAAGCCTCCAGCGTCGAAGCAATCGACCGCGGCGCGGGCCGCGCGCGACAGGCCGCCGAGCTCGCCGCGCGCCGAAAACGAGCGGATGAAGCAGTCGGGATGGGCAGCGTGCTCGCCCATGCGAATCCGGTCGCCGAGCACCGCGCCACCGCTGATCGGGCTCGAAGGATCGATGGCGACGACGGCGACGCGCAGGCCTTGCGCCAGCCAGGCACCGAGCACGGCGTTGACGAGCGTCGACTTGCCGCTGCCCGGCACGCCCGTGATGCCGACGACGCGGGCCCGGCCGGCGCGTGATGCCAGCAGCGCCGCGGCTTCGCCAGCGTCGGCACCGTCGTCGTCGAGCAGCGTCAGCAGTCGGCCGATCGCGCGTCGATCGCCTTCGAGCGCGCGCTCGACGAG
>JALYXU010000326.1 GCA_030946925.1 Pseudomonadota bacterium
GGCAAGCCACGCGCGCCGGCGACCGCCCGCCGCGAGGGCCGGTGCAGCGGCACGCGCGCGACCGAGAGGCCGTAGGTGCGGCCGATCTCGCCGGCGACCTCGGTGGCCGTTCCGGTCATGCCGCACAGCCGCAGGTAGCGGCGGAACAAGCGCTGGTAGGTGATGCGCGCGAGGGTGTCGCGCCGCCCGGTCAGCGCCACGCCTTCCTTGGCCTCGATCATCTGGTGCAGGCCGCGTTCCCAGGCCCGGTCCGGCATGATGCGGCCGGTCGATTCATCGACGATCTGGACTTTGCCGGCGACAATCACGTACTGCCGATCGCGTTCGTACAGGTGCAGCGCAGCAAGCGCGCGCCGCACGTTCTCGTCGCGCTCGCGCGGGGACGGCCACGCAGCCGCGGCGTCCTGTTCGTCGAGCCGCTCGATCTCGTCGTGCCCGAGCTCCGTCAATCGCACCCGCAACTGGCTGCGTTCGACCTCGAAGTGCTGCGGTGCCTGCAGCTGCCGAGCGATCGCCAGAGCGCGCTCGCAAGGATCGCGGTCGGCGCCCGCGTCCGCCGTCGTCGACAGGATCAGCGGCGTGCGTGCCTCATCGATGAAGACGCTGTCGGCCTCGTCAACGATCGCGAAGCTCAGCCCGCGCAGCACCGTGGCGTCGGCACGGCCGCGTGAATCGCGCAGGCCCTCGACCGCCAGGTGCAGCGGACTGGCCTGATCGCCCAGCGCGGCGCGGTCGCGCAGGTAGTCGAACGCCAGCTCCTTGTTGCTGCAATAGGTGATGTCGCCGGCGTAGGCCGCCCGGCGATCCGGCTTCGGCATGCCGTGCACCACCGACGTGCAGCGCAGGCCGAAGAAGCGGTACAGCGGGTTCATCGTCGCGGCGTCGCGCGTGGCCAGGTAGTCGTTGACGGTGATCACGTGCACCGGCAGTCCCGCCAGGGCCGCGGTGCATGCGGGCAGGGTCGCCGCGAAGGTCTTGCCTTCGCCGGTGGCCATCTCGACCAGCATGCCGCGCAGCAGCCACCAGCCGGCCACCAGCTGGGTGTCGTAGTGTCGCTGGCCAAGCACGCGCTGTGCAGCCTCGCGGACCAGCGCGAAGCAGCGCGCGCTCGCCTCGGCGACGAAGCCTTCGCGGCGCAGCCTTGCCCGCAGCCGGCGCGCTTCGAGCCGCAACTGCGCGTCATCGGCGCTTGCGAATTCGTCGCCGTGACGGTCCGCGCGGGCCACGAAGGCGCGTCCTTCGCGCTCGCGCGCCCGTGTCGCGCGCAGCACGCGTATGGCGGCACCGTGCCACAGACGCTGGGCCAGCCTGTCGTGCCACGGCGGCTCGCACTCCTCGCGTTCGGCATAAGGCCGGCCGGAGGCGAGATCGCCCGGCATCAAATGCAACAGGGTCTGGGTCGACATGTAATTCAGACGCTGAACTGGGCGAGGAACAGGCGCCGGACGACGGCGTACCACTGGCGCGCGAGCGGCTCGCGCGTCAGGTCGAAGCGCACGAAGACGCGCTGCCCGTACAGGCCCGCGGGGCCGATCGGTGCGTCGGGCTCGACATCAAGCTGGAACACATGCTCCAGCGCGCGCCGCCCTTGCGGGTCGCGCGGATCGGCGGCGATGCGCCCGCCCCCCTGTGTCAGCAGCGCACGGCTGGGCGCCTCGTCGCTGCCGGCAGGCACCTGGCGCAGGATGTGGCCGGTCACGACCGTCCCGGAATCTCCTGCCCCGCGCATCTCGATCGCCCGGGTGCCGCTGGCAATGGCATCGACCAGCGCCTGCTCGACAAGCACGCGCACCACCGGGCGGGCCACGCCGAGGACGTAGCCGAGGATCTCTCCCTGGTGGTAGTAGCGCCCCGGCATGTCGGCGGCCTGCAGCACGGTGAAGACGCCATCCGTCCCGGCAGCTACGTTCAGGCCGCGCGCGCGCAGCTGGTCCCGCGCCAGCGTGCTGCGCTCCTGCTCCAGCTGCTCGCGGGCGATGTCGGCACGGGCCCGATCGTTGACGAACTCGATCTGGTAGTTCGCCTCGAGCTCGGCCACGCGCGCCTCAAGTCCGCGCAGCTTGGCATCGAGCGTCGGATCAAAGCTGGCGAACAAGGGCTGACCGGTCGTCACGGCGCTGCCCGGCTCGGCCTCGAAGCGGCTGAAGAAGCCGTTAGCTCCTGCGCGCAGGGTGGACTGTGCAGGCAGCCAGACCACCCCCTCGGCCTGGACGCGCATCGGCACCGGTATCAGCACGATGAGCAGGAGCGCCACAAGCGCCAGCGTGCCGCCGATCAGCGCCACACGGCCGCGCCGCTCCCGCAGGGACGGCCGTGCCTGCAGATGGCGCAAGACGCGCACGATCGGCATCACCGCCATCATCGTGCCGGCCCACAGCGCGAGCACGACGCCGACGAAGAAGAAACGCGTGCCTATAAACAGCGCGATCGCGATCGTCACGAGCAGCCGGTAGATCGTCGACGCTAGGCCGTAGAACAGCAACCACAGGCTCTCGGAGCGGCTACCGGCCGGCGACACCGCGTCGTCGACGCGCAGCAGGTAGCGCTCGGCGAGATAGCCCCAGTAGCGCGCCGCCTGTTGGGAAAGGTTCGGTATCTCGATCAGGTCGGCCATGATGTAGTACGCGTCGTAGCGCAGCAGCGGGTTGCCGTTGAAAATCAGCGTCGACACCCCGGCGACCAGCATCAGGTTGAAGCACAGCGCCCGTAACAGACCCGGTTCGACCGCCAGCCACAGGTAGAAGGCCAGCGCCGCCACGAACAACTCGACCAGCATGCCGGCGGCACCGACCAGCGCGCGCGACCAGCGCGAGCGCAGCACCGTGGCGGCCGACGCGTCGACATAGGGCACCGGCATCAGCACCAGCAGCATGATGCCCATGTCGTGCACTTCGCCGCCACCGGCACGGGTTGCGGTCGCGTGACCGAGTTCGTGCAGCGCCTTGATCACGGGGAATACCAGACCAAGCAATAGCAGGTTGTCGGCCTCAAGGACGCGGTCCGACAGGTTGTGGGTCAGTTCGGGCCAATGTTGAGGTAGCAGCACCAGCGTCGGCAGCACGACCATCAGCCAGACCACGGCACCCGGCACGCCCCACAGGCGCGGCCACCACGGCGCCAGGCGGTCGAGGAACGCACCCGGATCGACCAGCGGGATCCGCACCGCCATTGGGTTGGCCCAGGCGCGCCGACGCTTGGACTGCGACTCGCGCCGCCCGCGCTCGAAAGCCTCGAGTGCATCGGGCGGCACGTCGGTCTGCAGCAGGTCGGCGCCGTGCAGTTGGCCAAGCAATTGCAGGATCTCGTCCTGCGTCGGCGCGTCGTCGCCGAGCCGACGTTGCGCGAGCTGCCACAGGTCGTGGACGCTGCGCCGGCCATCCATCGCCGCAAGGATCAGCCGCGCGGCCGGCGTGAACCGGTGCACCTTGCCGGAGGCCGGGTCCTGCAGCAGATACCAGAGTTCGCCTCTATAGCGGTGGCGGTGCAGACGTGCGCGCGCGAGCAGGCGCGGCCGCAGCGCCGCGATGCGGTACCACGAGCTGCTTTGCAGCGGAATGTCGGCACTCATCGGGGCGCGTTCAGGGCATCCAGTTCCATGCTGTCAGCCGAACCCACTCGGTGAAGCCATGGGTCCAGATCCAGAGCAGGCTGCGCTGGCCGACCACGATCTTGCCGATGCCCTCCATACCGGGGCGCATGCGGGCCGCGTCGACGTCGTCGATCTGGGCCTCGACTCGAAAGACGTTGCGCCCGTCACGCTGCGTCGCCACCGGCGTGATGGTGGTGACCGTGATTGGCAGGTTGCGGTCGGGCAGGCTGGACAGTACGAGTTCCCCGTGCTGCGCCTTCGCGACGTGCGCCATGTCGCGGTCGTCGACCTGCAGCACGACACGGTAGTCCGCAAGCGGCGCGATCTCGAACAGCAGCTTGCCTTGCTCCACCGGCGTGCCGATTTGCTGGCTAAGGTCGCCGGACACGACGATGCCGTCGAACGGCGCCACCAGGGTTGCTCGCGCCAGCTTATCCTCGGCAAGCGTCAGCTGCGCCTCGGCCTGGTTGATCTGCGCTGACAGCACCGCCATTGCACTGCGATCTGCCGCGGCCATCGCGACCTGGTACTTGCGCGCCGCCTGCTCGCGCTCCGAGTCCCAGCGCGCGCGCTCGAGCTTGAGGTCCCGATCGTCGAGTCGGGCCAGCGGCTGGCCGCGCGTCACGGTATCGCCGGCACGCACCAGACCGGCGGCAATGTAGCCCTCGAACGGCGCGACCGCCGCCAGCTGGGTCGCCCCTTCGATCACGGTGCGCGCGGCGACGCGGTAGTCGATCGTGACGAAGGACGCGATCAGCAGCGCGGCCGTCAACACGATGCCGATCAGCTTGAGACCTGGGTGCTGGGGGCCGATGCCGGCCTGCAGGGCCGACCGCGACGCATCGGTAGTGCGCTGCCACAGGCTGCGCCCGTTGGCGCGCTGCAGGGCCCAGACCGGCCCGAGCGTAACGCCCAGCGCCTGCAGCAGCCGCTGTGCGGCGGCATCGAACGGCACCGCCGTGTTGCGCTCGAGCGTCATCACGCCGATCGTGGCGCCCTCGTGAACGAGCGGCACCGACAGCATCGCCTCGACATGCAATGACCGCGCGGCCTCGGCGTGAGCCAGGCCCCCGAGCTCGTCGCCGTCGGCCGGCGGGTGGACCACCGCGACGTCGAGGTCCAGCACCTCATCCATGGCCTCGCCGAGAGTGCGCACGAGGTTGGATCGCTTGTCGAAGTTCGCGGTGTGCGACAACACCAGGGGCACGATCTGGCCGGCCTCCTCGAAGCCGACGCTGACCCGGTCGCACTGCAGGCGCCGGGCCAACTCGTTCGCGACGGCAAGTGCCGACGGTTCCAGCTGCCGATACTGCAGCGCCGTGGCCATCAGCTCGTTGAGTGTCGCAACGCGGGCCAGCTCGACCTCGCGCCGGTGCAGCAGACGCTGTCGGAAGTGGTCGACGAGCCAGGCGCTGGCCCAGTGGACCTGGCGCAAGGCGCCCTGCAGATCGGCCAACCCGCCGGCGCCAACGTCGAGCACCACCGCCCCGAACAGGCGGCCATCGACCTCCACCGGGTACGCGACTTGGGCCGGACTGTCGTGGCTGGGTGCCGCGCCAGCGGTGCCGCTCACGACGCCGCGTCGTTCGGTCAGCGCCAGTTGCGCGGTCGGCCCCAGGTACTGCAGGTCGCGCTGCCCGTCGGGCCAGGCGGCGGCCACCGTGAATGCACCCTCGCCCTCTTCGCCGGTGAGCACCAGCGCCGCGCGAGCACGGTCGACGTGAGTGCACAGCAGCGCCAGCCAGGCACCGCAGAACTCGGCACTGTCGTTTGGCGCCGTGAAGCGCGACCACGCCGCGGACTCCGCACGGACGCGGTGTTCCTCGACGATCGAATAGACGGGAGCGCTGGCCGCCATGGTTCAGTGGGTTGTGGCGGGCGCGCGGCGCATGGCGCCCCCAGACCTTGCGCCCAGGCTCAGGTGGCGGCCTCGGCCGACGGGACCGATTCGGCTTCCGGGGCCCCGGCACTCCCCTCGTCGCTGGCCGTCAGGGCACCGAACATGCGGTCTTTTACGTCGTCGAAGTTGCGCATCGAGTACAGATGCAGGTAGAGCAGTTCAAGCTCGTCGGTCTTGGCAAGCGTGACCAGAGCCTCGGCATCGAGCGCGCGCAGCTTGGCACGGTTCACGCCGAGGAAGCCGTTGAGTGTGAACTTGCCGCCGTTGGGCGTGACCACCTGCGCCTGCATCGGCTCGAGCAGGCCGAGCTCCTTGATGCGTTTGCCGAACTGGCGCGTGCGCTCGAACTGCGCCTGATACTCCTGCAGGAATTTCAGCACCGCATCGACGTACGGCGCCGGCTGCCCGTCGTCGCCGAACAGGCGCTGGCCGAGCCCATCACGATTTAGGCCCGGGAAGGATTCATCGATGCACAGCGTCAGCGTCTTGCCGTCGGCACTGGTCGAGAACACGAACGGGTAGCGGCGGATGAACGCCGGGATGTACTTGGCCTGCCAATGGGCATCGTCGGTTAGGTACAGGTTCTGGTCGCTGCGAATGCCCAACACCACCGCCGGGACGACCTCGTCGCCGGCCGCCGTGAAGACAATCGCGTATTCGGCCGAGGCACGCAGGATCTCGACCGCCATCAGCGGCACCGCGTTGATGCCGGCGCTGAAGCCGTAGCCCTTCTGCGGCTCGACCGACGCGGTCCGGTGCCGTGCACTGGAGACGGGAATCGCGCTTTCGTAGATCAACAATTGCTTGGTCATTGTTCCTCCTCGTTCAAATGGAACCGCTGGTTCAACCCCGGCCCGGCACTTGGCGTCCGGGGCCTGCGAGCTGGATCGTTGCATTCGGGTTGAGCCGGAAAGCGTTCGCACCGACGGACGGGCAGGTCCGAGCTTTAGCGACCGACAGCCGCGACCTCCCGGGTCGTCGTGCTTGCAGTCGTCCAGTATCTCAGTCGACCATATCTGCGGACGCGTGTCTACCCTCGGATGCGGGCGGGACGCGCCGAGCGTCGGCCGCATCGCATTACCTCGGGGCCGATCGACCGTGGCGGCACGGCCTGTCCCGCGCCTCGCGACGCTAATTCATCGATCTGGAAACTTTCCGAACGCAAGCCAAGGGAGGGGCCGTACTGCCAGCCTTGCTACGACAAGGGCCGGAAGGTCGTCCGCCTTCAGGGTCGAGGCGACGACAGCTGCCCTTGGACAGCGGTCCAACCCCAGGGCGGCCCTCGTGCGAGGCTTCGCTTCGGTGGTTCCATCATTTGCTTGCTAGGACCTGCATTTTCGAATAAGGGCGAAAGCGACCGCCACCTCAGATCACGCGTTCAACAAATTCTGGGGCATCGCCTTTTGTGGGTCCTGAGGGCGCTGAGGCGCGTAGAGCATCGCCTTGCAGCCGACGCACGCGAGGACCTCGCTGATCTGGCGAGTTGAATGCTTGGCCGGTGCGCTCCACAGCCAGCTCTGACAGTGCTGCCCGTCCGCGCGTGTGGCCTCCACCACCGATGACCAACGCTTCAAGGCGACGGCCGGGACCGCTTCACGGATGGCCTGGGCTGTGACGGCCTCAAGCTCGACCAGAGCCGCGGCCACGGGTGAGCTCGCGCGGTAGGTCGCGCAGGCCAAGGTAGGGCGTCTGCCAGCCTTGCATGGCCGCTGCTCCCGTTCGAGTCCGAGGGCCGACGACGATACGCCCCGCCGAAGCTAACAGCAATGTCCTTCAAATCAATGACTTACCAATCGACCACCACGCCGTTGCTGGCCATTCGAACCGTCACTTATTGCACCGGAATCAAATGGACCCCAGGCAGGGTCGTCGCGCCAGCGCCGGCAAGCTCTTCCACGATGACGCCCCGCGATCGCGGACTCGCGAGATGGGAGCCTGTATGCAAAGAGTCGATGCCGTCAGACGTCGTCGTTCCGGCCCGGCCAATGAAGACGTGTTCGCGAAAACTTGGCCTGCAGATGTCGACCCGCGCAGCGGACAGCGCGAACCCGGCGCACCTCACGCGCCGTGCTTGCCCGCTTGCCAACCCACGGCCTCGATCGCGCGGTTGGCGACCTCGACGGCGCGGGGCTCGAGCGTCGTCGCCATCGTGTCGTTCCACCGATTGAGGTAGCCGAACAGCGCGATGGTGGCGACGATCTCGACGATCTGGCCGTCGTCGAAATGCTTCTTCAGCTCCTCGAAATCTGCCTGCGTCGCCTCGTTGGGAACGAGCGCGGCGTGGTACCCGAGGCGCAAGGCCGCACGCTCCGCAGCGGAGAACAGCGGACTGGTCTCGAACTCCCAGACGGCACGGATCTTCTCGTCCGAGGCCCGGTAGATGCTCGCGAGGTTGGTCATGTGCGCCTGGCAGTAGCGGCAACCGCTCGCCTGGCTCGTCACCAGGCTGACGAGCATCTTCAGTTCCTCGGCCACCGTGCCCTCGTACAGGACCGCCTTGTTGAGATCCATGAACGCCTGCGCGATCGCCGGCCGCCGCTGCATCGTCAGGATGCTGTTGGGCACGAAGCCGCGCGTGCTCTGGTAGTGCTCGAAGCGTTCGCGGAACTGCGGGCTCGCTTCCCAGGGAAGAGGTTGAAGATGAGGCATGCGATTCGGACTCGGTGGCCACGGGAGGATGCCCGCACGAGCTCTGTCATCAGGCGACGATGCGGCCATTCTGCGGCGCGGTTGCGGTGTGCTTCAGACGCGCCCCGCCGCGCAGCCGCTCGACCTGCGAATGCGCCAGCGACGCATAGAGCGGCGGGCTCAGCAGGCGAGACACGAGGCTCGCGACGAGCGCGCACGCCATCAGGCTCAGCACCATCGCGTGGCCGTCGATCATCTCCATGACGATGATGAACGCGGTGAGCGGCGCCTGCGTCGCCGCGGCGAGGAAACCCGCCATGCCGAGGGCGATCAGGGTGGCGTGATCGGCGTGGCCGAGCAGCAGCGCGATGTCGTTGCCGATGCCCGCGCCGATGGCGAGCGACGGCGCGAACAGGCCGCCCGGTACCCCGCTCCAAACGGTGAGCCAGGTGGCGACGAGCTTGCCGAAGGCATAGACGATGGGCGCGCTGTGCGTTCCCTCGAGCAGCCCGCGTGTGTACTGGTAGCCGCTGCCCCACGTCGCGCCCTCGGTGACGAGACCGATCACCGCCACTGCGAGGCCGCAGCCGACCGCGAAGGCGACGGGATGGCGGCCGCGCCACGCGCTGATGCGGTCGGCGCTGCCGGCCAGAGAACGCAGCAGCAGACGCGAGAAGAGCCCGCCAGCGACGCCGCTCACCAACGTCACGAGCAGGCCGGGGCCGAGCAGCGACCAGCCGATCGAGCGCACCTGGATGACGCCGAAGTAGGTGGAATTGCCGTAGACCGAGACCGCGATCAAGCCTGCCAGGACGATCGCCGCGACGAGCAGGCCGCTCGAGCGCTGCTCGGGCCGCCGCGACAACTCCTCGATCGCGAACATCACGCCCGCGAGCGGCGCGTTGAAGGCGGCGGCGATCCCCGCCGCGCCGCCGGCGACGAGCAGGCCGTGCTCGGTCATCGCCGTGCGCTCCGGGAGCCAGCGGCGAACGCTGTGCAGGACGCCGGCGGCGATCTGCACCGACGGTCCTTCGCGGCCGAGCGAGAGACCGGCGAGCAGCCCCCATGACGTCAGCAGCAGCTTGGCGACGGCCAGGCGCAGCGAAACGAAGTAGCGGACCTCGGGCGCGCTGACAGCGGTGTCGAGCGCGGCCATTACCTGCGGGATGCCCGAGCCGGCGGCATTCGGCGCGAAGCGCCGCGTTGCCCACACGCAGGCGCCCGTCGCCAACGGGATCCACAGGAGCGGCAGCCACCACGCGACTCCGGCGATGCGCTGAAAGCCGGCGAGCGCGACGTCGGTGAGCCAGGTGAAGCCGACGATCGTCAGGCCGGCGAATGCGGCGAAGGCCAGCACCAGCGCGCGCGTGATCCACGGCCGCCAGTCGCTGAATTCGCGCCGCAGCGCGCGCACGGCGTCGTGGTCGGTCTTCATCGCGGCACGGCGGCGAGCGGCGCGGGCGTCACGGCGGGCACGCGCGCACCTCGATCACGTCGCCGTTGCCGGCATGCGGTGCGGAATCCGCGAGCGGCACGCAGCGGTCCCGGGCGCAGATCTGATATCCGGCGGCGAACGTCGAGTGCGTGAGCCGAAGCACCTCCAGCGGCGCGACGTGCGGGTCGTAGTGCCAGACGCCGTCCTTCAGGACGCTGCCCGCAGGCGGCTCCATGCCGGCACCGCTGCCGCGCACCCGCGCTTCGGTGAGCACGAGCCGCGCGCCGACGACGCAATAGTCCTCTTCCCAGCGGATCTTCTCGATCGAGTGCGTCCACGCGAGGGTGAAGCTTTCCAGCGCCAGGGTCATCACGACTCCGCCGGCGGCGACGCAGAGCGGCATCAGGTCGCGACCGGCAGCGCGGGCCCGCGGCTGCGCCACACGTTCCAGCCAACGACGGCGGCGGCGAGCGCGAAGCCGATCTCGTCGGTGAGCGGCAGCGCGGCGACGAGGAGCGCCGCCGCCAGGACGGCGACGACGCGCTCGGCCATCCCGAGCGGCCCGCGCAGGAAGCCGACCACGGCGCCGCCCCAGAGCACGATCGCGGTCAGCGCCTTGAAGCTGACGTAGACGACGTCGGTCCAGGCGTAAGTGCCCTGCAGCATCAGCGACGGATCGTAGATGGCGATGAAGGGAACGACGAAGCCGGCGATCGCGATCTGGGTCGCCTTGATGCCGGTCTTCATCGGCGAGGCGCGCGAGATCGACGCCGCGGCGAAGGCGGCGAGCGCCACCGGCGGCGTCAGGTCGGCCATGATGCCGAAGTAGAAGACGAACATGTGGCTCACGATCAGCGGCACGCCGAGCTTGAGCAGCGCCGGTGCGGCGATCGAACTGGTGATGATGTAGTTCGGGATCGTCGGGATGCCCATGCCGAGGATCAGGCAGACGAGCATCGTCAGCAGCAGCGACAGGAACAGGCTCTTCTCGCCGACGCTGAGGATGAACCCGGCGAAGCTCGAAGCCGCGCCGGTCAGCGTCAGCACGCCGATGATCACGCCGACGACGGCGCAGGCGATGCCGACGCCGAGAGCCTGCTTGGCGCCGTCGATCAGGCTGGCGCGCAGCGAATGCAGCGTGGCGCGGCCGCCCTTGATCCAGAAGCACGCGGCGACGAGAGCGGCGATCAGCACCAGCACCGGCTGGATGCCCCACTTCAGGAACGACGAGGCGCCGATGCCGAGAGCGATCCAGAACGCATAGCGAAACGCGGTGATCGAGACGCGCGCCGCCAGCGCCGTGCCGAGGACGAGGATGGCGGTGAGCGCCAGGCCGATCATGCCGGCGAACATCGGCGTGAAGCCGTGGAAGAGCATGTAGACGAGCGCCGCCAGCGGCAGCACGAGGTGCCAGTGCCGCATCAGCGCCTGCCACGGGTTCGGGCACTGGTCCTTCGGCAGCCCGCTCAGGTGCGCCCGGCCGGCCTCGAGGTGGACCA
>JALYXU010000337.1 GCA_030946925.1 Pseudomonadota bacterium
GCGCCGAAGCTGACGATGTTCTCGAGCATCGGCCTGATGGTCGCGGTGCTGGTCTGGCGGCCGCAAGGCCTTTATCCGCTGGCCAGCCGCTAGATGCTGCTCGACCGCCTGCTCTCGCACGACCGGCCGCGTAGCCGCTGGCTGGCCTTGCTGCTGCTCATGATCGTCGTCGGCCTGGCCCTGACGCCGTTCCTCTTTCCCGGCACACGGGCGCTCAACGTCGCTGCCAAGATCATCGTCTTCATCGTCCTCGCCGCGAGCTTCGACCTGCTGCTCGGCTACACCGGCATCGTCAGCTTCGCGCACACGATGTTCTTCGGCATCGGTGCCTACGGGATCGCCATCGCCAGCAGCCGGCTCGGCCCGACCTGGGCCGCGCTCGGGCTCGGCACGCTCGCTGCGCTGACCCTCTCGGCGCTGCTCTCGCTGGTGATCGGCCTCTGCAGCCTGCGCGTCAAGGCGATCTTCTTCGCGATGATCACGCTCGCCGTCGCCTCGGCGTTCCTCACGCTGGCGTCGCAGCTGTCCGACTTCACCGGCGGCGAGGACGGTCTCACCTTCAAGCTGCCGGAAGCCTTGCAGCCAGGCACCGAATACGCGAGCGGTCCGGTGCTAGGTGCCTCGGTCGACGGCCGCCTGCTGACGTACTACCTGATCTTCGCCGTCGCGCTGGTGCTGGTGCTGGCGCTGCTCAGGATCGTCAACTCGCCGTTCGGCCGGGTCCTGCAGGCGATTCGCGAGAACGACTTCCGGGCCGAGGCGATCGGCTACCGCACCGTCGTCTACCGGACCGTCGCCAACGTCGTCGCGGCGCTGTTCGCGACCCTGGCCGGCGTCCTGCTCGCGCTCTGGCTGCGCTACAACGGACCCGACACGACGCTGTCGTTCGAGATCATGCTCGACGTCCTCCTCATCGTCGTCATCGGCGGCATGGGCACGCTCTACGGCGCGGTCGTCGGCAGCGTGCTGCTGGTGCTGGCCCAGAACTATCTGCAAGACGTCATGAAGCTGGCGGCGACGGCGGTGCAGGGCGTGCCGGTGCTGGCGCAGCTCATCTCGCCCGATCGATGGCTGCTCTGGCTGGGCATCCTGTTCGTGCTCTCGGTGTACTGGTTCCCGAGCGGCGTGGTCGGCCGGCTGCGCGCGATGGGCCCGCGCTAGGGCCCGGTCCCAGGGTGGCCGGCGCGCTCAGGGCGTCGGATCTTCCGGGAACGCCAATCCGGCGATGTCGCCGTCGCGCATCGTCGCGCCTTCGCTGTGCAGACGCTCGTATTCGCCGTTCCCCAGCGCGGTGCGGACCAGCTGCACGGCGCGAGCGATAGCGGCCTCTTCGTTGGGCTGGCGCTGGCCGACGCGCGCGTTGCCGGCGTCGGCGTAACCGGCAAGCCGGGCCGCCGCGTTGCAGCGTCCCTCCAGCGCGGCGAGCAGCGCCAAGTAGTCGGCAATGAAGGGCTGCAATTCAAAGAGCGGCGCCTGCGCCCAGCCTGCGCGCAAGTGCTGCCTGGCCTGCTCGTGCTGGTCCAGCGCCAACAGTGCCGCCGAGAGATTGAGTCGGCCGTAGGCCAGCGCCCGTTCCTCGCGTCCGTCGGCCAGGAACGCGACCAAGGCTACCCCGGTCTCGATGGCTTGCGGCGCGAGGCCGGCCTCCAGCTCTGTGTCGACGAGGGCGGCCAGGGCAGTTGCGCCCGATGACCCGAGCGCTTCGCTCAGTTCGATGCGGCGACGTGCCCAGCGCAGTGTCGCGGACACGTCACCGCAAGCCTGGGATACGCGCATCTCGGACACGACCACGACGAAATGACGCGCCGGCGGCCAGGCCGGGTCGACCAGTGCACGTGCCTCTGCAAGCGCGTCCTTGGCAGCGGACACGGCGCCGACAATCGTCGCAGCCCTGGCGAGCACGGACAGTGCCCGGAGGCGCGCCCAGCGAGCCGGCCCGGAGCCACTTGGCGCGACCATCGGCAGCCGGATCAGGGCCGCGCGGACAAGCGCCAGAACGCGTTGCGGTTGGGTATCGACGAACGGCCCGCCAAGCATGCAGGCCCTGGCCAGCAAATCAGCGCTGGTGATGTGCTCGAGCAGCGGCTCGACCACGTCGAGAAGCCCGAGCTGCTCGCGGTAGGCGCTGTCCGGCAAAGCACGGCCGAGCGCCGTGGCGATCTGCACCACCCCTTCTGGATCGTCGGCCCCGCGGGCCCAGGCCAGCGTCTCGCGGCCGTTGTCCAGATCGGCAGCGATCGACCGTTGCCAGACGTCAAAGCCGATGCTGCCATCGAACGATGCGTCGTGAGCCGTGTTGAACAGCTCTGCCACCGCCCATGCATGGCGCTGCCGCAGCGTCGCCTCCTCGGCTGCCTGCTGCAGCTTCTCGCGCGCAAACAGCCGCGGCGTGTCGAGCAGCCGGTAGCGCGGCTCCTTCGCATCCTCGGCCGTGATCGCCACCACCAGCGAACGATCCACCAGCAGCGCCAAGGCGTCGAGCACCGCCCACTCGTCCAGCTCGCCGGCGCTGGGCAGATCGGCCACCACCTGCTGCACAAGCGTCAGCGACGCGCTGCCCGCGAACACCGCAAGCCGCCGGAACACCTTCTGCTCAGGCCCTTCGAGGAAACCGTGGCTCCATTCGAGCGCGGCGCGCAGCGTCTGCTGCCGGGCCGGTGCCATGCGGTTGCGGCTGCTGGTGAGCACCTTGAGCCGGTCGCCCATTGAACTGGCGAGCCGCTGTACCCCCAGCATCGGCGCCCGGGCGGCGGCCAGCTCGATGGCCAGCGCCAAGCCGTCGAGCTGGCGGCACAGGTCGATGACGGCGGCAGCACTGGCGTCGGTGAGCGTGAAGCGGGCATCCGCCAGCCGGGCCCGCTCCACGAACAAGGCCACGGCGCTGAAGTCCATTGCCTGCACAGCCGGCAATGGACCCTGCGGCATCGTCAGGGAGCCGATACGGTAGACCAGTTCGCTCGCCAACTTCAAGGGCGCTTGCGTGGTGACCACGAAGCGCACCCCCGGTGCCTGGTCCATCACCGCCTGCACCAGCCGCGCTACGCCGTCGACCACCTGCTCGGCGTTGTCGAGCGTCACCAGCAGCAGCAGCGGCTTCAGCGCACCACACAGGCCCTCGAGTGGATCACCGCTGCCGATGTGCACGCCCAGCGCCGCGGCCACGGCGGCCGGCAGCGCCTCGGCCTCGGTGACGGTTGCCAGTTCCACCCAGCACACCCCGTGGCGGTAGGCGCCGCGCCTGCCTGCCGTCAGATGCAGGGCCACCGTCGTCTTGCCCATGCCGCCGGCGCCGATGATGCTGACCAGGCGATGCTGCTCAATCAGCTGGTTCAACGCCGCCAGGTCCTCGGTGCGGCCGACCAGGTGCGGCAGCGTCGCCGGCAGGTTGGCCTGGAGCCGTGCCGCATCCGCGGCGGGCGGGGCCGGCGTGGCGACGGACGGAGGCAAGGCCGCAGCCGTCTCGAGGTGTGCGGCGAACCGATAGCCGCGGCCGGGAATGGTGGCGATCACATCTCCGCCCAGCACCTGCCGCAGGGCGATGATCTGGGTCGCGAGCTTCTCCTCCTCGACCACCAGCCCCGGCCAGACTCGGTCGAGCAGCTGATTCTTGGTCAGCAGCGCGCCAGGCTGTTCGACGAGGGCCAGCAACAGGTCGAAGGCGCGTGGGCCGAGCGTCGCCGGTTCGCCGTCCACCAGCAAACGGCGTTGACGCGGTTGCAGTTCGTAGCGGCCGGCGAAGCGCAGCGTCTCGGCGGACCTTGACGCGGCCGCTGTGCGGGCGGCATTGCCTGCTTGGCCCGGCGGCTGCGCCCGCCACGCTCTCACTGGGTGCGGCACATTCTTGAGCACATGCTCGCCCGCGTCCTCGAAGCGTGCCACCGGCTTGGCGCCGACCAAATCGCGTATGGCCTGCGAGACGAACACCTCATCGGGCTCGGCCAGTGCCTGCAGCCGCGCGGCAATGTTCACGCCATCGCCGTAGAGGCTGCCGTCGGCCTTCTCGATGACGTCACCCAGGTGCACGCCGATGCGAAACGGCAGCCGCAGCGTGCCGGTCTGCGGGTTGGCCTGGGCCATCAGGCGCTGCTGCACCGCCAGCGCGCAGCGCAGCGCCGCAGCGGCACTGCCGAAGGCCAGCAGCACCGAGTCGCCAGCCATGTCGACCACGCGGCCTTGATGCTCGCCGCACGTCGCGCGGAACACGTCACGGGCAGCATCGAGCAGCTCCACGGTGAGCCGGTCGTCGATCGCCATCAGGCGGGAGTAACCGGCCGCGTCGGCGGCCAGGATCGCGATGAGGCGCGGGGCCGGCAACGCAGCGGCACTCACCGCGGCGCTGGGCTTGTGCGGCGCGCTGGGCGGCGAGGAATCGGCGGCTGGGGCATGGCGGTGGGACGGCGGGGACGGCGTCGATACCCAGCGGGCAAGCTTAGCAGTGGGCCCGGGTCGTGGCTGCGCGAAACAGCCAAGGGACCAAGTTGTCGCCATCGAGTTGGGTCCAGCGCTCGAGCGTGATCAGCTGGCAGCGGCCGCCACGCTTGTGCGTCGGGTCCCAGGCGCCGCACGCCTGCACAGCAGTCGCTTACACGAACGGGTCGTTCGTCGATGTTGCTTCGGCGGCGAGGGTGTCGATCTCGCGAGTGGCGTTCGAGCCATGGAACATCGCATCCCGAAGCTCCAGCATCAAGCATTCGGCCTTGCCATCGCAGGCCTGCATGCAGTGGCAAGGCGCGGACTCGGCGGCTCCCATGACAAGGCCGCAGCAAAGTAGTGGCCGGCGGCACGGACGGCCTCATCGTGATCGGATTGCATGTTGGCAACCCACTGATTGCCCCTTTCCTTCGGATCGAGAAAGAGTCTCGCTGCGAAATCAGGACGCTTGCGATCCGAGCGTTTGAGGATCCCGAAGCCGCATAGCTCGGCCTCGTCGCCGCCCAAAACGCGCGGCACGCTCGCTGACGCCGGCGCAGCGACCGCCGGCATGAAAGCTGCCGACACCACGACACGCGCGAGCACTTGGCACGGATGCCGCCGACACGACGACGCGCTCGGCCACCGGCCCACATTCGCCCAGGACGAGCACTGCAGCCAGGGCAACGACGATGCCGGCGACGGTCACCTCCGTTCTCATGGCCCGACGCGAGCGCGCGACCGCTGGCTCGACCTTGTTGCGATCGCAGTTCGACCTGTCAGAGCGCACACGCGGAGTCTAGAGGCCGCTTCGGAACTGCTTCAAAACGCGTAGCCGAGGCCGATCTTCAGCACCGGGTAGGCCCGATAGTGATCCGCTTTGTCTTGCACTGACCGCTGCTCGGCGAGAAGGTCGGTGGGGCTCACCTTGGCGGCGAGGCTGGCCGTGGGCGAAAGCGTCACCTTCGGCCGGCCATAGGCCACGCCGGCATCGGCATAGACCTGCAGGCCAGGGCCGGCGCGGTGGCCGTAGCCGACACCAAGATAGGGCGTGACGGTCGGAAACTTCGCGTCGAAGTCGAGCCCGTCGCCGGGCGAGACGGGGTACCTCACCCCGTTGACCACGACGCTGCCGCCGACGGTGCTGGCGGTCCCGTGGAATTTGCGGCTGCCCATGAGCGCGCCGCCGGTGATGCGCACCGAGCCGATGACGAAGCCATCGACATACGCCGCGGCGTTGCCGGCCTTCAGCCGCGCGTTGTAGTCGACGCCGTTGGTGGTGAAGTGGCTGCGGTAGCTGAGCGCGTTGCCTTCGAAGCGAACGGCGAAGGAGCTGCCGACGGCCTGCGCCACGCCGACTTCGCCGCCGGTGCTGCCGGCTCCGCCGTAGATCGCTGAGCTCGAGGCGGCCAGAGGGAAAAGAACCAGGGCGAGAGCAGAGGCAATCGGCTTCGCGGAAAAGGTGCGGTGCATGGGTGGCGACGAGTCGGGTGCGGGACTTCGATCATCGCCACTGCCCGCACCCGGGTGTTCGCCCAAGGTCGCGAGGCCGTGCGTTCCGCACGCAAGGCAGGCATACGGTTTGTCACAGGCAGGCCCCGTTCGGCAACCGCACCACCCGACACGTAGGCGGGCGTCGCCTTCACCCAGCGCGTCGATGCACTGCAAACCACGCCAGGGCGAGCGCGGTCAACAGCACCGGAACGATCGAGCCGATGTTGAGCCAGGCCCAGCCCTGCGTCGTCACCAGCGCTCCCGAGCTGAACGAGGTGACCGTCATCGTCGCGAAGATGGTCGTGTCCATCGCCGCCTGCGCCCGCGTCTTCTCTTCGGGCCGGTAGGCGGTGGTGACGAGCGACGTGCCGCCGATGAAGAGGAAGTTCCAGCCGACGCCGAGCGTGAACAGCGCGATCAGAAAGCGCTCGAGCTCGACGCCGGAGAGCGCGACGGCGATGCAGACGCCGTTGAGGAAAACGCCGGCCGCCATCACCTTGATCGCGCCGAAGCGGCGGATCAGCGATCCGGTGAAAAAGCTCGGCACGAACATGCCGAGCACGTGCCACTCGAGGACCAGAGCGGTGTCGGCGAA
>JALYXU010000006.1 GCA_030946925.1 Pseudomonadota bacterium
GCGGCGCCACCGACCTGCTCGACGGCTTCGTCTCCAACAAGACCCGTCGCAAGTTCAAGGCGCGCCTGACCTGGGATGCCAAGGAAGGCAAGGTCGTGTTCGCATTCGAGCCGCGGCCGGAGCGGCCTGGCAAAGGGCGGCCGGGCGCCGCCGCCAAGAAGGCGCCGGCCCGACCTGGCCTCGTCAAGGATGCACCCGCCGCTCCGGTCGAGACGGCTGCCCAAGGCCTTTCCAAGACCGGCGCCAAGACCGTCGCGAAGAGCAGTGCCAAGACCGCCGCCAAGACCGCCGCGAAGACCAGCGCGAAGACGACGGCGAAGGCGGCGGCCAAGAAAGCGCGCTGATGCGCGAGGACGCGGTGCCGTCCGACGCGTCCCCGCCACGGCGCGCCGCAGACTGCTCGCTTACTCCAAGGAGACGGCCGTGACCCCTTCCCCTTCCGTTGTCCGGGTGCTGTGCCGCGGGGCGATTGGCGCGTCGCTGCTGGCTTCGATCGCCTTGGCATCGCTGCCGGCGGCGGCGCAAAACGGCCCCGAGAAAGCGCCGCCACGAAACAGCCCCAACACATCGGAGACGACGCGAATTCCGGCCGGCGTCGACACCGGTTCGCCGAGCACCACCAAAGGGGTGCCGCTGGGCACGCCGGTTCCACCCGCGGCGTCGTCCGACGGCAGCGACGCGCGGACCCGGTCGGCGGCGGCGCGAGCCGCCACCCGACCCGACCCCTTGACACGCAACGGTGCGCCGTCGGCACCGGCGCCGATCGTCACCGGAGACGTCCAGCGCGAAGCGTCGCGGCGGCCGTCGCCGGGGGCTGCCAACGCGAGCGCAGTGGTCGGCCGCGCGGATTGCAGGAACCGACGGGCCTCGGCGTCGGCCGCCGCGCAGAGAGCGCGCGACCGATCCGCTGCCGACTGCATCTGAGCCGCGTCATTCGACGCGCCTGAGCACCCGGAGGCGCCTCGCGCGCGCTGCGACTTCAGCGCGTCAGGGCGGCGCGCCGACCGACGCTGTGGCGACCAGCTCGTTGAAGAGTGCCAGCGATGCCTTGCCCGAGACCGCGTACGGGTCGAGCACGGCGCGGTCCGAATACTTCAGGAGCAGGGCCGGGTTCAGCCGGTTCATCTGCACCTGGCCCATCGACCAGCTCGCGAAGTTGCGCTCGCCGATCTCGGCGTAGCTCAGCAGCGTCACCTCGCTGTGCCGCAGGTCCTGGGCGATCCGGTTGTAGGCCGCGTTGACCGCGGCGCGGCCGCCTTCGAGCACCTGCATGAAGATGCCGGCGTTGAAGCAGACGCAGAGCACGCCGGTGATGCCGGTAGCCGTGTTGTGCTCCTTCGAGCGCTTCAGGATCGAGGCCACTGCGTCGGCGTTGACCGATGCGGCGGGGCGGCTGGCGTAGAGAAGGCGGACCAGCATCTCAGGTCTTCTTCGGCAGCAGCGACAGGAATTCGCGGCGCAGGTTCGGGTCCTTCAGGAACGAGCCGCGCATGACGCTGTTGGTCATCATCGACTGGTCGTCCTTGACGCCGCGCCAGTGCATGCAGAAGTGGTCGGCTTCCATGACGATCGCCAGTCCGTCGGGCTTGACCCGCTCCTGCAACTCGTCGGCCAGCATGATCACGGCCTCCTCCTGGATCTGCGGCCGGCTCATGATCCAGTCGCAGATGCGCACGTATTTGGAGAGGCCGATCAGGTTCGAGTGTTCGTTGGGCAGCACCCCGATCCAGATCTTGCCGAGGATCGGGCAGAGGTGGTGCGAGCAAGCACTTCGCACCTTGATCGGGCCGACGATCATCAGCTCGTTCAGGCGCGAGGCGTTGGGGAATTCGGTGACTGCCGGAATCGGCACATAGCGGCCCTTGAACACCTCCGTCACGAACATCCGCGCCACTCGCTTGGCGGTCTCGTTGGTGTTGTGGTCGCTTTCGGTGTCGATGACCAGCGCACGCAGGACGCCCTGCATCTGCGTCTCGACCTCGGCCTGCAGTTCGTCGATCTCGCCGGCCTTGATGTACTCGGCGATGTTGTCGTTGGCGTGGTAGCGGCAATCGGCGCCGATCAGCCGGTAGCGGATGCGGTCGGACGCCGGCAACCGCGCCAGGTCGCCTTCGCTGCGAAAGATCGGGGTGGGCTTTTCGCCGGCCATGCGGGCGGTCTCAGGACGTCGGGGTCGGGAGCGTACCGCAAAGCCTGGCGGCGCCGCCCGCCCGCCCTTGGCCCGCCTCGTAGACTGGGTCGATGCCCGAGCCGTTCAAGCCTGCGTCCTTGCCGCTTTCGCTGTTGCTCGGCCACGCCGCCGATGCGGTCCAGGCGGTCGGCAACGGTGTCTCCCTGAACCAGGCGCTGGCGCGATGCCCTGCCGAAGCCCGGCCTGGCACCCAGGCGCTGGCCTTTCATGCGTTGCGCTGGCTCGGCGCCGCCAATGTGGTGCGCCGCGAGCTCGCCAGGAAAGCGCCCCCGCCCGCGGTCGACGCCTTGCTGCTGACAGCGCTGGCGTTGCTCTGGCCGCCCGGGGGGCTGCCCTATGCCGACCACGTGCTCGTCGACCAGGCCGTCTCGGCAGCACGGCGGCGGCTGCCTGCCAGCGCCGCCTTCATCAACGCGGTGCTGCGTCGCTTCATTCGCGAGCGCGAGGCCCTGGTCGCGACGGCGTTGGAGGATCCGGGGGCTCGCTGGAACCACCCCGCCTGGTGGCTCGAGCGGCTGCGTCGCGACTGGCCGGACGACTGGGCCGCGATCGCCGTCGCCGACAACGACCATCCACCGATGACCTTGCGCGTCAACGCCCGTCGCGACTCCGCGGCCGGCTACGTCACCCGGCTCGCGGCAGCCGGCCTCGAGGCCGAGGCAGGCCCCGGCCAGGTCGTCCGGCTGCGCCGGCCGGTGCCGGTGCAGCGCCTGCCCGGCTTCGCCGCGGGCGACGTCTCGGTGCAGGACGAGGC
>JALYXU010000001.1 GCA_030946925.1 Pseudomonadota bacterium
CGACCATATGGGCCACGTGCTCCGGCGAGCCGCCGAACATCCGCCCGCCGCCCATGCCGTGCATGCCACCGTGCATGCCACCGTGCATCTCGCCATGCATGCCATCCATGCCACCGTGCATGCCGCCATCCATTCCACCTTGCATGCCGCCGTCCACGCCGCGCGCCATGCCCGCTCGGCCAGGCTCCATGCCGGCTGGCGGCGGCGCCGGTTCAGCCCAGGCCGAGATGCCGATCGCTGCAAGCAGCGTCATTGCCATCCCGATCATCATCATCCGGGCGATCCGGGCGTTCGGAACGGCGGCCCGTGCAGTGCGCTTCGTCATCGTGTTGCTCCTGGCCCGACCTTCGAGCCGTGCGGCCATGCTGGCCGCTCCCGGTATCGACGCAATGGCCGAGCGGTAAAGATCTGTGAAGGGAGGCGACGGATGAGCGGCTGACAGCGGCAATCTAAAATCGCTCGATGCGCAAGACCGATCGAGCTTCTGCCGCCAGCGCCCGCCGTCGAGCGGTCGGAAAGGCCGGTTGTTGAGGTCCGCGTCGGCGCAGCGGCCAGTGTCCGGGGCCGGCGACGTGGCGGTCCATGTCGTGCTGGTTCCGGTCGTGCTGTTTGCCGCGGCCTGGCTGCTGCAGCATGGCCCGCTCGACCTGGCGCTCGAGTCGGCCTTCTACGACCCGAACGCGAAGGCCTTCGGCTGGCGCGCGTCGCGGCTCCTCAACCTGCTCGGTCACCAGGCGGCGCGGGGCCTGCCGATCGTCGTCGCCGCTGCCAGCCTGCTCGCCTGGGCGCTCAGCTACACGCAGCCGCGGCTGCGGCCCTGGCGAACGATCCTGCTGACGATGGCGTGTGCGATGCTGATCGGGCCCGCGCTCGTCAACTGGATGAAGGCGTCGACCAGCGCCCACTGCCCGGTCGAGCTGGTCGAGTTCGGTGGCACGCTGAGCTACGCAGCCGATCGGTCGGCGCCGTTCTGGGCCGCGACCAAGGCGAGCGTCGGGCATTGCCTGCCGAGCGGCCACGCCGCCGGCGGCTACGCCTTGCTTTGTCTCTACTTCGCCGGCTGGGCAGCCGGGCGGCCGCGCTGGCGCTGGACCGGCCTGGCGATCGGCATCGGCGCCGGGCTCGCCTTCAGCCTCGTCCGCATGCTGCAAGGCGCGCACTTCGCCAGCGCGACGATGTGGTCGGCGGCAATCGACTGGAGCGTCTGCGCGCTGCTGTTCCTGCCGCTGCTGCACCGGCAGGCACCGCGACCGGCTCCGGCGCCGCTCAGGCTCCGCCCGGACGATCGCCCTTCCTCCTGATGGCGGCCCGCAGCATCCTTCCGACAGCCGACCCCGGCCGGGCCATCGAGGCGCCGGCAGAGCGCCGCGCGTGGGCGCCCTGGCTGATCCTGGCGCTTGTCTGCGGCGTCTGGTTCCTCACGCTGGGGGCCAGGCACCTGCTGCCGTCCGACGAGGGCCGCTATGCCGAGATCGCGCGCGAGATGTTCGCCAGCGGCGACTGGGTGACGATCCGCTACAACGGCCTCAAGTACTTCGAGAAGCCGCCCTTCCATCTGTGGGCGACCGCCCTTGCCTACGAAGCCTTCGGCGTCGGCGATTGGCAGGCCCGGCTGTGGTCGGCGCTGAGCGCCGCCGGCGGCCTGGGCATTGCCGCCGTCGCGGCCCGCCGCTGGTTCGGCAACCGCGCGGCGCTGCTGACGGGATGCGTCCTGCTCGCCGCCCCGGCCTGGAACCTGGCCGGCCACTTCAACTCGCTCGACATCAGCGTCGCCGCCGCGCTGACCGTGGCGCTGGCCGCCCTCCTGATGGCCCAGCACCCGCTTGCATCGATGCCGCAGCGGCGGCACTGGATGTGGCTGGCGTGGGCGGCGATGGGCGTCGCGATCCTGACCAAAGGCCTCATCGGCATCGTCCTGCCCGGCCTGGCGCTGCTCGTCTACACCGCCGTCGCGAGGGACACCGCCGTCTGGCGCCGGCTGCATCTGGTCAGCGGCACGCTCATCTTGCTGCTCGTGACCGTGCCCTGGTTCGTCGCCGTCTCGGTTCGCAACCCCGAGTTCCCGCAGTTCTTCTTCATTCACGAGCACTGGGAACGCTACACCTCGGGCGTGCACCACCGCACCGGGTCGTGGTGGTACTTCATTCCGCAGTTCGTGCTCGGCTTCCTGCCGTGGCTCGGCCTGCTGCCGCGCATCGTCGGCGTTGTGGCCCGGGAATCGGCTCCGCGCGAAACGCCGGGTCGGGGGGACGGCGACGTTCCGGGGCCACCGCCAAACGGCTTCAGGCCAGCACTGTTCCTGGCGGTCTGGGTCAGCGTCATCTTCGTCTTCTTCAGCATCTCGAACTCGAAGCTGCCGGGCTACATCATCCCGATCTATCCGGCGCTGGCGATCCTCGCCGGAGCCGCGCTCGACGCCATCGACCGGCCTGCCTGGCAGCGGCAGCTCGTCGCCATGCTGCTCCTGGCAACGGTCGGCCTGCTTGCGACACCGTTCGTGGCCCGGCTCGGGCGCGACCCGGAGTCGGTCGCTGCCTTCAGCGATTTCGCGCCCTGGGTCGCCGCGGCCTGCGGCGTCGCCATCGCCGGCCTGGCCTATGCGTGGGTGCTGAATCGGCACCGGCGAACGCCGAGCATCGTCGCCTACGCGCTGGCATTCTTCGCCATGACGACGATCGCCATGCTCGGCCATGAAGCCTTCGGCCGGACCAGCTCGGGCGTTGCGCTGGTCGCGCCGATTCGCGCGGCGATGGCGGTCGAACCCGGCATGCCGATCTATTCGGTGCGCCTGCTCGATCACACCCTGCCGTTCTATCTGCGGCGGACCACGGTGATGGTGGAAGCGCCCGACGAGCTCGACTTCGGCACGCGCCAGGAGCCCGCCAAGTGGCTTCCTTCGATCGCTGCGTTCATCGCCGTCTGGAAGGCACCGCACCGCGGCATCGCCATCATGTCGCACGACACTTTCACCAGCCTGCGCGGCCAGGGCCTGGCGATGGTTCCGGTCGCCGAAGACCGGCGCCGGGTCGTCGTCGCCAACTTCGCGCTGTCCCCGCCATGAACGCACCGACCTTCCTGCTCGTCCTGACCGGCGTGCTCCTCAACGCCGGCGCGCAACTGCTGTTGAAGGCGGGCGTCGGGCCGCTCGGCGTGATTCGCCTGACGCCGTCGAACCTGCTGCACACGATCGGCCAGGTCGCGAGCCAGGGACCGATCCTGGCCGGGCTTGCCTGCTACGTGCTGAGCGTGGGCGTCTGGATCGTCGCCCTGTCGCGGGTCGAGGTCTCGCTCGCCTATCCGATGCTGTCGCTGGGCTACGTCGTCAACGCGGTCGCGGCCTGGTGGTTGTTCGGCGAAATGCTCGGGCCGATGCGCTGGACCGGAATCGGCCTGATCCTCGCCGGTGTCTTCGTCATGTCGCGCGCCTGAGGCCATTCGTGGAGCCGGTCGAATTCCTGCCGTTCACGCGGCCACACATCGACGCCGCGACGATCGATGCGGTTCGCGCCGTTCTCGCCTCCGGCTGGATCACGTCGGGGCCGAAGGTGCTCGAGCTCGAGGCGACGCTGTCGACGCTGTTCGGCGGCCGGCCGGTCCGCGCCTTCGCCAACGGCACGGCGACGATGGAGGTGGCGCTGCGCCTTGCCGGCATCGGCCCGGGCGACGAGGTCATCACGACCGCCGTGACCTGGGTCGCGACCGCCAACGTCATCGTCGCCGTCGGCGCCCGCCCGGTCTTCGTCGACATCGATCCGCGCACGCGCAACATCGACCTGGCCGCGGTCGAAGCGGCGATCACCACGCGGACCCGGGCGATCCTCCCGGTCTACCTCGCCGGCCTGCCGGTCGACATGGACCGGCTCTACGGCATCGCCGATCGCCACGGCTTGCGCGTCATCGAGGACGCGGCGCAGGCGATCGATTCGCGCTGGCACGACCGGCGGATCGGCAGCTTCGGCGACTTCGCCAGCTTCAGCATGCACGCCAACAAGAACATCACCTCTGCCGAGGGCGGCTTCCTGGTGATGGCGAGCGCCGAGGACGCGGTGCGAGCCGAACGCCTGCGCATGCAGGGCGTGATCCGCGACGGCCTCGACGGCATGGACGTCGAGGAGCCCGGCGGCAAGAGCAACCTGACCGACATCAACGCCGTGATCGGCCTCGGCCAGCTGAAGCATCTGGACTCGATCACGGCCCGACGCACCGAGCTCGCCGAAGCCTACTTCGAGCAAGCCCGTGCCTGCGGCCTCGAGGCGCTCGGCATCGAGCTGCCCCCTGCCGCCGATGGCGCCGCCGCGACTGGCGCGGTCGGCAACTGGCACATGTTCCAGGTGCTGCTGCCGGTCGAGCGCATCGCCGGTGCTCGCGCCGCGGTGATGCGCGAATTGCGCGAGGCCGGCATCGGCACCGGCGTGCACTATCCGGCGCTGCATCTCTTTTCGTACTATCGGTCCCTGGGCTGGCGCGAAGGGATGCTGCCGCATGCCGAGCGGGTCGGCCGCTCGCTCCTGACCCTGCCTCTTTTTCCCGCCATGCAGACCGCCGATGTCGAACGGGTCTGCCGCCATCTCGCCGACACCTGCAAGCGCCTCTGCACATGACCATTCCGGCCATCTCGATCATCATCCCGGTCTTCAACGAGGAAGAGGTCCTGCCGACGCTGTTCCGGCGCCTGGAAGCGGTTCTCGACAGTCTGGGCGAACCGTACGAGGTGATCTTCATCAACGACGGCAGCACCGATCGCTCGACCCAGCTGCTGACGGCGCAGTTCCGGCGCCGCCCCGACGTCACCCGGGTGGTCCTCTTCAACGGCAACTTCGGCCAGCACATGGCGATCATGGCCGGCTTCGCGCATGTTCGTGGCGCCATCGCCATCACCCTCGACGCCGATCTGCAGAACCCGCCGGAAGAGATCCCGAACCTGATCGGCGCGATCCGCGCCGGTCACGACTACGTCGGCACGGTCCGCCGGCAACGCAACGACAGCGCCTTTCGCCGCATCGCCTCGCGGCTGATGAACCGCTTCCGCGAGCGCATCACCAGCATCCGCATGACCGACCAGGGCTGCATGCTGCGCGCCTACGACCGGGCCCTGGTCGAGACGCTCAACGCCTGCCAGGAGGTCAACACCTTCATCCCGGCGCTGGCCTACACCTTCGCCGCGTCGCCGGTCGAGATCGAGGTCGAGCACGAGGCGCGCTTCGCCGGCGAGTCGAAGTATTCGCTGTACAAGCTGCTCCGCCTCAACTTCGACCTCGTCACCGGCTTCTCGATCGTGCCGCTGCAGTGGTTCTCGTTGATCGGCACCTTGCTCTCGCTCTTCTCCGGCGCCCTCTTCATTCTGCTCGTGGTGCGCCGCTTCCTGTTCGGCGCGGAAGTCGAGGGCGTCTTCACGCTGTTCGCGCTGCAGTTCTTCCTCACCGGCATCGTCCTGTTCGGGGTCGGCCTGATGGGCGAATACGTCGGCCGGATCCAGCAGGAGGTGCGGCACCGGCCGCGCTACCGGATCAGCGCGGTGCTCGAGTCGCCGGCCAAGGTGGTCACGGAGGTCGCGGCTTGAGGGCTGTCGTCTTCGCCTATTCGAACGTCGGCGACCGGTGCCTGCGGGTCCTGCGCGCCGCCGGCGTCGAGGTGCCGCTGGTCGTCACGCATCGCGATCGGCCCGGCGAGACGCTCTGGTTCAGCCGGGTCGCGGAGACGGCCGACGAGCTCGGCCTCCCCTTCATCTACGGTGACGACCCGAACAGCGAGGCGCTCGCCGCGGCCGTTGCCGAGGCCCGTCCGGACGTCATCTTCTCGTTCTATTTCCGCTCGCTCCTGCCAGCCACGTTGCTCGATCTCGCACCCGCGGGCGCCTTCAACATGCACGGCTCGCTGCTGCCCAAATACCGGGGCCGGGCACCAACCAACTGGGCGGTGCTCCGCGGCGAAACGGTGACCGGCGCGACCCTCCACTTCATGCTCGCCAAGGCCGATGCCGGCGCCATCGTCGACCAAGAGGCGGTGCCGATCCTGCCCGACGACACCGGCAGGCAGGTCTTCGACAAGGTCACGGTCGCCGCCGAACTGGTGCTCTGGCGGTCGCTGCAATCGATCGTCGACGGCACGCCGCCACGCCTCGTCAATGATCTCGCGAGCGGCAGCTACTTCGGCGCGCGCAAGCCCGCCGACGGCAGGATCGACTGGCAGCAGCCTGCCGCCGATGTCTACAACCTGATTCGAGCCGTCGCTCCGCCGTACCCCGGCGCGTTCACGGAGCTTGCGGGCGTGACGCTGGTGATCGCCGAGGCGCGGCTGGCCTTGCCGCGCCGGTCCGGCGAGTCGCTGCCCGCAGCAGCCGCGCCGGGACTCTGCGTTGTCGCCGATCGCATCGTCGGCGTCTGCGGCGACGGCGGCCGCATCGATGTCCGCAGCCTGCTGGCCGATGGCCGGCCGGTCGATGCCACCGGCCTGCGCGAGTTGCTCGACGCCGGCCGCAACGAACCAATCACCCCATGAAAAAAGTCCTGATCCTCGGCGTCAACGGCTTCATCGGCCATCACCTCACGCAACGCATCCTGGAGACCACCGACTGGGACGTCTACGGCATGGACATGTCGGCGAGCCGGCTCGACCGGATGGTCGACCACGCCCGCATGCATTTCTTCGAGGGCGACATCACCATCAACAAGGAGTGGATCGAATACCACGTGCGCAAGTGCGACGTGATCCTGCCGCTGGTCGCGATCGCCACGCCGGCCACCTACGTGCGCGAGCCGCTGCGCGTCTTCGAGCTCGACTTCGAAGCGAACCTGCCGATCGTGCGCGCCGCCGTCAAGCACAAGAAGCACCTCGTCTTCCCGTCGACCTCGGAGGTCTACGGCATGTGCGGCGACGCCGAGTTCGACCCCAACACCTCGAACCTCGTCTACGGCCCGATCAACATGCCGCGCTGGATCTACGCCTGCTCGAAGCAGCTGATGGACCGCGTCATCGCCGCCTACGGCATGGAGCAGGGCCTCAACTACACGTTGTTCCGGCCCTTCAACTGGATCGGCCCCGGCCTCGATTCGCTGTTCGAGAGCAAGGAGGGGTCGTCCCGCGTCGTCACCCAGTTCCTCAGCCAGATCGTTCGCGGCGAGCCGATCCAGCTGGTCGACGGCGGCTCGCAGAAGCGTGCCTTCGCCGACATCTCCGATGGCATCGACGCGCTGATGCGCATCATCGCCAACCCGGCCGGTATCGCCAGCGGCCGCATCTACAACATCGGCAATCCGCTCAATCACTTCTCGGTCCGCGAGCTCGCCGAGATGATGCTGAAGATCGCCCGCTCGATCCCCGAATACGCCGGCGCGGCCGGCCGCTGCCGCATCGAGGAGACGTCGGCGACGGCGTTCTACGGCCGCGGCTACCAGGACGTGCAGAACCGGCTGCCACGGATCGCCGAAACCTGTGACGAGCTCGACTGGCAACCGAAGATCGACATGGCGACATCGCTGCATCGCATCTTCGAGGCCTACCGGACGCGCGTCGGCGAAGCGCAGTCGCTGGGCCAGGCGCTCTGAAGCGACATGGCGCGCATCGCCCTCAAGGTCGACGTCGACACACTGCGCGGCAGTCGCGAAGGCGTGCCGCGCCTGCTCGACATCTTCGCCCGCGC
Organism: Pseudomonadota bacterium; assembly: GCA_030946925.1. GTDB lineage: Bacteria > Pseudomonadota > Gammaproteobacteria > Burkholderiales > Burkholderiaceae_C > Schlegelella_A. The sequence continues at coordinate 7,640 of JALYXU010000001.1, forward strand.
CGACGTTGCCGCGACCTTCCTTTTCAGCCTCGGCCCCGACCACACCGGCTGGGCGTTGCGGCGGGTCTTTCGCCGCGGCTTTCTCGGCAAGGCGTCACGGACCTCGGTGCTTCGCCACTACGGCCTGCGCACCCTCACCTACGGCGTGCTGCTGCCCGGCCCCGACATCGGCCGGATGGCCGGCAACGAGATGCGGGCGGCCGCGGCGGCCGGCCACGAATGCGGCATTCACGCCTGGGACCACGTGCGCTGGCAGGACAACGTGCGGCACCGCGACGCCGCCTGGACCCGTGAGCAGATGGGCTATGCCTACGAGCGCTTCGGCGAGGTCTTCGGACGCCCGCCATCGACGCATGGCGCCGCCGGCTGGCAGACCAACGATGCCGGCTTGCTGCAGATCGATGCCTGGGGCATGGCCTACGCGTCGGACGGACGCGGCACCCGGCCGTTCATTCCGGTCGTCAACGACAGCGCACTTTCTCACGTGCAGCTGCCGACGACGCTGCCGACGCTCGACGAGCTGATCGGCCTGAACGGCGTCGACGAGCGGAACGTCGCGCGCTCGCTCTTGGCGGCGACCGAAGCCGACACCGAACAGGTCTTCACGCTGCATGCCGAGCTCGAGGGCGGCCAGCTGGCGCCGGTGCTGACCGAGCTTCTGGCAGGTTGGCGCGCCCAGGGCCATCAGCTCGGCTCGCTGGCAACGCAGTACGCGGGGCTCAACCGCGAAGACCTGGTGTCGGCAGAGCTCGGCTGGCAATCGGTGAGTGGGCGAAGCGGCGAGCTCGTCGTCGCCCGCGACTGATGTCGAGCCGGCGCCTCGATCGACTCCACCGCCACGTCGCGGCCGCTGCCGTCGTGGTGGGGCCGCTGCTGCTTGCAGCGGCGTGCGCGAATCCGCCCGAGCCCAGCGCGCCACCGTTCCGGCGAACGGTGGTCGGCGGCGTCGGCGGCTGGGACTACCTCGCCGTCGACCCGCAACGGCACCGCCTGTTCATCACGCGAGGCGATCGGGTCCAGGTCGTCGACACCACCGCGCTGACGCTGGCCCACGAGATCCCCGGCACCGAAGGGGTCCACGGCGTCGCCCTCGCGCCGGACAAGCATGTCGGCCTCACCAGCAACGGCGGCTCGAGCTCGGTGAC
>JALYXU010000015.1 GCA_030946925.1 Pseudomonadota bacterium
CGCCGGTCCCGGTCGACGGATCGCCGTAGGGGTCGGCAGTCCGGCTCGACGGCCGGGTCGACGCCGTCGCCGTGGGATCGGCCTCGCCGAGTCGCGGCACCGGCCGACCCGCCGGACGGGACGCCACGCCGTTCGGGTCGGTAGCGCCGCCGGACCGGCCGACGGTCGAGCCGCGTTCGGCCATGGCGGCATTCCGGTCTGCGACCGACAGTGGCGACCGAGCTGGACCGAGTTGCGAATCGCTGCCTGTCGCCGCATCAGGCATGGCACGCGGCGGCCTGGCGATCGGGTCAGTGGCACGCGCCATTGCCGCGCTTGCCGGAAGGGCAGCGCCGGTATCTGCAGGCCGCGCCAGCACGTCTGCCCTGCCGGGTGTCCGGAGCTCGGGCCCGGCCTGGACCGCGACAGGTGGCGTGATGACGGGCGTCGCGGTGGGCAGCGTCGCCTCGGCGACGCTTCCCGCGCCAGCGCTGCCGGCAGCGGCAGACGCGTCCGCGGCGCCGCGTTTGGCACCCGATTGCCAGGCCGCCACAGCCACGACGGCCAGCACCGCGGCGACGCCGACGATGACGAGCCCGAGCTTCGGCGAGCTGCTGCGCGTGGCCGACGGCGCGGCCAGAGGTCTGGCCGCGGCCTGCGCAGCCGCTGGCGCCGGGCCAGCCAGGGGCGCCGGCTGCGACATGGGCGGCAGCGTCGGCGATGTCGCCCGGGTGCCGCCATTTGACTGCGCCAAGGCGCCCTGACCCGAGTCGGCCCATTGGCTCGGCGGCAGCGATGGAACCACGGATCCGGGCCGCTGACCGGATGACGCAGGCGCGGCATCGAACTGCGAGACGCCGCGCGGCGACGGCATCTGTGCGGTCGGGCTGAAGTTCGTCGAGGGCTGCTGGCTCGGCGGCGGCACGAGCGCCGTCGGCAGATAGGTCGGCATGTGCGCCGTCCCCACCAGCGTGTGGTCCGGGGCCGCTTCGCCTCGCCGCGCTGGCACGCTGCCCCGGCCGTCCGTCGAAGCGGGATTCGCGGCGCCAGGCGGAATGGTGATGCCGGGCCGACCGCGTGGCGGAACCTCGGCGTGCCCGTCCAGCACCGCCCGCAGTTGCTCCGCGTTCTGCGGCCGCTGATTCGGCCGGATCGCCAGCATCCAGGCGACCGCATCGAGGAACCGGGGCGAGACGCCAGGGACGACGCGGCTCTCGATCTGATCGGCGTCGTCCTGGACCGCTCGCGCGGTGGCGGGTGCCGGCGGAACGCCGAAGACGAGGTAGTGAATGACGGCGCCGAGCGCGTACAGGTCGGTCCACGGGCCTTGGCGCAGCTGCGTCATCTCGGCGTACTGCTCGATCGGCGCGTAGCTCGGCTTGAGGATCGCCGTCAGCGACTGGGTCCGGTCGCTGATGACGCGCCGGGCGGCGCCGAAATCGAGCAGCACCGGCGGGCCGTCGGGCGGCAGCAGGATGTTGTCGGGCGCGATGTCGCGGTGGTAGACACCCTCACGGTGCAGCAGCTCGAGCGCCGAGAGGATCGGCGTGATGACGCTGCGGATCCACGCCTCGTCGGGCGGATGGGCCATGCGCCGTCGGGTGTCGCGCAAGGTGACACCCTGCAGGAACGGCATCACCATGTAGGCGGTGGCGTTGTCCTCCCAGAACCGGTAGACCTTGACCAGCGACGGATGGTCGAAGCGGGCCAGCAGCCGGGCCTCGTTGATGAAGGAGCGCAGGCCGATCGCATAGGTCTCGGCGAACGAGCTCGAGCGGACCGTGATCTGCGGCCCCAGCCCGCGCGCGGCGAGCGAGGCCGGCATGTATTCCTTGAGCGCGACCTCGCGTTCGAGCGAATGGTCGTTCGCGAGGTAGACGATGCCGAAGCCGCCGACGCCGAGGACCCGGATGATCTCGAATTCGCCGAACCGCGTCCCGGGTGGCAGTGCGTCGTGGTCGGTGCCGGAAACGGCGGCCGGAGGCGGCGAGGCGGTGGGTGGAAAGGTGCTCATCGTGCGTCGGCCCGATGCTGCCCGGGCGGGAGCCGAGCTTACCGCAGGCCACCTCCTCGGCGCCATCCTGGTGCGCCGCAAGGCCCGTCCGCATCATCTCTTTGTAGGACTTCTGCGGTGGCGACCGAGAATAGTGTTCCGAGTCGCTCGCCCGCCTGACCGCCGCCATGGCCACCATCCTGCAGAGTCTTCCCGCCGGCCAGAGGGTTGGCATCGCCTTTTCCGGCGGCCTCGACACCAGTGCCGCCTTGCACTGGATGAAGCTGAAGGGCGCGATTCCCTATGCCTACACCGCCCATCTGGGTCAGCCCGACGAGCCGGACTACGACGACATCCCGCGCCGTGCCCTGCAATATGGCGCCGAGCAGGCCCGCCTGATCGATTGCCGAGCCCAGCTCGCCGGCGAGGGCATCGCCGCGCTGCAGTGCGGCGCCTTCCACATCTCGACCGCCGGGGTGACCTACTTCAACACCACGCCGCTCGGCCGCGCCGTCACCGGCACGATTCTGGTCGCGGCGATGCAGGGCGACGGCGTCGACATCTGGGGCGACGGCAGCACCTACAAGGGCAACGACATCGAGCGCTTCTATCGCTACGGCCTGCTCGTCAACCCGGCCCTGCGCATCTACAAGCCCTGGCTCGACCAGGCCTTCATCGACGAGTTCGGCGGCCGGGCCGAGATGTCGGCGTTCATGCAGAAGGCCGGCTTCGCCTACAAGATGGCGTCGGACAAGGCGTATTCGACCGACTCGAACATGCTCGGCGCGACCCACGAGGCGAAGGACCTGGAGCAGCTGACGAGCGGCATCAGCATCGTCGAGCCGATCATGGGCGCCGCGTTCTGGCGTGACGAGGTCGAGGTGAAGCGGGAGACGGTGACGGTCGGCTTCGAGGAAGGCCGGCCGGTTGCGTTGAACGGCGTTGCCTATCCCGATCTGGTCGAGCTGATCCTGGAAGCGAACCGCATCGGCGGCCGACACGGCCTCGGCATGAGCGACCAGATCGAGAACCGCATCATCGAGGCCAAGAGCCGCGGCATCTACGAAGCGCCGGGGCTGGCGCTGCTCTTCATCGCCTACGAGCGGCTCGTCACCGGGATCCACAACGAAGACACGATCGAGCAGTACCGGGACAACGGCCGCCGGCTCGGCCGGCTGCTCTATCAGGGCCGCTGGTTCGATCCGCAATCGATCATGCTGCGCGAGACCGCCGAGCGCTGGGTCGCCCGCGCCATCACCGGCGAGGTGACGATCGAGCTGCGGCGCGGCAATGATTACTCGATCATGAACACCGGCTCGCCCAACCTCACCTACAGGCCGGAACGCCTGACGATGGAAAAAGGCGATTCGAGCTTTTCGCCGCAGGACCGGATCGGCCAGCTGACGATGCGAAATCTCGACATCGCCGACACCCGCGAGAAGCTGGCCACATACGCCAAGGCCGGTCTGCTGTCGTCGAAAGGCGGAACGCCGCTGCCGCAGATCTCGCGCAACGACGACCTCAGCGAGAAGCCGTAGCGTTCGACTGCAGCGCCAATGCGCGCAGCGTCGCCGGGTGGTCTGCGCCGAGGGCATCGGTCAAATGTGCGACGGCGTCGGCCAGGGCGGCCTGGGCGGCCGCGGCCTGTCCCTGGTCGTGCAGCGCTTCGGCCATTGCCAGCAAGGCCAGGCCGGTCCGGCTCGAGTGCGCAATGCCGCCTTGCAGGCCCCGCGCCAGCGCCAGGCCGTGTCGAGCATCCGCGAGCGCCCGAGCCGGTTCATGCTGGCGCCGTCCCACCTCGGAGCGATAAAGGTAGAGCATGACCAGACCGCCCTGGCCTCGCCCATGCGCCTCATGGCTCGCGATCGTCTTGCCGAAGAGCCGCCCAGCATCGTCGAGCTCGCCGCGGGCGAGCGCGATCCGGCCGGAGATGGCGGCGGCTGTGAGCGCGGGCGGGCTGTCGGCAGGCACTACGCCCTGCATCGCCGCAATTGCTTCGGCCAGCGCCTGGCCGGCCCGATCGATGTCGCCGAGCTCGCAATAGGCCGAGGCCGAGCCGAGCAGTCCGAACAGCCTCGAATCCAGCCGGCCGGCCTTGGTCGCGTCGGCCGTGGCCTGGGCGTAGATCTGCAGCGCCTCGGGATAGCGCCCCATCAGCTCGAGCGAGCGGGCCAGATTGGCACTGAGATAGCCCGGCAGCGGGCTTTGCGGATCACGCTCGCGTACCGCCCGGGCCGACTGTTCGTAAAGCATCAGGGCGCGCCGGATGTCACCTGCACCCAAGCTGGCGAGGGCCCAGTTGTTCTGCATGCTCACGGCGAGGGGCGTGCGATCGCGGCCGATCGCCGTTAGCTTGGCGAGCGCGTCGACATAAAGGCGGTTCGCCGCGTCGTTGTGGCCCTGCAGCTGCTCGGCATAGGCCAGATCGCCTAGCAGCGAAGCCTCCAGTCGCGGATATCGCTGCTCGGATTTCTTCAGCAACGCGTAGGCCGCTCCGGCATGGCGCGCCGTCGCTGCCCCGTCCGACTCGTTCTCGGCGATGAAGGCGCGGTTCTCCAGACACACGACCGTCGTGTACGCAGGCAACGCCGGCTCGCGCAAGGTCGCTTCGATCTGCTGCACGCCGGCGTCGCGCTGGCCGAGCAGCGACAGCGAGAAGCCATGCAGGCAGCTGATCTCGGCACGCAGTGCGTTGTCGGCCACCTCGCGCAGCTGCGCCAGGGCACGGCGCAGCTTCGGCTCGGCCTGGGCCGGGTCGCCGAGCGTCAGGTAGTACGAGGCTTGCGCCTGCAGGATGGCCGCCTGCTGCTCCGGGTTGCCGCCGAACTCGTTGCGCAGCAGCGAATCGCTGCGCGCCATCAACGAGTTGATGGTCTGCGGCTTGTCCGGCGGGCCGGCATCCGTCAACAGGAATTCGAAGAAGTCGGTCACCGCATTGCTGCGCGCGAGCAGGGTCAATGCACGATCGCGCTGGTGCCGCGCTTCACCGGCCTGCCAGAGCGAGACGAACAGCCCGGCGCACATCGCACCGACCGCCAGCACGCCGGCAGCGACACTGGCGCGGTTTCTGCGCGCGAACTTTCCGGCCCGATAGATCAGGCTGTCGGCGCGGGCGCTGACCGGCCGGTGCGCAAGATAGCTCTTCAGGTCCTCGGCGAACGCATCGACCGTGGCGTAGCGTTCGGCAGGATTTTTCTTCAGCGCCTTGGCGACGATGTTGTCGAGGTCGCCCTGGAGCAACCGCTGCAGTCGGTCCGGCGTGGTGCCGCGCTCGGCGGCGTTGTCGGCCAACGCAGCAGCCGTCTGCCGGGCCGATCTGACGGTGTCCGACAGTCGCGGCGCTTCCACCTCGACGATGGTTCTCACGAGCTCCGCGGTGGAACGGGCGTGGCCGCCGGCCGGGTGCTGGCCGCTGAGCAGGACGTACAGGAGGAGGCCGAGCGCATAGACGTCGGTGCCGATCGTCACCGGCTCGCCGAGCATCTGTTCCGGGGTGGCGTATTGCGGCGTCATGGCGCGGCCGCCGGCATGCGTCAGCTCGGTCGCCTCGCCCGACAGGGCGCCGTCTTCGAGCAGCTTGGCGATGCCGAAGTCGAGCAATTTCACGCCGCCGTGCTCGTCGACGAGCACGTTCGGCGGCTTGATGTCGCGATGCACGATCAGGTGCGCGTGCGAATGCGCAACCGCACCGAGCACATCGATGAAGAGCCGCACTCGCGCTGCGACGTCGAGCTGCGCGCTGTCGCAATGCCGATCGATGCGCTCGCCTTGCACATGCTCGAGCACCAGATACGGCTGGCCGGCGCTGGAGACGCCGGCGTCGAAGAGGCGGGCGATGTGGGGATGCGTCAGACGCGCAAGGATGCTGCCCTCGCGCTTGAACCGGTCGCCTCCGGCGCGGCCCATCAACGAGGCGTTGAGAAGCTTGACCGCGACGTTGCCCTTGAACCGGCCGTCGCTGCGCTGCGCCAGCCAGACGCTGCCCATGCCGCCCTGGCCGATCGCTGCGACCAGCGTGTAGGCGCCCAGGGTCTGGCCGACCAGGCTGGAAGCCTCCCCGCCGGCGGCGCTGGCCGGTGCAGCAACACCGCCGATGCTGAGAAAGCGCGCCGCGGCGCTGGCGGCGTCGGCGTCGAGCAGCGCCTTCAGCTCGGCGGCGAGGTCGGGCTGCGCGACGGCGAGCCGCTCGAGCCAGACCGCTCGTGCCGCCAGCGGCAGCTCGAGCGCTTCGTCGAGCAGCGGGCTGAGGCGCTGCCAGCGGTCGGGGTCGAGGACCGTCATGGCGGCATGGTCGCTGGATTCAGGTCGCGCGCCGGCAGCCTGCGCCAGCCGACCCGACGCTCAAGCAACGAGCGAACGAAACAGCAACAGGCGCGCCTTTTCCCAATGCCGCTGCACCGTCCGTTCGGAGACGCTCTGCAACGCCGCGATCTCGGCCACCGTGAAGCCGCAGAAGAACTTCAGATCGACGACGTTGGCGAGCTCGGGTTCGAGGACCGCGAGCTCGTCGAGCGCCGCGCCGATCTGCGTCAATGCCTCCGGTCCGGCGCAAGCCTCGGCGGTGAGCGTGTCGAGCGACGCGATGTCGAGATCGCCGCCTCTCTTTTGCGCCTTGTTCTGCCGCGACCGGTCGATCGCCAGGTTGCGCATCGCCCGCGCCGCGTAGGCCAGGAAACGCGCATGGTCGACGAACTCGACGCCGGCTCGAGCCGACATGTCCAGGTAAGCCTCGTGGAGCAGCGTCGTCGCACTCAACGCCGCCTCCGGACCGTAGCGGGCGGCTTCGCGCCGTGCCAGCCGATGCAGCTCGTGATAGAGCGCGGCGAACAAGGCATCGCTCGCCGGTGCCCGCTCTTCCACCGGCACGTCGATCGCTGAAGTCATGCGTGCAATTGTGCGCGCCTGCGCAGCCCGCGACCGTCTCGAAACGTGACGGGCGGTGGTGCGCGCGCCCGAGCGACGCACGCTCAGCGAGTGGGCACACGTCAGGCCCACGAGGCCCCGCGGGCGCTTTCGCCGCCGCACTTCAGAAGGTCGTCGCAGTCGACTCTTCAGCCGCGCCCGGCGCGGCGTGCAAGGCCTCGGCCGCGGCCGGCACCGACCGATCGAACCCGGCCCTGCCCTCACCCGGCGTCTGCATCGACGACGGCTGGGCGGCGCCGGTCCTGACCGCGGCTGCCAGCGGCGCCGTGCGCTGCGCCGATGGATGGCCGCGCAACGCCGCACCCGCGGTGGCAGCCGCCGCGGCGCTGGCGATCGCAATGACGATGATGATGCGGCGCGCGCCGGGGCGCCCCCAGAGGCTGGTTGTCGACTGCATGATTCGCTCCTTGGTGACGCCGGTCAGAGGGCCTTCAGGAAGGCGACGACGTCATCGCGCTCCTGGTCGGTGAAGCCGATTCCGAAGCGCTCGTTGTAGAAGCGCACGACCTCGTTCAGATCCTTGGCCGAGCCGTTGTGGAAGTACGGCGCCCGCGAGGCCAGGGCCCGCAGCGTCGGTCCCTTGAAGCGGCCGATGTCCTTCCAGCGGCCGCTGACGAGGGCCCGGCCGGGATCGCTCGTCTGTACGGTCGCCAGACTCAGCTTGTTGCGCAACGTGTAGAGCGGAAGGTCCGGCGTGCGCCGGCCGACATCGGTCAAGCCGATGTCGAGCGGCATCGGCACCGAGTGGTTGCCGGCGTTGGGCGTGTTGTGGCAGGTGGTGCAGGTCCCCGGGATCACGGGGGCGCCGAGGTCGTCGTTGAGTCCCTTGACGCCGGTGATCGTGATCGGCTTGCTGTTGAAAAGCGCTTGGCCGCGGGCAATCGCCCGCCTGGCAACGGCGACGCTCCGGTCGCGGCCTTCGGCGTCTTCGCGTCGCGCGTCGGGGATGTACGACTGCCAGCCCTGATAGAGCGACATCACGTTCGGCGTGAAATTGAGGTTCGTCAGGTAGTCCCCTTTGACCGTGTCGTTGATGCCGAAATAAGAAACGACGCCGCTCAGGAACGACGGCCCGCCGTTGGCGCCTTGCACGCTGAGGCGGCCGGCCGCGTCGTCGCGCTGTTGCGCGGTGACGATGCCGAGCTCGAAGTCGACGATCGCATCGCGCTGGGTCGGCGTCAGCGGCAGGATGCCCTGGGCGTGGCCGACGGTCGCGCCATTCGACTGATCGGCGAGATCGAAGTGCAGCGAGGAGAAGCACTTGGCCGGAATCGCGTCCTTCAGGCAGATCGGCGATGCGGAATCGGTGAAGGTCTCGCGGCCGTCCCACATGACGGTGTTGAGAAAGCGCAGATTGGTGGTCGGCAGCGGCCGGCGAAACAGCGACAGCTCGCTTGCCGACGCGAAGCCGTAGGGATCGTCGACGCCAACCAGCTCGAATTCGGCATTTGCGGGGATGCCGATGCCGACCCGGATCAGGCCTTTGCTGAGCAGCATGCTGTACGCCCGCTCGCGCGCCTGCAGGGTCGAGACATCGGCGCGCGGCGAGTTGGCGCCGTCGTTGAGGCGAAACAGCGACTCGTTGCCACGGCTCGCGTCGAAGCGATCGCGCACGCCCTGGGGAGTGATGGTCCAGCCATCTTTGGGCTGGTGACAGGTGACGCAACTCCGTCCGTTGACGCCCAGGTCCTGGAAGAACGGGTTGCGCCGGTCGATGAAGCCGTTGGTGCTGATCGTCGTTGCCACGCCGCTGTCGTTGCGGGCGTTGTGGAACTGGGGCGTCGTCGGACGCTGCCGGTCGTCGGCGTCATCGGCGAACGCCGCCGTCACGAAACAACCGATGGCGAACGCCGCCACCCACATCCTGCTGTGAATTCCCTGCGCCATGTCCGGACCTTTCGAGGTTTCCCGTGTGCGGGCTCGATTGAGCCTGCTACCAAACATAGCGTGAACGGACCGCAAAAGCGGACATTGCCCGGCGGACCCTCCCCAAGAATGGGGAGGTCAGCAGCCGCCGCTCGTCAGGCGCAGTTGCCCGGCTCCAGCCCTCTCACCAGCAGAGATTGCTGGCCAGCGTTGCTCCCGCAACGCCACGGCTGCCGTCCTGTGCATAGGTGAAGCTTCCGCAGCCGTCGCTCGTCTGCATGCCGTTCGGGCGGGCCTGGATCAGGAACACGCCGGCGCGTGCTGCGGCCGGCACATTTCCTGCGGGCATCGTGTAGTACCCGTTCCTGGACAGGCCGATGCAGGCAGCGGTCACGGCCGCGTCGGCGCCGGCGCTGTAGTTGCCGTTCTGGCTGCTGAAGCGCTCCAGCATCTGCGCACATGCGAGCAACGCGGACTTGGCGTCGGACCTGCGCGAGGTCTGGATCTGCCGAATGAAACTGGGATAGGCGAGCGCGACCAGCACCGCGACGATGGCCATCGCGATCAGCAGCTCGACCAACGAGAAGCCGCCCCGGCTCGGTCGGCGGCGCGTTCGCGCCGGCATGGCCGCACTGGTCATGGCGCTGCCTGGAGGTAGATCAGAACCACCGTGCGCGACTCGCTCGGCGACGGGTCGAGGGCAAAGCGGATGCGCGAGCCGGCGTGCAGGTCGGCGTCGCCGACACGCAGGCCGTTGGCGGTGTAGATGCGCAGCCGCGTCGGGTGCCAGGCCAGGGTGACGCCCGAAACGGAGAACGTGCGCCTGGTGCGGTCGATCGCGGTGATCGTGCCTTCGGCCAGATCGAGCGTGGCGACGACAGGCGGCACCGCCGCCGGGGCCCGCACGATGTCCTTCGGTGCGGCGGGGCCGCGGCCGCCGGTCACGCCGACTGCAGCGGCCGGGGCGGCGGCCAGCAGCGCGCTCGAGAGCAGGCCGAAGACGAGCAAGGCTCGGGTGATGCTCATCTGATCTGCTCCCAGGCGGCGCGAGCCGAGCGCGTTCCGTTGCCCGATTCACGCACCCCGAGGACGCTGCCGGAGCTGGTGTTGATCAACTTGTCGTCGAGCGTGCGGTCCTGGGACCGGATGATCGCGGCCGCGGCGGGGATCGAGCCGACGCGCACCCCGGACACGACCTTGCCTCCGGTCGCGACGCTGCGGACGACCACGCGATCGAGGCTGTCGACGCTGTTGTCACCGTTGGTGTCGAGCGAGATGTCGCCGCGGTTGCCGGTGATCACGTCGACTTCCATGATCCAGCCGTCGCCACCGTACGAGCACGGGCTCGTGTCGGGGATCAGCGTCGAGACGACGACCTTGCCGAACCGGATCGTCGCCTGGGCGACGACGCGTTCGCCGCTGAGGGGCAGGTTCAGGACCCAACCTCGCTTGGTCGCGTAGTAAGCGGCCAGCGAGACGGCGTTGTCGCCGACCAGCACGCCATCCGCCGCCGCGCCGACTGCGTGCGTGGTGACCCGATACGTCTTGCCATTGGTTCCGGCAGCGGTGTCGAACACGCTCTGGCTTTGCAGCTGACCGATCGTCGTCGGCGAGATGCCGTTGTCCCAGATCCCGTAGACGGCTTGCGGCGTGCTGGTGCCGTTGTCGGAGCTGTCGACATAGCGGCCGGTGCCGAAGCTCAGGAGGTAGCCGCCTTGCGGAGACAGCGTCACGTCGGGTCGCGCCGTGATCGCCTGGCCGGCCGCGGTGGTGAACACCGGCAGCGGTGCGCCCGCGGAGCCATACGCCACTTTCCAGGCCGCCGGGTTGACGCTCGAGACGTCGAAGCGCCACAGATTGCCCAGGAGGTCACCGGCATAGACGATGTCGGCAACGCCGTTGTTGGCGCTGCTGATCGCCACCACCCCGGAGAGGCCGTTGCCCGCGCTGCTGCCGCCGGCGAGCGTGTTGATCCGGGTCAGCGCGCCGGTCTCGATGTCGACCAGCAACAAGACCGCGCGCTTGCTGGTGCTGTTGTAGCCGTTGCCGACGATGGCCATCCAGCGGTTGTTGCGCATCTTGGCGATGACCGGCTGGCTGAACACATAGCCGACGTCGGCATCGCTGCCATCGATTTCCCAGCGGACGATCCGCGTTGCGTCCGCTTCGGTGAGGTTCTGCAGATTGCCGACGTCGAGCGCGAACAGGCCAGGAGCGCCCGCGTTCATGCCGCTGACGAGTGCGGTGTGCCATTGGCCGCCGTAGTACGCATCGCCGACCGTGGGCGAGCCATCGACCGTGTACTGGTGCGCGTAGCTGGCGCCGGTCAGGCCGCTCAGCTTGTTGCGGATCGCCCACGGTGCATAGGCGAACAGCTCGGATCCGGTGCTGCCGTTGAAGGCGTGCAGCAGGCCGTCGTTGGCGCCGACGAAGATGGCGGGGGTGCCGCCGCTTCGAGCCGCCGAATACGCGCTGTACGAAGCCCGCTCGATCGTGTCGCGAAAATTGCCTGTCGCGCCGCCGACGTAGACCGGCGCCGAGTTGACGATGTCGCCGAGGACGCTGGTCGGGCGGTTGCGGAAGGCAGTTGCGCAGCTGCTGCAGTTGCGGCCCTCTCGACTGGTGTCGCCACGCAGGTAGTCGAGCCGGTCGGAGCCGAGGTTGTCCACCGCTCCGGACGGTGAAGTGTTCAGGGCCAGGACCATCGCGCTGTCCATCTCGGTCGCGGTCGGCGCGGCGCTGTTGGCAGGCCAGCGCAAGGCGATGCCGCGGCTGTTGAGCGCGGCCGACGGCTTGTAGGTGAACAGGCGACGTCCGGTGTTCCAGTCCTGGGCGTTCAACAACTGGCCCGAATCCCAGATCGTCGGCGCGCGCGGCGTGCCCGAGGCGTCGAGGCGATAGGCGAGCAGCTGGCCGGACCAGTCGCCGCTGCTGAAACGGGCCTGGAACACCTGCGAGCCGGTGTTCCAGGAGCCCGAGTTCAGGGACACCGCCGAGGCAGCGGAGGTCTTCGAGATGATGTCGGCACTGATCTGCTGGAACGCATTGCCGAGCGCCGTGGCGTCGTCGGCGAGATAGGCGGTCGGGCTGCCGCCGCCGAGCAGAGCCATCCGGTTCAGCGCCGCGATCGAGCTCGCATTGGCGAGGGTGTCGCCGAGCCCGACCACGTAGGTCTGAACGTCGTAGGGGCCATTGAGGCTGCCCCGGCCTCTCAGATTCGTGGTCCGCAGCGCCCGGATGTTGTCGAAGACGTCGTTGGCCGCAGGCGAGAACGTCCAGGCGTTGCGGGCGTAAGTGTTTTGCTGGTCCTCGAGCGAATACATGTTGCCGTCGGTGTTGCCGGTCGGGTTGCCGTCGGTCGCGAGCAGCACGAAGTTCTTCTGGCACGACTGCGAGATCGGTGTGTTGGTGCCGTTGCCCAGCGTGTTGGCGAAATATCGCCGTGCCGTGTCCAAGGTCCCGGCCAGCGGCGTGAACACTGCAGCGTTCTTCAGGTCGGCGCTGCCCGGGTTGCCGGTCTCCGGAGCGAGCAGGGCCATCAAGGCGTCGTGCTGAGACGTCGAATCAGCAGCGACCGGCAGATTGATGCGGCCGGCGCCGGTGATGTCGTTGTAGTAGCCCCAGGCCCGCTTGACCCACAGCATCCGGTTGCTCGGCGGCGTCGTCGGCAGGTAGCCGGCGTCGGTCGGCGTGAAGCCCCATTGGCCCTGGTAGGCGTTGAAGCTGTTGTTGTCCCAGCTGGTTCCGGCGTTGCCATTGCGGTTGATGAAGACGTCGTAGCTGGTCGAGCCATAGACGCCGTTGCCGTACAGCTGCGGGCCGTAGTCACCGCCGATGTAGAGCACGTCGTTGATCGCGGGGTCGTCTCCGCTCAAGTAGTACGTGATGAACCTCCCGCCAGCGAAAGGTTCCGGGTTTGGAATGCAGCGCAGGCCGCGGTTGGTGTTCGACACGCCACCGACACAGTCATCCGTAAACAGGACCTGTTGGTCGCTGCCGAAGAAGTACCCATACGTGTAATAGACGTTTGGCGAGCCGTTGAGCTCGAAGCTGCCGAGCCCCCAGTTGAACGCCGATCGGTACGACGTCATCGTGCTCGAGAGCACGGCGCGGGCGATGTTGCCGCGGGTCGTCGGATCGTCGCCGGCGATCAGCTTGCCGGCCATCGTGCCGTCCATCGATTCCGAGTTGTCGTAGAGGACCAGGACGTTCGGCCGGACGCTGCTGACGAGAAAGAGCGGCGCCTGCGACAAGTTCAGGTTCTGCGCGAGCGACTGTGCGGGCAGCAGGGCCGACAAGGCGCCCGCCGCGACGCCGAGCGAGAAGACGAGACTGAATTTGCGCATGGTCACTGCTTCACGTAGATGGATTGAAGGACCACTGTCGTCGTGTCGCGACGGCCGGTCGCTCTCGCGGTGATGCGAAAGGCCTGTGCCTGTTGCGAGTCCTGGCTGCCGAGGTTCACGCTGTTGCCGACGCCCGGCGGCAGGTTCGGCAGCAGCTCGACGATGTAGGTCGGCTGCTGCGCGACATCGGGCAGCGCCGCTGCGCCGGTGTACTGGCCGTACTGGCGGCTGTGCGTGCCGTCCCAGCTGGCCGATGGCCAGAGCGGCGCCGACACCGCGCCGGATGCCGCCATCGACGGCGGGACGCAAAGCCCGGAGGTGCAACCGGCGACGAACGGCGACGTCGAACTGAGGTTGTTCAGGATGTCGGCCTCGGCATCGCGAAGACCGGCTTCGGCACTTTGCAGGGCGACGTTCTTGTCGCGCACGTTGCCGGCCATCCGCTCCTGCAGGATGCTCGTGTTCATCGCGCCCACGCCCAGCAGCGCGAGCACGACCATCATCAGCAGGACGATGACCAGCGTGAAACCGCTCTCCTGCAGGCGCTCCGGCCGAGAGCTCGATCCGCAGCAGCTCATGGCAGCGAGTTCCGAAGCGAGGAGACCGAGGTCATCACGGTGCGCAGCTTGCGGTCGGAAGGCGTGCGCCCGACGCCGCCGAAGACGTAGGGCTGCGGCGCGGTCGTGACGTTGTCCTGGGCGCTGGCGAACAGCAGCTCGATGCGGGCGCTGACCACGTTGGCCCAGTTGGTGACCGCGTCGGCGGCGAGGTAGGTGTCGGCGTTCTGATCGCCGTCGGTGTCGACGCCGAGGCTCACGTCCATCTGCTCGACGCCGGTGACCAGCTCCGACGGCTGCGGCGTGCCGTCGTAGGACGGGTTGACGAAGGCCCAGAGCGACATGATCCCGGCCTTGCCGGGGCGAGCACTCGGCGCCAGGTAGTAGGTGACCGTCTCGAGCCGGTACACGAGCGCATCCTGCAGGAAGGCCCGACCGAGGCTGGCGGTGGTCATGCCCGGAGCCAGCGTGCCGCCCGGTACATGCTCGAGCTGTCCGGTGCCGGCCGGGTCGGCATTCGACACCTGCAACACCGCGGCGCCGGTGCAGTCCGTCACCATCAGCAGATCGCCGGTGCCGAACGGCGCCGGTGCGCTGACGGTGAGGGGATCGTTGCCGTCGCCCATTTCCGAGGTCAGCGCCCAGCCCTGGCCGATCGGCCGGCGCACCGTCAGGACGATCCCCGAGGCGCTCGGCGCCGGCGACAGGCCGGCGATCGCCGAATCGAGGGCCGGCGACCAGGCCGCGCCGGTGTTGCGCGACGCTTCGATCGCGATTCCGAAGTCGTAGAGGGAGCTCGTGGCGCTGCCGAGCGTGTTCACGACCGCGGTGTTCCTGCCGTAGCCCATGCAGCCGCGAAATCCGGCCATGCGCAGATCGGCGCCGATCGTGTCCATGGCGAAGCGGCCGTTTTCCTGCAGACGCGCCATCGCGTCCTGGGCCAGGAAGGTGCCCTTGCTGCCGATGTACACGGTGCCCATGACAGCGACGACGAAGAGGCCGATCATCGCGGCCACCATCAGCTCGACCAGCGTCATGCCGCGTTGCCGGCGCCGTGAAGGCGCACCGGAAGTCATGGCCGGACCACCGTCCCGAACAGCGACTCGGTGGTCTTCTCGGTCCAGAACACCTTGATGGCGAAGGTGGTGCCGACGCCGTCGCAGCCCGGCGCGGCCGAGGTTCCGCTGTTCGGCGTGCTAGTCACGCAGACGATGCCGATGCCGCCCGGCAACGCGGCGCTGACGTCGGTGCGCCACTGGCCATAGTCGAGCGAGGCCATGTCGGAGGGAGTGCACGGAGCCGACGTGCCGCAGGACACGGCCAGCTCGACCGGTCGGTTGAAGCGGCCTGCCGCGACGCCGCCCTGGTTGGCACGCAAGCGGTCCGACATCTCGTAGGCGAGCTGCGTCGCCTTGCTGCGCCAGAGCGCGCTGGCATTGCTCGAGACACCCTGCATCTGCTGCGCCGCATAACCGAGCGCGCTCATCGACAGGATCAGCACCGCCACCAGCGCCTCGACGAGGCTGGTGCCGCGTTGCGGACCGGGGCGGCGATTCATGATCAGGACGTGCAGTCTGCCGCGCTGGCGACGGCGAACGCCGAGACATCGGCGGCGCCGCTCGGCGGCAGCGTCACGAGAAAGCCGTCGGTGTCGGCCACTGCCTGACAGACCTTGAAGGTCAGCGTCGCGGCCGGCGTCAGATAGCCGCTCGGGTTGAACCTGATCTGCGCGGCGCCGTGAAGCGTGAGGCCGGCCGGCAGCGCGTCGTAGTGGCGCAGCGCGGGGAAGTCGGCGGCGCTGAAGGTGCCGTTGCCGTCGACATCCGCGTAGAGGTCCCAGCCGTTCGCGTATTCGTTGTTCGACGGCCCGCCGGGCCTCGCGACCACGAACACGAAGGTGCCGCGTTTCGCGGCCTCGGCCCGGGCCAGCGCCAGCGATGCCATCAGGCCGGACTCGATCGAGGCGATCTGATTGCGCGTGGTGAAGCTGCGCAGAGACGGGATCGCGGTGGTCAGCAGGATCACCGCGACCGACAAGGTCACCATCAGCTCGACCAGCGTGAAGCCGCGCTCGATGGGCCGAACAACCATGCGGTTTCGGTTCGCTTGAATTTCGTTCATCACCAGTTCCCGGTCTTGTGTCATCCCCCGTTTTTTTCGGAAGCGGAGCCGAAAAGTTGAGGTGCTGGAGGCGCCGCCGGTCGCTCTTGAGCGACCACTCGTCCTCGACGGGTAAGCCGATGTCAGGGTCGGACGAGCCAGGCCGCGATCGCCCGCGCTCCGCCCGTGCGCCACGGCAAGGACGGTTGAGGTTTCGTGGCGGCTCGAGCTCGGTGACATGGCGAAGGACTGCGATCGGCGTTGCTGGCGGCCCGTCCAGAGAAGCGGATCGGGGACAGCTGACTTTGCGCGGCGCGCCGTGCGCCGTGGTCTCCGCCGATCGGCCGCTTCGGACCAGCAGTCCGCTGTCGCGGCGATCCGCCAACTCTTCACGCGTTGCGGTCGCGAACCGCCGCGGTCTCGGCGCCTAGACCACCACCGGCTCGAGCTCGAGTCGAATCCCGAAGCGGCCGTAGACGCTTTCCTGAATCGCCAGCGCGAGCGTCATCACTTCAGAGCCGATCGCGGCGCCGCGATTGATCAGCACCAGGGCCTGCTTGTCGTAGACACCGGCGTGGCCGACGAACTTTCCCTTCCAGCCGCAGACATCGATCATCCAGGCGGCCGCCAGCTTGACGCTGCCGTCGGGCATCGGGTAGTGAACGACTGCCGGGTCGCGACCGATGATGTCGCGACATTGTTCCGGCGTGACCACCGGGTTCTTGAAGAAACTGCCGGCGTTGCCGACCACCGCCGGGTCGGGCAGCTTGGCGCGGCGGATGGCGACGATCCAGTCGAAGATCTGCTGCGGGTCCGGCGCCGCGACGCCGGTCTCGGCAATTTTTTTCTGCAGCTCGAGATAGCCCAGCACCGGCTGCCAGGGCCGCGGCAGGCGAAAGCGCACGCGCGTGATCAGGCTCCGCCCGGCCAGCGCGTGCTTGAAGACGCTGTCGCGGTAGCCGAACGCGCACATCGACGCATCGATGCGAACGCTGCGGCCGGTCACCAGATCGACGGCGTCGAGCGATTCGAAACGGTCCTGCAGCTCGACGCCGTAGGCGCCGATGTTCTGCACCGGCCCGGCCCCGACCGAGCCCGGGATGAGGGCAAGGTTCTCGAGGCCGGGGCAACCGGCGGCGAGCGTGAAGGCCACCAGATCGTGCCAGTTCTCGCCGGCGCCGGCCTCGATGATCCAGGCGTCGGCGCGGGTCTCGACCAGGCGCATGCCCTTGACCTCGACCTTCAGCACCACCTGCGGCATGTCGCGGGTCAGGATGATGTTGCTGCCGCCGCCGAGAATGAATTTGGCGGCCCGGCCGAGCTTTGGATGATCGACGACCGCGCGCACGTCGGCGTCGCTGGCGATGCGCACGAGCGTGTGCGCGACCGCCGGCAGACCGAACGTGTTGTATGGCTTCAGGCTCACGCCCGAGTCGATTTGCATGGGAGAATTTTCACTGATTCGCGGCACCGGCCAGGGCCGGCTCGCGGCAAAGGAAACGCCATGCCCAGCTTCGATACCGTGCTCGAACCCAACCTCGTCGAGGTCAAGAACGCCGTCGAGCAGACCGCCAAGGAGCTCGGCACCCGCTTCGATTTCAAGGGCTCCTCGGCGCGGATCGAGCTGAAGGAGAAGGAAATCACGCTCTACGCGGACAGCGATTTCCAGATCGGCCAGGTCGTCGATATCCTGCTCGGCAAGCTGACCAAGCGCAACGTCGACACGCGCTTTCTCGATCGCAGCGCCAAGATCGAGAAGATCGGCGGCGACAAGGTCAAGCAGCCGATGACCGTCAAGAGCGGCATCGACAGCGACACCGCGAAGAAACTCCAGACGACCATCAAGCAGAGCAAGCTCAAGGTGCAGGCTTCCATCCAGGGCGATACGGTGCGCGTGACCGGTGCCAAGCGAGACGATCTCCAGGCGGCGATGGCGCTGGTGCGGAGGGACGTCGTCGAGCTGCCGCTGTCGTTCACGAACTTCCGCGACTAAGGCCGATGTGACCGCTGCGGCGCCCGCCTCGATCGTCCTCGCGGCCGCCCTCGTCTGCTTCGGCGGCGCATCGGCACAGACCGTGTCGATGGGCGGCAGCCTCGGCAGCCGCGCCCTCCTCGTCATCGACGGCAAGGCGAGGAACGTCGCCGTCGGCAGCACCGTAGAAGGTGTCCGGCTCGTCAGCGTCACCGGCAACGACGCGGTGATCGAGGTCCTCGGCAAGCGGGTCACGCTGCAGCTCGGCGGCGCCCCCGCCAACCTCGGCGGCGCCGTCAGCGCCGGCACCGGCAACCAGATCGTCCTGACGGCGCAAAGCGGCGGCCACTTCGTGACCTCCGGCACCATCAACGGCCGCTCGGTGCGATTCGTCGTCGACACCGGCGCCACGACCATCGCCATGAGCGCTGCCGAGGCCGAGCGCATCGGCCTCGACTACAAGGCCGGCCAGCGCGGCTACGCCAGCACCGCCAACGGCCCGGTCGCCTCCTATCACATGCAGTTGAGCTCGGTGCAGATCGGCGACGTGCAGGTCTTCAACGTCGACGCCACCATCCTGCCGGCGCCGATCCCGTTCGTCCTGCTCGGCAACAGCTTCCTCAGCCGCTTCCAGATGCGCCGCGAAAACGACCGGATGACGCTCGACCGCCGCTTCTGACTGGCTTCTGACCGGCTTCTGACCGGCGCTGCGGAGTTGGCCGCGCATCTGCGGCGACGAGGCGATTCGCACGCTCGTGCTAAAAACGTCGCTCAGCGGCGATCGGCGCCGCGCCGGAGATCGCATGGACCTCAATTTCACGCCCGAGGAGCAGGCCTTCCGCGAGCAGATTCGCGGCTGGGTCGCTGCCAATCTCCCGCCGGACATCAGCCAGAAGGTCCGCAACTCGATCCGCCTCAGCCGCGACGAGATGCAGCGCTGGGCCAAGACGCTCGGCAAGAACGGCTGGCTCGGCTGGGGCTGGCCGAAGCAGTTCGGCGGTCCCGGCTGGAACGCGATCCAGAAGCATCTGTTCGAGGAAGAAACCGCACTCGCGGGGGCGCCGCGGGTGATCCCGTTCGGGCCGGTCATGGTCGCGCCGGTCATCATGGCGTTCGGTTCGCCGGAGCAGCAGAAGCGCTTCCTGCCCGGCATCGCCAGCGGCGAGGTCTGGTGGAGCCAGGGCTACAGCGAACCGGGCGCGGGATCGGATCTGGCCTCGGTGAAGACGAAGGCCGAACGGGTCCGCACCAAGGACGGCGACAAGTACATCGTCAACGGCCAGAAGACCTGGACCACGCTCGGCCAGTTCGGCGACTGGATCTTCTGCCTGGTGCGGACCTCGAGCGAAGGCAAGCCGCAGACCGGCATCAGCTTCCTGCTGATCGACATGAAGAGCCCGGGCGTGACGGTGCGCCCCATCGTCACCATGGACGGCGAGCACGAGGTCAACGAGGTCTGGTTCGACAACGTCGAGGTGCCCGCCGACCAGCTCATCGGCGAGGAGAACAAGGGCTGGACCTACGCCAAGCACCTGCTCGCGCACGAGCGGACCAACATCGCCGACGTCAATCGCGCCAAGCGCGAGCTCGAGCGGCTGAAGCGCCTTGCCCAGTCGGAAGGCATCTACGACGACGGCCGCTTTCGCGATCAGATCGCCAGCCTCGAGGTCGACGTCGTCGCCCTCGAGATGATGGTGCTGCGCGTTCTCTCAGCGGAAAAGAGCGGCAAGCAGAGCCTCGACGTCGCCGGCCTGCTGAAGATTCGTGGCAGCGAGATCCAGCAGCGCTACAGCGAGCTGATGATGCTGGCCGCCGGCCCTGCCTCGGTGCCGCTGGTCAAGGAAGCGATGGAAGCCGGCTGGCAGGCGGAATACGCCGGCGCCGGGTTCGTCGCGCCGCTCGCCGGTACCTACTTCAACATGCGCAAGACCTCGATCTACGGCGGATCGAACGAAGTGCAGCGCAACATCGTCGCGCAGACGGTTCTCGGGAGCTGAGCATGGACTTCGATTTCAGCGATGACCAGGAGATGCTGCGCGACACGGTGCGCCGTTGGGTCGAGAAGAGCTACGACTTCGAAACGCGGCGCGGCGTCGTCAAGGCCGGCGGCTTCTCGGCGGAAGGCTGGACCGGCCTGGCCGACCTCGGCCTGCTCGGACTGCAGATCGAAGAGGCGCAGGGCGGCCTCGGCCTCGGCGCGGTCGAGGCGATGGTCGTCATGGAAGAGCTCGGCCGCGGCCTCGTGCTCGAGCCCTATGCGCCGGTCGCGCTCGTTGCTGCGCATCTGCTGGGCGCCGGGCACGCACCGTCGTCGGCGTTGTGGCTGGGCGGCATCGCCGACGGCAGCCAGCGGGTGGTCCTGGCGCAGGAAGAACGGCATTCGCGCTATCGCCTGAACCATGTCGAGACGAGGGCCGGGCAACACGGCGGGACCTGCCAGATCAACGGCACCAAGATCGTCGTGCCGGCGGGCAGCCAGGCCGGTGCCTTCATCGTCTCGGCACGCACCGGTGGCGGCACCGACGACGGCGCCGGTGTGGCCTTGTTCCTTGTCTCGCGGGGCGAGCCCGGCGTCGAGTTGCGGCCCTACACCACCCAGGATGGCGGCGCGGCCGCCGACCTGGTCCTCACCGACGCGACGGGCATCGAGCTCCTGCCGGCCGGCATAGCCTTGACCGAGCTCGAGCATGCGGTCGACATCGGCATCGCCGCGCTGTGTGCCGAGGCGGTCGGCGCGATGGACAAGCTGGTGTCGCTGACGGTCGAGTACATGAACACGCGCAAGCAGTTCGGCGTGGCGATCGCGACGTTCCAGGCGCTGCGTCATCGCATGGCCGACGTCAAGATGCAGCTCGAGCTGGCCCGATCGATGAGCTTCTTCGCGACGCTGAAGCTCGGCGAACCGGCACCGGCACGGCGGCGGGCGATCTCGCAGGCCAAGGTCCAGCTGGGCCGGTCGATGCGCTTCGTTGGCCAGCAATGCATCCAGCTCCACGGCGGCATCGGCGTCACCGACGAGTACGCCGCCAGCCATTACTTCAAGCGCCTCACCGTGATCGAGATGACGTTCGGGGACACGCTGTTCCACCTCGGCGAGGTCTCGGCCCGCATGCACGACACGGCCGGTGTCTTCGCTTGATCTAGTGGAGCCCCCACGCTCCCTTCGGTCGCGGCCCCCCGAGGGGGCGCTGCCGGCCTTGGGGCGGCCCGGCGCCCGGCCGGAGCCCCCACGCTCCCTTCGGTCGCGGCCCTGCGCGACGTGACCTTCGGCCTGACGGCGGTCGCCGGCCTGTCGGTCGGCCACTTCACCGATGCACGGCGGCCGACTGGCTGCACCGTCGTGCTTGCGCCGGCCGGCGCGGTGTGCGGCGTCGACGTTCGCGGCGCGGCGCCGGGGACGCGCGAGACTGAGTTGCTGTCGCCCGTCAATGCCGTGGAGAAAGTGCACGCGGTGCTGCTCTCTGGAGGCAGCGCCTTCGGCCTCGACGCCGCCGGCGGCGTGATGCGCTGGCTCGACGAACGAGGCATCGGCGTCGCGGTCGGACCGAGGCGCGCGGACGGCAGCGCCTTGACGGTGCCGATCGTTCCCGCTGCCATCCTCTTCGATCTCGGCATCGGCGACGCAACGATCCGTCCCGACGCCGCGGCCGGCTACGCCGCCTGCGAGGCGGCGACGCGGGAGACGGCGGCCGAGGGCAACGTCGGCGCCGGCGCCGGCGCCAGCATCGGCAAGCTGTTCGGGATGGCGCAAGCGATGCGTGGCGGCGTCGGCAGCGCCTCGATCACGATCGACGGCGTCACGGTCGCGGCGCTGGTCGCGGTCAATGCGATGGGCGACGTCGTCGATCCGCGCAACGGCGCCATCGTCGCCGGGGCGCGTCGGGCCGGTGGCGGCGGCTTCGTCGACACCATGGCCGCGCTCCGGCGCGGCGACTGGCCGGCCTGGCTGGCCGACGCGCCAAACCCGAATGCGATCGGCGCTGCGGCCGAAGCGACGACCCTCGCCGTGGTGGCCACCGACGCGCGCCTGAGCAAGGCCGAAGCGACCAAGGTCGCGCAGATGGCGCACGACGGGCTGGCCCGGACGATCCGGCCGATCCACACGATGAGCGATGGCGATGTCGTGTTCGCGCTGGCCACCGGTGCTGTCGGCCGGCAGCTGCACACGACGCTGATCGGCGCGCTGGCCGCGGAGGTGCTCGCCGATGCGGTCCTGCGTGCGGTGCGTGCGGCGACCTCGCTTGCCACCGACGGCTTGCCACGGCTGCCTGCAGCATGCGACCTGTCCGCCGGCTCGCCGGCAGTGCTCGCAGCAAGCGATCTGTTTGCCGTGCCGGCCTTGCCCGCGACAGGCGACCTCGCCCCCGGCGCCCCGCCCGCCGATCGCAGATGAGACCCGACATGACGCAGACTTCGCTTCCCTCGATGACCAGACGCCGACTCGTTCTCGCCGCTGCCGCAAGCGGCGTCGCGCCCTTGGCAGGCTGCGCCACCGCAGGGTCGAAATCGAGCGAGGTCACGCCGATCGTCTTCGTTCACGGCAACGGCGACACCGCCGCGCTCTGGATGACGACGATCTGGCGCTTCGAATCGAACGGCTGGCCGCGCCAGCGCCTGCACGCGATCGACCTGCCGTACCCGAACGCGCGCAGCGACGACGCCAAGGCGCAACCCGGCAGCACCTCGGCCGCCGAGTACACGGCCTATCTCGCGGCCGAAGTCCATCAGGTGCTGCGGGCGACAGGTGCGGCGAAGGTGGCGCTGGTCGGCAACTCGCGCGGCGGCTATCCGATCCGCGACTTCATCGCCAATGGCGGCGGCGCCGGCCTCGTTTCCGACGGCGTGCTCGGCGGCACGCCGAACCATGGCGCCTGGGCCCACAACGGCTTCCTGCCCGGCAGCGAATTCAACGGCGTCGGCCCGTTCCTGGCCCGGCTGAACGCGCCGCAAGGTCCGGACGGCAACGAAGTCACGCCGGGCATTCGCTGGCTGACGATCCGCTCCGACAGCAACGACAAGTACGCACAACCCGACGGCGCCTGGATCGGCCAACGCGGCACTCCCACCAACGTCGGCTTCGACGGCCCGGCGCTGAAGGGCGCCGAGAACGTCGTCATCGCCGGCATCGACCATCGCGAGACCTCGTTCAGCATGAGGGCGTTCGCCGAAACCTATCGCTTCATCGCCCGCCGGGCGCCGGCGACGCTGGCGATCGCTGCCGAAGCGGCAGTCGTGCTCGACGGCAAGGTCAGCGGCCTCGGCCTCGACAACGCACAGGGCAGCTACACGACCAACCTGCCGCTGGTCGGTGCGAAGGTCGAGGTCTACGCGACCGATGCAAGCAGCGGCGAACGACGCGGCATCGCCGTCCACCAGAAGACGATCGGCAGCGACGGACGGTGGGGGCCGTTCGCAGCGGACGGCACGGCGGGCTACGAATTCGTGATCGCGGCGCCGGGCTACGCGACGACGCATATCTACCGGTCGCCCTTTCCGCGCTCGTCGCAGATCGTCAGCCTGCGCGCCGAGCGTCTGGCCGCGGCCGACCGCGACGCGAAGTCGCTGGTCGTGCTGACGCGGCCGCGCGGCTTCTTCGGGGTGCCGCGCGACCGCATCTCGCTCGACGGCACCAGTCCGCCCGCAGGCATCGCGGCGGGCGTGGCCGGAGTCTCGTCGGCGCGCCTGCGAGTCGCCGACACTCCGGGCCGCGCCGTCGTCGGCGAGTTCAACGGCGAGCGCATCGTCGGCAGGGCCTGGCCGGCTGCCGACAACCACATCGTCATGCTCGAGCTCACCTACTGAGCGGGCAGCGCTTGCATCTGTCGCAGATCCTGTTCTCACAAGGCATGGGCACGCGCCGCGAGTGCGAGGCCTTGATCGCAGCGGGACACGTCAGCGTCGCCGGCCTCGTCTGCACCGATCCCTGGCAGGACTTCGACGAGGCCGAGCTCGCATTCGAAGTCGGAGGCCGGCCCTGGACCTATCGGGCGCGCGCCCTGCTCGTCCTGAACAAGCCGCCCGGCGTCGAGTGCTCGCAGAAGCCGAAGCATCACCCGAGCGTCTACAGCCTGCTGCCGCCACCGCTGCGCCGGCGCGGGGTGCAGGCGATCGGCCGCCTCGACGAAGACACGACCGGCGTGCTCCTGTTCACCGACGACGGCAGCTTGATCCATCGCCTGACGTCGCCGAAGCACCACGTGCCGAAGGTCTACGAGGTCACGTGCAAGCATCCGGTCGACGCGGCGCAGATCGAGCAGCTGTTGCACGGAGTCGTCCTCCATGACGACAACCAGACCGTCGTCGCCGCCGCCTGCGAAGCGACCGGCGCGACGTCGCTGCGGCTGACGCTCGTCGAAGGCAAGTACCACCAGGTGAAGCGCATGGTCGCGGCGGTGGGCAACCGGGTCGAGACGCTGCACCGCAGCGCGTTCGGCAGCGTTCGAGTCGACGGCCTCGGTGTCGGTCGCTGGCTCTGGGTTGACCTCGACGAACTGGCGCTCCCTTCGCGGTGACCCGAGCGCCCCAATCCGCCGATCCGGCGTGGAGACCGCCGTGCACTCGTCGTGCAGAATCTGGCGGGCAGTCGCATGACCATCTCCGATACCCCCCTCAAACGCCGTCTCACCGCCATCCTGGCAGCCGACGCGGCCGGCTTTTCACGGTTGATGGCGGCGAACGAACAAGCGACGCTGACGGCGCTCGATGCGGCCCGTGCCGTCTTCAGGACGCAGATCGAATCGCATCAGGGTCGCGTCATCGACATGGCGGGCGATTCGGTGCTGGCGATGTTCGAAACCGCCACCGGCGCGGTGAGCGCCGCACTGACGATCCAGAAGCGTCTGCTCTCGGCGGCCGACGCCGAGGTGGCCGGCACGCGCATGCACTTTCGGATCGGCGTGCACCTGGGCGACGTGATCGAGAAGGAAGACGGCACGATCTACGGCGACGGCGTCAATGTGGCGGCGCGCCTCGAAGGGCTCGCCGAGCCGGGCGGCGTCGTCGTCTCGGCCGCGGTCCGCGGCGTCGTCAGCGGTCGGATCGCCGCGACCTTCATCGACCGGGGCGAGCGGCCGCTGAAGAACATCGCCCGGCCGATTCACGCCTATGCCGTCGTCGATGACATCGATGCCGGCGTCGATGCAAACGATGCCGGCGCTCCCGGCAGCAATGCCGGGAACGGCACCGCGCCGACCGCAGCTCACGTGGTGCGCGACACACCGCCACCCCGAGCGACGCAAAGACCCGCGGGCCTCTTCGTCGGCCGCAAGCCCGAACTGGCGCAGTTGACCAAGGCACTGGCAGGCGCCCGCAAGGGCTTCGGGCGGGTTGTGCTGCTGGCCGGTTCCGGCGGCATGGGCAAGACCCGCCTGACCCAGCAGCTCGCCCTTCAAGCGGAACAGGCCGGCACGTCGGTGCTCTGGGGGCGCTGTCTTGAAGAGGCCGGTGCACCGCCATACTGGCCCTGGCGGCAGTTGATCCGCAGCTACCTGAGCGTGAGCGGCGACGCCGAACTGGCAGAGACCCTCGGCGCCGGGCTGGCCGACATTGCCAGCATCGTTCCCGAAGTCGCCGAGCGGTTCGGCGTGCGGCAGGGCGAGCACGCGGCCGGCGACTCGGCGCAGTCGCGCTTTCGCCTGTTTGAAGCGATTGCCAGTTTCTGGCGACGCGCGGCGCTGCGGGCGCCCTTGCTGTTGATCTTCGAAGACCTGCACTGGGCCGACGCGACTTCGCTGCGCCTGTTTGCATTCCTGGCTGCCGAACTCGAGGACAGCGCCCTGCTGGTGGTGGGCACGTACCGCGACACCGAGCTGTCGCGCCAGCATCCGTTGTTCGACACCCTGGCCGATCTGGCCCGCTCCCCGGTCTGCCAGCGCATCGAGCTGGCAGGCCTGAGCGCGCATGAGACCGAGGAATTCATGGTCGCCGCCAACGGCCGCGCCGGCAGCGCCCGCTTCGTCGATGCCCTGCACGCCCGCACCGAGGGGCACCCGCTCTTTCTGGGAGAGACCTTGCGCCTGCTGGTCGACTCGGGGGCGCCGCAAGGGCTCGATTCCGCGGGCGACGACACGCGCTGGCTGCTGAAGATTCCGACCGGGGTGCGCGAGGTCATCGGCAAGCGCCTGAATCGCCTCTCGGTGCCGGCCGGCCGGCTGCTCTCGATCGCCGCGTGCATCGGCCGGACCTTCGATCTGCAGCTGCTGGCGCAGCTCGAAGCCGACAAGTCCGAAGACGACTTGCTGCAGGCGCTGGAAGAGGCGCTGACAGAGCACCTGATCGAAGCCGTGCCCGATACGCAGCAGTTTCGTTTCGGCCATGCGCTGATTCGCGAGACCCTGTACGACGAGATGCTGCCCGTGCGCCGCGTCCGGTTGCATCTGCGCATCGGCGAAATGCTCGAGCAGCATCGCGGCAGCGACGACGCGGCGGTACTGCCGCAACTGGCTTATCACTTCAGCGAGGCCGGCGCCGGCGGCGCCGCGGCCAAGGCGCTCGACTATGCCAAGCGCTCGGCCGAACAGGCGGCGCAGGTTTTTGCGTTCGAGGAAGCGGCACGACTCGATGCTCTCGCGTCGCAGCTCCTGCAGCGGCACTTCCCCAAGGACCTGGCGCAGCGCTGCGCCGTGCTGCTCTCGCTCGCCGACGTGCAGACCTGGTTCGCATTGCCCGAAACGGTCAGAGCGTCGTACCAGCTGGCCGCCGAGCTGGCGCGCCAATGCAGCAGTTCGGCGCAGTTCACGAAGGCGGCCCTCGGCTTTGCCAAAAGCAGCACCCAGGCCGCCCAGTCGGGCGAAGCCGCCGTGGCGATCCTGCTCGAAGCCATCGCCCTTCACCAAGGCGACGACACGGTGCGGGTCCAGCTCATCGCCCAGCTGTGCGTGGCGTACGTCTATTGCGATCGCGCCGACGAGGCCAAGGAAGCGCACCGTCGGGCCGTCGAGCTGGCACGCAAGATCGACGACATGCGCAGCCTTTACGCCGCGCTGGCGTCGATCGCCACGGCGGGCTACTGGTCCGAGCTGCTCGACCAGCGCATCGCAGCCGCCAACGAAGCGTGGGCGATCGCCGATGACCTCGATCTGCCGGACCGGATCCTCCGCCTGCTCCCGTTCTACCTCTGCGATCTGATCCGGGTCGGCGACGCGTCCGGGCTGGCCCGCATCCGGGAGGAGGGCCTGCGGCTGTCCCAGCAGCGGCAGGCCTACCACTGGCTTTCCCTCTGCCGCCAGATCGAGGTGCTGGTGGGCATCGGCGAAGGCCGTTTTGCCGATGCCGAGAATTGGGCGACTCAAGCGCTGAAAGCGGGTCGACGGGTCGACGAGGACAAGGCCGTCGGCGCCTTCGGGATGCAGATGTTCTGCCTGCGGCGCGAGCAAGGCCGGTTGCACGAGGCGCTGCCGATGCTGCAGCAGTTCATGCGCGACACGCCGAAGTCGAACGTCTGGCAACCCGGGCTGGCGCTGCTCTTTGCCGAGCTCGACATGCGCGAGGCGTGCCGAGCCGAGTTCGACAGCCTGCCTTGGTCACGAGCGTCGCGGCCGCCCACCGACGGCGCGACGATGACCATCGTCAGCTTCGCGGCGGAGGTCTGCGTCTACCTCGGCGACGCCGAGCGCGCGGCCCTGCTGTACCGATTGCTGCAAGGGCATGCCGGCGCCAACCTGCTTGCCGACGCCAGCGGGCCTTGCCTGGGTTCGGCCGACCGCCTGCTCGGCAGCCTGGCCACTGTCACGGCGCAGTGGGAGGTGGCGCAACGCCACTTTGAGGCGGCGCTGGCGATGGACGCCCGAACCGGCTCGAGGGTCTGGCTGGCGCACAGCCGCCATCGCTACGCGGTGATGCTGCAACGGCGCGCCCAGGACGGTGACCTCGAGCAGGCGCGGGCGCTGCTGGAAGCTGCGCTGGCCGACAGCACCGCGCTAGGCATGAAGGCACTGACGCCGCGCATCGAGGCGCTGCTCGCTTCGATCGCCGCCCCCGCGCCGACCTATCCGTGCGGCCTGACCGAGCGCGAGATCGGGGTGCTGCGGCTGATGGCGATGGGGCGCAACAACCGCGAGATCGGGCAGGTCCTGGTGATCAGCCCGAACACCGTCGCCAATCACGTGCGCAGCATCCTCGAAAAAACCTACACCGCCAATCGGACCGAAGCGGCCGCGTTCGCCAATCGCGAGGGCTTGCTGGTCCAGTAAAACAGCGAGCCTGCGCGAACAAGTGCGCAGGCCCGGCGTCGCTGCCTACTGCGGGCGGATGTTCTGGTTGACGCGGAACAGGTTCTCGGGGTCGTAGCGCTTCTTCGCCGCCGCCAACCGCGGGTAGTTGTCGCGATAGGAGGCGCGGATGCGGTCCTCGCCTTCGTCGTCCATCATCATGTTGACGTAGGCGCCGCCGGACGAGTGCGGGTGCAGCGCGTTCCAGTAGTCCTTCGACCACGCCGAAATCGCCGGCACGTCGGCGGCGTTGCCGCTGACGCCGGCGAACACCGAGGCCCAGTTCGCTTCCCGATAGGAAAACGCGGTGTCGCCCGCCTTGACCCGGTGCGCCGCCCCGTCGATCGGGTACAGGTGCATCGTCGACTGCGGGGTGGGCAGTCGCGGGCCGAAGCGCTGGTGCTCGGAGATTGCCGCGTCGCTCAGCTCGGTGACGAAGTCGGCGCGCCAGTACCACTGGTCGCCGGGCGGGTACAGCGCGTCGAAGGCGCCTTGCAGCATGGGGTACGGCATCGGCTGCACGCCGTGCATCAGCGGCGGCCCGAATTCTGCGACCGGCTTGAAGACGGCATCGGCACCAGCCGCGTCGCCGCTGTAGCACCAGACGACCCCGCACACCTTCTTTCCCTGCAACTCGGGCGGATACGGCGCCACCGGCGGGACCGTCAGGAACGCGAACCAGCCGCCCAGCTCTTCCGGCGCCGAGACGATGAAGTCGCGGTACCAGCGCAGCACGTCGGCGGCGCGCTCGAGCGGCCAGAAGGTCGGGCCGGCGACGACGGTGCTCACCGCGTGCAGACGGAACAGGAACGACGTGACCACGCCGAAGTTGCCGCCGCCGCCGCGCAAAGCCCAGTACAGCTCGGGGTGCTGCTTGGCATTGGCGGTGACCAGCTTGCCGCTCGCCAGCACCACATCGGCTTCGAGCAGGTTGTCCACCGTCAGGCCGCATCTACGGGTGAGGTGGCCAAGGCCGCCGCCGAGCGTAAGGCCGCCGACGCCGGTGGTGCCGATGATGCCGCTCGGCGTGGCCATGCCGAAGGCATGGGTGGCATGGTCCACGTCAGCCCAGGTGCAGCCGCCTTCGACACGCACGGTGCGCGCCTCGGCATCGACGCGGATGCCTTTCAGCCCGGAAAGATCGATCACCAGGCCTTCGTCGCAGATGCCCAGGCCGCCGCCGTTGTGGCCGCCGCCGCGCACCGCCAGCAGCAGCGACTGCTCGCGCGCGAAATCGACGCTGCGCATCACGTCGGCGACGTCACGGCAGTACACGATCAGCCGGGGGTGGCGATCGATCATCGCGTTGTAGACCTGCCGCGAGGCGTCGTAGTCCCCATCGCCGGGTTGCACGACGCGACCGCGCAACGAAGCGGAAAAGGGGGTAATCGTGTCCTGGCTCAGCATGGCGACTCTCCGGTTGTGGCACGTTCGAAGGAACGCGAATCCACGCCGCAGTTGTAGGCCTCACCCTGCTCCAGGGGAATAGTCAGTCCTGACCATCGGGCGGCTCGGGGCCTGACTACGCGGGGCGTCGACGCCCAGGCAAACGGGCCGCTGCCCTGACGCTTCTCAGCTCGCGGCGGTCATCGATTGCCTCGGCTGCAGGGCGCCGATCGTCGCGCCAAAGGCCTGCGACACCTCGACGATCACGTCGGCCGGCACATTGGCGCGGCGAGCGGCGGCGCGAATCGATTCCGGATCCTTTGCCTCGTACAGGCAATAGGTCTTGCGCTTGTCCGCGCTGAGAAACGAAAACAGCCAGTTGACCCCGGCGTCGTCGTTGATCTTCGAGACCGCGACCACGGTGTCGGGATCGAGCTCGAGCTGCTCGGCAAAATTGCGTTCGATGATGTAGAGCGGCATGTCTATCTCCGGCATGTCTTTGCGTCAGTGGGAGGCGTCGGGTGGCGAGCCGATCCCAAGTATGCGCCAGTCGTTGCGCGCCGGCATCGTCCGCAATGACGACCAACGCAGATGCGCAAGCTCGGCCATCCAGACCCTCCGTGGGTCGGGCGCACGCCCCTGATAATTCGCCGATGCGCGTCTTTCGCGGTCCCCACGCCCCCGGCCTGGCAACCGCTTCGGCGCTGACGATCGGCAATTTCGACGGCGTGCACCGCGGCCACCAGGCAATGCTGGCGCTGCTGGTCTCGGAAGCGGCGCATCGCGGCCTGCCGCCGACCGTGCTGACTTTCGAGCCGAACCCGCGCGACTACTTCGCCGCCCTGCGCGGCCAGCCCGAGGCGGCACCGGCGCGCATCGCGACGCTTCGCGACAAGCTCTGCGAGCTCGAGCGTTGCGGTGTCGTCCAGACGGTGGTGATGCGCTTCGACGCAGCCTTTGCCGCGCAGTCGCCGGAAGCCTTCGTGGCCGACATCCTCGTCGCCGGACTTGGCGCGCGCTACGTCCTCGTCGGCGACGACTTCCGCTATGGCGTCCGCCGCAGCGGCGACTACGCCATGCTCGACGCCGCCGGCACCCGGCACGGCTTCGACGTCGCCCGCATGCTGAGCTACGAGGTGCACGGCCTGCGCGTGTCGAGCTCGGCGGTGCGCGCGGCGCTCGCCGCCGGCGACATGGCGGCTGCGGAAGCGCTCCTCGGCCGTCCCTACAGCGTCAGCGGCCGGGTCGGCCGCGGCGCCCGCCTCGGCCGCTCGCTCGGCGAGAGCGGCGCCGGCCGCGGCGACGGCTTTCGCACGCTCAACATCCGTTTCGGTCATCCCAAACCTGCCGCAATGGGCATCTTCGTCGTCCGCGTCCACGGCCTGGCGGCGCAGCCGCTCGCGGGCGTCGCCAGTCTCGGCAAGCGGCCGACTGTCGACGACAGCGGTCGCGTTCTCCTCGAAGCGCACTGCTTCGACTGGCCGGCGCGGTTCGGCGACGAGGGGGGCTACGGTAGACTCGTCCGCGTGGAACTGCTGCACAAATTGCGCGACGAAGCGCGCTACGACTCGCTTGCTGCCCTTGCTGCGGCGATCGGCAGGGACGCCGCCGACGCGCGCGCCTTTCTCGCCGCCGCTGCGGCACCGCACGCCGCGACCGGCAGGCAAACGACCCGCGATCGAATTTGATCGACGTGCCGGTCGCAGGTTCGCTGCGACACCGTCGCGCCGATCGGTAGCCGGTCGTCGCCCGCCCCGATTCCTCCGCGCCTGACTGCGTCGGTCGCCCGAAAGATCTGCCAATGGCTGACGCGCCCGTCTCGACCGATTACCGCAAGACGCTGAACCTGCCTGACACGCCGTTCCCGATGCGCGGCGATCTGCCGAAGCGCGAGCCCGGCTGGGTCAAGCAATGGAGCGACGACGGTGTCTACCAGCGGCTGCGCGAGGCCCGGCACGGCGCGCCGCGCTTCGTCCTCCACGACGGGCCGCCGTATGCGAACGGCCAGCTCCATGTCGGCCACGCCGCCAACAAGATCCTGAAGGACATGGTCGTCAAGGCGCGGCAGCTCGCCGGCTTCGACGCCCGCTACACGCCCGGCTGGGACTGCCATGGCCTGCCGATCGAAAACCAGATCGAGAAGACCTTCGGCCGCGGCCTGAGCCGCGCCGAGGTGCAGGCGAAGAGCCGTGCCTACGCGACCGAGCAGATCGCGCTGCAGATGGCCGACTTCAAGCGGGTCGGCGTGCTCGGCGACTGGGAGCATCCGTACCGGACCATGGACTTCGGCAACGAGGCCGGCGAGATCCGGGTGCTGAAACGGGTCGTCGAGCGCGGCTTCGTCTACCACGGCCTGAAACCGGTCTACTGGTGCTTCGACTGCGGCTCGTCGCTGGCCGAATTCGAGATCGAATACGCCGACCGCAAGTCGACGACCATCGACGTCGGCTTCCTCGCCGCGGATCCGGCCAGGCTGGCCGCAGCATTCGGCGTCGAGCCTCTGACCAAGGACGCCTTCGCGGTCATCTGGACAACGACGCCGTGGACGCTGCCGGCGAACCAGGCGCTCAACCTGAACCCGGCCCTCGAGTACGCGCTGGTCGACACCGAGCGCGGCCTGCTCGTGCTGGCGTCGGCGCTGGTCGAGAAGTGCCTGGCCCGCTTCGGCCTCGCAGGCACGGTGGTCGCGACCGCTCTCGGCAGAAAGCTCGACGGCCTCGAGTTCCACCACCCGCTCGCCGCCGTCGACGCCGGCTACGACAGGCTCGCGCCGATCTATCTCGCCGACTACGCGACCGCCGAGGACGGCACCGGCATCGTCCACTCCGCGCCCGCCTACGGCATCGAAGACTTCAACTCCTGTCGCGCTCACGGTCTCGCGCTCGACGACATCCTCAACCCGGTGCAAGGCAACGGCGTCTACGACCAGGCCCTGCCGCTGTTCGGCGGCCAGTTCATCTGGAAGGCGACGGCGCAGATCGTCGAGACCCCGCGCGCGGCCGGCCGCGTCTTCGACAGCTCGACGCTGACGCACAGCTACCCGCATTGCTGGCGCCACAAGACGCCGGTGATCTACCGCGCCGCGGCGCAATGGTTCGTGCGCATGGACGACGC
>JALYXU010000052.1 GCA_030946925.1 Pseudomonadota bacterium
GCGCATGTCCTTCAGCATCGCCGGGCCGCCGCAGATCATGGCGCGGTCCTCGATCGGATCGATCTGCGGCAAGCCGATGTCACTGCACAGCTTGCCGTTGGCGATCAGGTCCGGCAGCCGCCCCTGGTTGCGAAACGGTTCGCGTGTCACCGTCGGGTAGTAGATGAGCTGGTCGCGGACCTGCTCGCCCAGATGGTCGTGGCGCGGCAGGTCGTGCGCGATCAGGTCGGCATAGGCCAGCTCGTCGACCTTGCGCACGCCGTGCACGAGAACGATCTTCGTGAAGCGCTCGTAGGTGTCCGGATCGCGAATGATGCTCATGAACGGGGCCAGACCGGTGCCGGTCGCGAACAGATAGAGGTTGCGGCCGGGCAGCAGATCCGTCAGCACCAGCGTTCCGGTCGGCTTCCTGCCCACCAGCACCTCGTCGCCGACCTGCAGGTGCTGCAGGCGCGAGGTCAGCGGCCCGTCCGGCACCTTGATGCTGAAGAACTCGAGGTGCTCTTCGTAATGGGCGCTGGCGATCGAGTAGGCGCGCAGGAGCGCCTTGCCGTCGACCATGATGCCGACCATCACGAAGTGGCCGCTCTCGAAGCGCAGGCTCGTGCCGCGGGTGCAGGTGAAGGTGAAGAGCGACTCGTTCCAGTGATGGACCGTGAGCACTTTCTGGATGTCGTACGCTGCCATTCGAACCTTCGTTGTCGGCGCATTGTCCCAAACGGCGAGGTTGCCGACGCCGCGGGCGCGCCCTTGGCGCCGTGCTAGATTGGCCCGACGAGGACGCCGACGCTGCGTCGCGCACCGCCTCGGCACGAAAGGTCCCGCCATCGTGATCTCCCGTTTCGAACGGCCTGCATCGATCGCCGGCGCGGCGCGCCTGCTGGCATCGGGGCCATGGGCGGTGCTCGCGGGCGGCACCGACCTCTACGCGGCGCACGTCGGCCGGCCGATCGACTCGCCGGTGCTCGACATCGGCGCCATCGCCGCGCTGCGCGGCATCCGGCGCGACCAGCGCGGCTGGTCGATCGGCGCCACCAGCACCTGGACCGACCTCATCCGCGCCGACCTGCCGCCCCTGTTCGACGCCCTGAAGGCGGCGGCGCGTGAAGTCGGCGGCGTGCAGATCCAGAACGCCGGCACCATCGCCGGCAACCTCTGCAACGCCTCGCCGGCAGCCGACGGCACGCCGGTGCTGATGGCGCTCGACGCGTCGGTCGTGCTGGCTAGCGAGCGCGGCGAGCGCGAGGTGCCGGTCGAGCGCTTCGTGCTGGGCAGCCGGCGCACCGCTCGTGCCGCCGACGAGCTCGTCGTCGCCATCCGCATCCCTGCGCGCAGCGAGAGCGCGCGCTCGACCTTCATCAAGCTCGGCGGCCGCCGCTACTTGACGATCTCGATGACGATGGTCGCAGTCGTCCTCGATCTCGATGCCCGCGGCGCGGCGGCTCATGCCGGCATCGCCGTCGGCAGTTGTTCCGCCGTCGCGCGGCGCCTGCCGGCGCTCGAACGACGGCTGCTGGCGGCGCCGCCGGCCAGTGATCTCGGCGCGCTGGTCGACCCCGCCGACCTGGCGCCGCTGACGCCGATCGACGACCTGCGCGCATCTGCCGCCTATCGCCTCGACGCCACGCTGACCCTGCTGCGGCGCGCCCTGCGCCCGCTGGCCTCGCCATGACCGCAGGCGCGACCGCCCTGTCATGACCGCGGCCGCGATCCGTCTGTCATGACCGGCCGCGATCTTCCCGCAGCACAGGTCGTCCGCCTGCACGTCAATGCGGCGCCGCGCGAGCTCGTCGGCGATCCGTCGCGCCGGCTCGCCGACGCGCTGCGCGACGAGCTCGGCCTGACCGGCACCAAGATCGGTTGCCACGCCGGCGACTGCGGCGCCTGCACGGTCCTGCTCGACGGCGAACAGGTCTGCGCCTGCATCGTTGCAGTCGGCCAGTGCGCGGGCCGATCCGTGACGACCGTCGAGGGCCTCGCCGGCGAAGGCGGCCGGCTCTCGACCTTGCAGCGCGCCTTCGTTGCCCACGGCGCGGCGCAATGCGGCATCTGCACCCCGGGCATGCTGATGAGCGCCGAGTCGCTGCTGCGCGTCAATGCCCGGCCGAACGAAGCCGAGGTGCAGGAGGCGCTGGCCGGCGTGCTCTGTCGCTGCACCGGCTACCGCAAGATCGTCGAAGCGGTGCTGGCGGTCGCCGCCGGCGCGGTGATCGACGCGCCGACTGCGCCCAATGGCCAGTCGGTCGGCTGTCGCGTGGCCCGTCTCGACGCGCCGGCCAAAGTGACCGGCGCAGAGCGCTTCGGCGCCGACGCCTGGCCCGAGGCCGCGGCAAAGCCGCTGCTGGCGATGCGCATCTTCCGCTCGCCGCATGCGCACGCCACGTTCGAGGTCGGCGACCTGGCGCAGCTGTTCGCGCGCTGGCCCGGCATCGTCGAAGCGATCCGCGCCGCCGACGTGCCGCACAACGCCTTCGCGATCTTCGCCGACCTGCGCGACCAGCCGGTGCTTGCCGACGGCGTCGCGCGGTTTCGCGGCGAGGCCGTGCTGGCGCTGGTCGGCGACGCGGCGACGCTCGCGGCGTTGCCCGAAGCCGAGCTGCCGATCCGCTGGACGCCGCTGCCGGCTTACGAGCAAAGCGCCGACGCCCTCGCTGCGGCCGAACGCGGCGACGCGCTGCACCCGCGCTATCCCGACAACGTGCTCTGCCGCGGCCGGGTCGTGCGCGGCGACGTCGAGGCGGCATGGGCCGGTGCTGCCTTCAGCGCGTCGTCGTCATTCGAAACCCGGCACGTCGAGCATGCCTACATCGAGCCCGAAGCAGGCTGGGCCGAGATCGTCGAGAGCCGCGACGCCGCCGGTGCACCGCACCGCCGCATCCGCATCTTCGCCTGCACGCAGACGCCCTACATGGACCGCGACGAGATCGCCAGCGTCCTCGCCATCGAGCCCGAACTCGTCCACGTCGTGCCGTCGGCGATCGGCGGTGGCTTCGGCGGCAAGCTCGATCTTTCGGTGCAGCCGCTGCTGGCCGTCGCCGCATGGAAGCTGGGCCGCGCGGTGCGGCTGGTCTACGGGCGGCCGGAGTCGATGCAGTCGAGCACGAAGCGGCATCCGGCGCTGATGCAGGCACGCGCGGCCTGCGATGCAAGGGGCCACCTCGTCGCCTTCGACTTCGCCGGCGACTTCGACACCGGCGCCTATTCGTCGTGGGGCCCAACCGTCGCCAATCGCGTGCCGATCCATGCCAGCGGGCCGTACCGCATCGGCCACGTCCGCGCGCTGACCCGTGCGGTGCTGACGAATGGCAGCATCGGCGGCGCCTTTCGCGGCTTCGGCGTGCCGCAATCGACGCTGCTCGGCGAACTGCTGATGGACGAGCTGGCAACGCTGGCCGGCATCGATGCGCTCGAGTTTCGCCACCTGAACGCGCTGCGCGCCGGCGACCCCACGCCGACCGGACAGACGCTCGCAGCGAGCGTCGGCATGCAGGCATGCCTCGACGCGCTGCGGCCTGCGTGGGCGACTGCGAACGAGGCGGCGCGTGCCTTCAACGCAGCGGCGATCGGCATCGGCGCTAGCGGCAGCGGCGTTCCAGGCTCGCCGCTTCGCCGCGGCGCCGGCATCGCCTGCATGTGGTACGGCATCGGCAACACCGTGATCGCCAACCCGTCGACGATGCGCGGTGCACTGCGTTGCAGCGCCGAGCTCGGCGGCCACCTCTTCCTCTACAACGGCGCGCAGGAGATCGGCCAGGGCACCGCGACCATCATGCCGCAGATGTTCGCGGACGCGGTCGGCCTGCCGCTCGGCTGCGTCCATCAGATCGTCGGCGACACCGACGT
>JALYXU010000072.1 GCA_030946925.1 Pseudomonadota bacterium
CGCGAGCTGCGCCACGACCTCGTCGGCCCAGGCCTTCGGCGCCATCGGAAAGCCGAGCCGGGCCCGGCTCTCGAGATAGCTCTGCGCCACGCTGCGCGCCAGCGTGCGAATCCGGCCGATGTAGGCAGCCCGCTCGGTGACGCTGATGGCGCCGCGCGCGTCGAGCAGATTGAAGCTGTGCCCGGCCTTCAGCACCTGCTCGTAGGCGGGCAATGCAAGCTGCTGCTGCATCAGCGACTGGGCCTGCCGCTCGTGCGCCGCGAACGCCGTGAACAGGAACTCGACGTCGCTGTGCTCGAAGTTGTAGCTGCTCTGCTCGACCTCGTTCTGGTGATAGACGTCGGCGTAGCTGAGGCCCTCGGTCCAGGCCAGCTTGTAGACGCTGTCGACGCCCTGCAGGGACATCGCCAGGCGCTCCAGGCCATAGGTGATCTCGCCGGTGATGGGCTTGCAGTCGATGCCGCCGACCTGCTGGAAGTAGGTGAACTGCGTCACCTCCATGCCGTTCAGCCAGACCTCCCAGCCGAGCCCCCAGGCACCGAGCGTGGGGTTTTCCCAATCGTCTTCGACAAAACGGACATCGTTGGTCTTGAGGTCGAAGCCGAGCGCTTCGAGCGAGCCGAGATAGAGATCGAGGATGTCGGCAGGGGCCGGCTTCAGCACCACCTGATATTGGTAATAGTGCTGCAGGCGATTCGGGTTCTGGCCGTAGCGGCCATCCTTCGGCCGGCGGCTGGGCTGGACGTAGCCGGCCTTCCACGGCTCGGGCCCGAGCGCGCGCAGGAACGTCGCGGTATGGCTGGTGCCGGCGCCGACTTCCATGTCGTACGGCTGCAGCAGGGCGCAGCCGCGCGCCGACCAGTACTGCTGCAGCCGGAGGATGAGGTCTTGGAACGAAAGCATCGCGCGGGTGGGGCCTGTCGATCGTGTTCGGCCGGCCGGCCCGACGCGGGCCGCTCTGCGTCGAGCCGCGATTTTAGAGGCGCACCCTCGCCTCGACGCCGAGTCGTTCGCGCCGCGCGAACGACCACGCCATGGGCAGCAGGCCCACGACGAGCAGTGGCCACAGACCGAAGCGCCCGGCCCACCAGGCGAACGGCGTGATGCCGGTGCGGCCCTGGACACTGGTCTCGAGCGCGCCGCGCTGGAACGGCGGCAGCGCTGCGACGACGACACCACGATGGTCGACCACGCCGGTGACGCCGGTGTTGGTGGCACGGACCATCGGCCGCTGCAGCTCGAGCGTGCGCATTCGCGAGATCTGCAGATGCTGCGGCACCGCGACGGTCTCGCCGAACCAGCCGATGTTGCTGATGTTGACGAGGACGGTCGGTGCCGTCGGCTCGGCGACGAAGCGCGCCGCGAGCTCCTCGCCGAACAGGTCTTCGTAGCAGATGTTCGGCGCGACGCGCTCGCCCTTCACCACGAACGACGGCGCTGTCGGCGAGCCGCGGTTGAAGTCGCCGAGCGGAATGTTCATGAGCCGCGTGAACCAGTGAAAGCCGGTGGGAATGAACTCGCCGAACGGCACCAGATGGTGCTTGTCGTAGCGGTAGAAGCCACCCGGCAACGCCGCCGCCGCCGCCGAGATGCCGGCCGCGGAGTTGGTGTAGCCGGCCACCTCGTTGCCGAGCGGCAGGCCCAGGATCGCCGCCCGGTCGGGCTCGCGAAAACGCGCCAGCACGGCCTGCCACCAGGCCGGATCGAGCTGGCTGGGCAGCAGCGGGATCACGGTCTCGGGGCCGACGACGAGGTCGCCATGGGCGGCCTCGAGCTGTGCCGCGGTCTGCGTCAGTGCCTGGGTCACGAAGCGGGGGGCGAACTTCTCGTGCTGCGGGACGTTGCCCTGCAGCAGCGTCAGCCTGAGCGTGCCGGTCGGCTCGGTGAAATCGACACGACCGGCAAGCTCCCCGAGTCCGAGCGCCACCATCAACGCGAGGACCGGCCGCAGCCAGGCACGAGGCTGGCCGAGCCGGCTGCCGCCGAAGGCCGCGGCAAGGCCGGCGCCGATCGCACCGACGCCGTAGACGCCGACCCAGGGCGCGAATCCGCCGAGCGGCGAATCGACCTGGGCGTAGCCGCTGGCGAGCCAGGGAAAGCCGGTCAGGATGCAACCGCGGGCCAGCTCGGCGAGCAACCAGGCGCCGGCGAACAAGGCCGCTGCCGCCAGGGGCCGACGCGGCCGACAGCGCGCGACGATGGCCATTGCCGCAGCCAGATAAAGCGAAAGGACGCTGGCGAGCGCGAAGACGGCGAGCACCGACAGCCACGCCGGCAAGCCGCCGTAGCGGTGCAGGCTGACGAAAAGCCACCAGGTTCCGGCGCAGAGCCACGCCGTCCCGTAGGCGTAACCGAGCAAGGCCGCCCGGCCGCTGCTCGCCCGGCCCACCCGCCAGGCCAGCACGGCAGCTGCCAGCAACGGCAGCGGCCACAGTCCGGTGCGGACGAAGGCGACGGTCTGGGCGGCGCCGAGCCCGGCGATGAGGGCGAGCTCGGCGGTGACCGGCCAGCGTCGCGGCGCGCTCAAGCGCGACCCGTACCCGACGCTTCTTCGCTGACCCGTGTCACCTTGAACCAGCGGATGGCGCCACCCCGAGCCAGCATCACCGAGAAGCGCAGGCCGGCCAGCGCGACCGCTTCGCCGCGGCGCGGGACCCGGCCCAGCTCCTGCGCGACCAGGCCGCCGATGGTGTCGAGCTCGTCGGTCGGCAGCTGCACCTCGAAGTGGGCATTGACGGCGGCGACCGGGGTGTCTCCCGCCACCCGCTGGCTGCCATCGGCGAGCGTGTAGATGCCGCTTTCGCCATCCTTCTCGTCGAACTCGTCCTCGATCTCGCCGACGATCTCCTCGAGCACGTCCTCGATCGTGAGCAGGCCGGCAGTGGTGCCGAATTCGTCGATGACGATGGCGAGATGGCTGCGGCTGGCCCGGAACTCGCGCAGCATGTCGTTGAGCGCCTTGGACTCAGGCACGAACACGGCGGGCCTGAGCAGCGTGCGCAGGTTGAGGTCGGGCGAGCGCTGCAGCTTCAGGAGATCCTTGGCCATCAGGACGCCGATGACGTTCTCGCGCTTGCCCTCGAATACCGGAAACCGCGAGTGGCCGGTGCCGATGATGACGTGCAGCATCTCGTCGAAGGGCGCGTCGATGTCGAGCAGGTCCATGTGCCGGGTCGGCACCATGACGTCGCCGGCGGTCATGTCGGCCATCCGGATGACGCCTTCGAGCATCATCCGCGACTCCGGCTCGATCAGCTCTTTCTGCTCGGCGTCGGCGAGCGACTCGATCAGCTGGTCGCGCGAATCGGGGCCGGGCGCGACGAGATCGAGGAGCTTCTTGAAGAAGGGGCGTTTCTCCGCCGTCACGGCGGTCTTGTCGGCGCCTCGCGGGGCGCGGGCGGCGGAAAATTCTGACATGGGGTCGAGCGCGGCCGGAAGGGAGCGGCCGAAAGGCGGAACCGGGAAGCTTACCGCAAGGGGGTGGGGCGCTCCTTGACAGGTCTGCTACCTTGAAAGACGCGCCGGGCGCCCCGATATGGCACGCTCGCGTCCGCTGCCGCTGCGCAGCCGCTTCGACCCGACTAAAGGTGACCCGTCCATGAGCCTGATCCCCGCCACCATCCTCACCGGCTTTCTCGGC
>JALYXU010000007.1 GCA_030946925.1 Pseudomonadota bacterium
CACCACGAGCGGCGCGGCCATGTCATCGGCCATCTGCTCAACCACCAGGTGCACCACCGTGGCCAGGCGCACGCGATGCTCTCGGGCACGTCGGTCGCGCCGCCACAGCTCGACGATTTCCTGCTGCGCAGCGACGCCCGTTTCCGCACGCTCGACCTGAAGGCGCTCGGCTGGACCGAGGCGACGCTGTTCGGCGACGACCCCGGGCAGGCCGACGGCCACGACAGCGGCGGTCGCGACCGCACCGACGCCTGAGCTTGCGGTAGGCTGCGCCGACCACCCCCTGCGCCTCGATGGAAAACATCTACCTCGCTCCCGAGCACGAGCTGCTGCAGGAACAGATCGCGCGCTTCATCGGCCGCGAGGTCGAGCCGCATGCGCTGGCCTGGGAAGAAGCCGGCCAGACGCCGCGCCCGGTCCTGCAGAAGCTCGGTGCCGCCGGCCTGCTCGGCTTGATGTATGCCGGCGAGCACGGCGGCGGCGACGCCGACGCGCTCACCAACCTGGTGTTTGCGGAAGCGCTGTCGCAATCGACCTTCGGCGGCTTCATCATCACGGTGCTGGTCCACACCGACATGGCCAGCCCGCACCTCCACCACGCCGGCACGCCCGAGCAAAAGGCGCGCTGGCTGCCCGGCGTCACGGCCGGGACCACGATCACCGCGGTCGGCATCACCGAGCCTGGCGCCGGCTCCGATGTCGCGGGCATCCGGGCCACAGCCAGGCGCTCGGCCGACGGCAGCGAGTGGATCCTCAACGGCAGCAAGCTCTTCATCACCAACGGCGTCCTCGCCGACCTCTACTTCATCGCTGCCAAGACCGGCGAGGGCCGGCATGCCATGTCGATGTTCATCGTCGAGAAGGGCACGCCCGGCTTTCGCGTCGGCCGAGCCCTCGACAAGTCGGGCTGGCTGTCGTCGGACACTGCCGAGCTGGTGCTCGAGGACTGCCGCATCCCCGCCGCGAACCTGCTCGGCGAGGAGAACCGCGGCTTCTATTCGGTGATGAAGAATTTCCAGACCGAACGGATCGCCCTCGGCGCCATGGCCGTCGGCAACTGCATGCAGGCGCTGCGCGTCACGCTCGAGCACGTGCGCGAGCGCAAGGCCTTCGGCGCGCCGCTGTTCGACAAGCAGGTGGTGCGGCAGCGCCTGGCGATGCTCGACGCGAAAGTCAGGGCGGCGCGCGCCTTCATGTACCACTGCGCCTGGCGCGTGACACAGGGCAACGACGTCGTCCAGGAGGTCTCGATGCTGAAGGCGCTGACCGGCGAGCTGGTCAACGAAGTCGTTTCCGGCTGCCAGCAGTTCCACGGCGGCATGGGCTACATGCGCGGCACCGTCATCGAGCGCCTCTGGCGCGACGCCCGGGTCTTGGCCATCGGCGGCGGCGCCACCGAAGTGATGCTCGATGAAGTCGCCAAGCGCTACTGACCGGCCGGCGACGGCACCCGGAGAAGGTCGATGAGCAAGGTTCTCGAGATCGAACGCGCTGACCACGTGGCCAGGGTCTGGCTCGACCGGCCCGAGGTTCGCAATGCCTTCAACGCCGAGCTGATCGCCGAGCTCGCTGCGGCCTTCCTCGCGTTCGCCGGGGAAACCGAGCTGCGAGCGATCGTCCTCGGCGGCCGCGGCAAGGCCTTCTGCGCCGGCGCCGACCTCGGCTGGATGCGGGAGATGGCGGCCTACAGCTGGGAACAGAACCGCGCCGATGCCGGCCGCCTGGCGGAAATGCTGTGGGCCATCTACAGCTGCCCGATCCCGGTGGTCGGCCGCATCCACGGCGACTGTTATGCCGGCGGCGTCGGCCTGGCCGCGGTCTGCGACATCATCGTCGCCGCCGAGCCGGCCACCTTCTGCCTGAGCGAAGCGAGGCTCGGCCTGTTGCCGGCGACGATCGGCCCGTACGTCGTGCGTGCGATGGGCGAACAGGCGGCGCGTCGCTACTTCATCACCGCCGAGCGCTTCAGCGCCGCCGAGGCGAAAGGGATGGGCTTCGCCCACGAGGTCTGCGCGAGCGAGGCGATCGACG
Organism: Pseudomonadota bacterium; assembly: GCA_030946925.1. GTDB lineage: Bacteria > Pseudomonadota > Gammaproteobacteria > Burkholderiales > Burkholderiaceae_C > Schlegelella_A. The sequence goes on from JALYXU010000007.1 coordinate 2,032, forward strand.
CCGCGGTCGAACGCATCGTCGCCAGCCTCGTCGCCAACGGGCCGATGGCAACGCGCGCCTGCAAGCAGCTGGTGCACGATGTCGCCGGCCGCCCGATCACGGCCGAGCTCCGCGCCGACACCGCCGCGCGCATCGCCGATATCCGTGCCAGCAGCGAGGGTCGCGAAGGTGTGCAAAGCTTCCTGCAGAAGCGCAAGCCCGCCTGGCTCGACGACGACGGCACCACACCATGAATCTCGACCTGACCCAGCTCACCGCCATCGCCGCCGCCCTCGGCTGGGCCAGCGGCCTGCGCCTCTACGCGGTCGTCTTCCTGACCGGCCTGGCCGGCTGGCTCGGCTGGGTCGACCTGCCGCACGGGCTGCACCTGCTCGAGTCGCCGGTCGTTCTCGGCGCCAGCGGCCTGATGCTCTTCGTCGAGTTCTTCGTCGACAAGATCCCCGGTCTCGACAGCGTCTGGGACGCGATCCACACCTTCGTTCGCATCCCCGCGGGCGCCGCGCTCGCCGCCGGCGTCTTCGGCGGCGACCAGGCGAGCTGGACCACCGCCGCGGCGCTGCTCGGCGGAACTCTCGCCGCGACCAGCCATGCCACCAAGCTGACGACGCGGGCCGCCGCCAACACCTCGCCCGAGCCGTTCTCGAACATCGGCCTGTCGCTGCTCGGCGACGGCGCTGTGCCGTTCATGCTCTGGCTGTCCTGGGCGCATCCGGTGGCGTTCCTGGCCGTGCTCGCGGTCGTCCTCGTCAGCTCGGTGGCAGTGGTCTGGGTCCTCTGGCGCTTCCTCGCGGGGCTGCTGCGGCGCCTGCGCTCTCGCCGCTCGAGCGAGCCGGCGCTCCAGGCGATGAAGCCGCGATGACGCCGAGGCAGCCATGACCATCCCGTCGCGCGTCACTCTCGTCGACGTCGGTCCGCGCGACGGCCTGCAGAACGAGAAGCAGACGGTCCCTGCGGCGGTCAAGGTCGAGCTGGTGCATCGGCTGCAGGCTGCGGGCTTGCGCGAGATCGAAGTCACCAGCTTCGTCAGCCCGAGATGGGTGCCGCAGATGGCCGACAACGCCGCCGTGCTCGCCGGGATCGTGCGCAAGCCCGGCGTGCGCTACTCGGTGCTGGTGCCGAACATGAAGGGGCTCGACGCGGCCCTGTCGGCGCCGCGCGGCGAATGGCCCGACGAGATCGTCGTCTTCGGGGCGGCGACCGAGCAGTTCAGCCAACGCAACATCAACTGCTCGATCGCCGACAGCGTCGAGCGCTTCCGGCCGGTCGTCGCCGCGGCGAAGGCGCAGGGCATCAAGGTGCGCTGCGCCGTCTCGGTCGCCCTCGGCTGCCCGTACCAGGGCGAGGTCAGCGCCGACGAGGTCGAGCGCGTGGTCGTGCTGATGAAGGAAATCGGCGTCGACCACTGCGGCATCGCCGACACCATCGGCATCGGCACGCCCAAGCAGGTGCAGGCGGTGCTGGAACGGGCGCTCAAGCACTTCCCGATCGCCGAGGTGAGCGGCCATTTCCACGACACCTACGCGCAGGGCGTCGGCAACGTCTACGCCGCCCTGGAAGTCGGCATCGCCACCTTCGATGCCAGCGTCGCCGGCCTCGGCGGCTGCCCCTACGCCAAAGGGGCAACCGGCAATGTGGCGACCGAAGACGTGCTGTTCCTGCTCGACGGCCTCGGCATCGACACCGGTGTCTCGATCGAAGGCGTCGTCGACGCGGCCGAGTTCATCTCGGGCGTGCTGGGCCGCAAGCCCGTGTCGCGGTCGGGAAACGCGTTGCTGGCGAAGCGCCTGGCGCGATAGGCCGTCAGCAGCGGCGGCGCCGCAGCCTCACGCTTGCGGGCATTGCGCGGCGAAGAGGTCAGGGCTAAGGTCGATGGGCCATACCGACAAGGAAGGACCACGATGCCGCAGAGCCAGCAAGCCAGCCAGGACCGTGAAGCGCTCGACTTGTTGATCCGCGGCTTCCAGGTGTCGCGGATGATCAGGCTCGTCGCCGACCTCGGCGTCGCCGACAAGATTCCCGAGCAAGGCCGCGACGTCGAGGCACTCGCCGCAGAGTGCGGAGTGCAGGTCTCGCCCCTGCTTCGCGTGTTGCGGGCGTTGGCCGCCTCCGGGGTTTTTACGGTCAGCGCCGAAAGCC
>JALYXU010000127.1 GCA_030946925.1 Pseudomonadota bacterium
CGCTGCGCCAGCTTGACCGGGCCGATGCCGGCGATGTCCTGGCCCTTGAAGCGAACCACGCCGTCGCTCGGCTTGAGCAGGCCGGTCAGCACGTTCACGAGCGTCGTCTTGCCGGCGCCGTTGGGGCCGACGATGGCGACCGTCTCGGCCGCGGCGACCGACAGCGTGACGCCGTCGAGGGCGACGAAATCGCCGTAGGCCTTGCGCACGCCGACCGTCTCGATCAGCGCTTCGGGTCGTGTCACGGTCGTCATCGTCGAAGCTGCTTCCAGGCGTCCTGCGCCAGGCCCATCAAGCCGCGCGGGAAAGCGACCACGATCAGGGCCAGGATCGCGCCGAGACAAAAGCGCCAGTATTCGGTCGCGCCCATCAGCGACGACTTCAGGAAGACGAAGGTGAAGGCGCCCAGGACCGGCCCGAAGAAGCTGGCGAAGCCGCCGAGCACGGTCATGAAGACGAGCTCGCCCGAGTGCGTCCAGTAGGCAAGCTCGGGGTCGGCCTGGCCGGTGTTGATGGCGAGGATGGCACCGCCGATGCCGCAATAGAACGCCGAGATGAGAAAGGCGATCAGGCGGAGCAGGCGGACCCGGACGCCGAGGTATTCGGCCTTGCGCGGGTGCTCGCGGATTGCCGTCAGATGCAGCCCGAACGGCGAATGGACGATCCGCCACATCGCGAGGCCGAGCACGATCGCCAGCAGCAGGCAGGCGTAATAGAACGGGCCGATCAGGAAGGCGGTCTTGTCGAGGGCCTTGAAGTCCATGCCGAGCAGCGTCGGCCGCAGGACGCGGATGCCGGTGTCACCGCCGGTGATGGCGTAGAACTTGAACAGGAACGAATGGAACAGCATGCCGAAGGCGAGCGTCAGGATGCCGAAGAAGATGCGCACGTAGCGCACTGAAAGGAGCGCCACCGGAACCGCAGCGACGACCGCGGTCAGCCCTGCGACCGCCAGGATCAACTCGAAGCTGCGCAGATGCAGCTTGCTCGTCAGCACGGCCGCGGCGTAGGCGCCGATCGCCACGAACAGGGCGTGGCCGAACGAGAGCAGGCCGGTGCTGCCGAACAGCAGATTGAAGCCGAGCAGGGCGATGGCGTAGGCCATTGCCGGCAGCACCAGCGTGACGTGGTACGGCTCGGCAACCTGCGGAAAGACCGCCAGCACCGCGATCGTGGCGACGACGAAGGCGACCAGCACAGCGTGGCCTCGGGCGCCGCTCGGCAAGGCATCGTCAGCGCTCGGCTCGCTCATTCGACCAGCTTTCCGAACAAGCCGGCCGGCCGGGCGACCAGCACGACGATGACGATCATGTAGATCGCCAGCACTTCCATCTCGGCGTAGAAGGTGATCGCGACGGCACGGGTCAGGCCGACCACGAGCGCTCCGGCGACGGCACCGCGCATGCTGCCGAGGCCGCCGATGACGACCACCGCGAAGGCCTCGACCACCAGCTCCACCGGCATGTCGAGCGAGGCCGCTGCGGTCGGCACGACCAGGGCGCCGCCGACCGTGCCGAGCACGGTGCCGAGCGTGAAGACGCTGGCGTAGATCCAGCGCACGTCGGCGCCTAGGGCCTCGGCCATCTCGCGGTTCTCGGCGGTGGCGCGCAGGATCCGGCCGTAGCGGGTGCGCTGCAGGAACAGGCCGAGCGACGCGGCGATGAGCACGCTCGCCAGCATCACGAGCACGTTATAGGTGGGAAACGAGACCTCGCCGAGCGTGATCTTGCCGTAGCCCATCGACAGGTTGCCGAGCTGCTGCGGGTTGGCGCCCCAGAAGAAGCGCAGCACGTCCTGGAACATCAGGACGAGCGCGAAGGTCAGCAGCAGCTGGAAGGCCTCGTCGCGCTTGTAGACCGTGCGCAGCAGCCGCTCGATGACCGGCCCGATCGCGCCGAGCAGCACGCCCGAGAGGATCAGCACGGGCAGGAACGACCAGGCCGGTGCGCCGTGCGCGCTCGTCCAGTTGACGGCCGTGATGCCGAAGTACGCGCCGAGCGCATAGAACGAGCCGCAGGCCAGGTTGACGATCCGCTGGACGCCGAAGACCAGCTGCAGCCCGGCCGCAACGAGAAAGAGAACGGAGGCGTGGAAGACGCCCCCGAGCAGCACATCGAAGAACGAGGTCACGGCCCGCCGCCGGGCCGCCCCAAGGCTGGCCGCGCCCCCTCGGGGGGCAGCGAACGCAGCGAGCGTGGGGGCGCCATTCCTAAAGTTTGATGTTCGCCGTCTCGATCCACTTCCAGAAGTCGGCGCCAGCGGGCTTCTGCAACTGGTCGGAATACATCTTCGTCACGTCGGTGATGGTCGCGAAGTCGAAGCGGTTGGCGTGCGTCGTCATGCCCTGGTAGAAAGTCTGGTCGGCGATGTGGTCCTTGCGCATCGAGCCCGGGCCGCCGAGCGAGTCGACCTTCAGGCCTTCCATCGCGCTGATGATGTCTTCCTGGCCCGGCCAGCCGCCCCTGGCCTTGTAGGCGGCCTCGACGCCCTGGCGGTAGACCTGCATCGCGAAGTAGGCACGGTCGGCCTCCCAGTGCGGGTAGTCCTTGTACTTGGCTTCGTATTCCTGCACGAACTGCTTTTGCAGCGGCGTCGGATTGTCGAGATTGAAGTAGAGCGTGTTGTGGCCGAAGATCATTCCCTCCGGCGTGAACTCCTTCTTCAGCAAGGTGTGCTGGAAGCCCGCCGCCGGGAACACGAACTTCGTCTTGCCGTCCATCAGTCCGGCACCGTGCGCGGTCTTCATGAAGACCGGCAGGTCGGCGAAAAGCAGCGACGAGAACACCAGGTCGGGCTTGGCCGCCTTCAGCGCCGCGACGTGCGAGGTCAGGTCGAGCGTGCCCACCTTCGGCCACTGGTCGGCGACCACCTTGTACTCGACGCCGAACTTCTTCAGCAGCGCCTGAAAGGCGGCGAAGTTGTTGCGGCCGTAGGAGTAGTCGGGGTTGATGCCGGCGACGGTGGCGAACTTGCCCTTCCAGTGCTTGATCGCGAGCAGCGAGGCCATCACCGCCTCGCACTCGTTGTCGGTGCTGCGAAAGACGTAGCGCGGATTCGGCAGCGTTTCGTTGACGCCGTCCTGCGTCGTGCCGTCCCAGAAGATGGTGGTCGCCTTCATCTCTTCGGCGACCGCACCCATCGCCAGGCTGACGCCGGAGGAGACGATGCCCTGCACGCAGTCGACCTTGTCCTGCAGCACCAGCTTGCGCAGCCGCTCGATCGAGTCTTTCGGGTTGGTTTCCTCCTCGACCACCAGCTCGACCTTGCGGCCGGCGATGCCGCCCGCGGCGTTGATGCGATCGACCGCGAACAGCGTGCCGCGCAGGCCGCATTCGCCGATGGTGCCGGCGATGCCGGCCTTCGGCGCAATGATGCCGATCCTGAGCGGCTTGTTCTGGGCGATCGCGGGAAAGCTCAGGTAGGGTTGCGCGGCGATGGCCGCCCCGGCAGCGCCGAGCTGCTGCAGGACTGTTCGGCGGTTCGTGGTCATGTCGGTCTCCTGGTTGTGATGGCGCGGCCTCTACGGGCTCACGGTGCTGCGGGTGAACTTCTCGATCAGGTTGAGCAGCCGGTCGCTGGCCTTGCCGGCTCGCTCCTCGTCGCCTGCGGCGATGGCGCGGGCGATGTCGGCATGCAGCTTGGCAGTCTGCGGCATGTCGGCGGCCTGCTTGTAATGGATGTACCAGAAGCGCCGCGACAGCGAGTGCAAGAGGCTCATCGCGTTGGCCGCGAACTCGTTGTGCGAAGCGACCGAGCAGAGGACGTTGAAGTCGCGGTCGATCCGCATGAAGGTGACATCGTCGTTGGCTTTCGCGGCGGCCTCGAAGGCGCCGGCGAGGGCACGAAAGCGCTCGCGCTCGTCGTCGGTGGCGCGCCGCGCGGCGCCGCGCGCGATCAGCCGCTCCAGCTCGCGGCGCACCTCGAGCAGACGCAGCTGGCTGGTGACATTGATCTCGGAGACGATGATGCCGCGGCGGGGAAAGATCGAGACCAGGCGCTCCCGCGCCAGCCGCTGCAAGGCTTCGCGGATCGGCGTGCGGCCGATGCCGAGATGCGCCGACAGGTCCGATTCGGAAATCGCCCTGCCCGGCGCCAGCTGCAGCGTGACGATCAGCTCCTCGATCTCGGCATAGGCGCGGTCGGTCAGGCTTTGCGCCGGGGCGAAGTCCATGACGGAAGCGCGCTGATTCATCGGCGTCTTGACATGCGAGTGATCGACTTCTAATATATCAAGAGCCAGACCCGCCGCAAGAGGGCATTCCATGATCACCGACCTATCGAACCCGAGACAGACCGAGCGGCAGCGCAGGTTCCGGGAACACTACCTGGCGCAGATCAGCCCCTGGTACAACGGCCTGCTCCACATCGGCGTCATGTACGCGGCCGGCATCACGGCGATCGCCTGGTCCGTCTCGCGCATGCAGGGCGCCACCTGGGAGTGGTTGCTGGTCCTGCCGGTGGCGATCGGCGGCAACTTCGTCGAATGGGCGATGCACAAGTACGTGATGCACCGGCTGGTCGACGTGTTCGCGCTGCGTGCCATCTACGACCGACACACCCGCCAGCACCACCAGTACTTCACCGACGGCGATCCGACCATCAGCACGGTCAAGGAATTCCGCATCGTCTTTTTCCCATGGCGGGTGCTGATGGTGCTTGCCGTGATGGGCGGCCTGCTCGGCTGGATCGCCTCGGTGCTGATCAATCCGAATGCAGGCTACGTCGTCTTCGTGACGATGATCGGCCACTACATGGTCTACGAGACCTTCCACTTCTGCTGCCACGTGCCGGAGAACGCCGTGGTGCGCAACCTGCCGTTCGTCAACACGATCCGGCGCCACCATGCAGCGCACCACAACATGGGGATCATGATGCACGTCAACATGAACCTGACGTTTCCGGTGGCCGACTGGGCGATGAGAACGAGTGACCTGAAGCGCGGCCTGCTCGGCCATCTCTTCAACGGCTACGACGAAACCCACATCAAGGACGAGCTGAAGCCGGTGATCGCGCGCTTTCGCACTGCCGAGACGCAGGCGCAGCGCGTCACGCTCGACGGCCCGCGGCTCGACGCCGACGAGCTGATGGCGCTCGGCCGCGCCGGCAGCCACGCCTGAGTTGCCGCCGCGCGCGGATGCCGGCACCGGCGCCATGGCCGCCACCCATTTCACGCTTCGCGGCGAACACATCACGCTCGACGCCTTGCTGAAGGCGTCCGGCCTCGCCGAAAGCGGCGGCGCCGCCAAGACCTTGATCGCGGCAGGCGGCGTGCAGGTCAACGGCGAGCCGGAAACGCGGCGTGGCCGGAAGCTCCGGTCGGGCGACGCGGTCTCCCTCGGCGGTGCCTCCGTGCGGATCGCCGCGGCCGGCCCGGACTGAGGCGCTTACTTCAGACCGCGAAGTTCCAGACCGAGGAATTCCGCCATCCGCTTGCGCTCGTCGTCGAGGGCGCGTCGAAACCCTGCAGCGCGCACCGGCTTGTGGGCAAAGCCGGTCTCGATCGTGAGCAGTCCGTCGCGCACTGCGGCGTTGCCCCAGCCGACCACGCGGTCGCCCCAGAGCAAGGGCAGCGCGTAATAGCCGAGCTTGCGCTTCGCCGCCGGCGTGTAGGCCTCGAAGCGATAGGCCCAGCCCCACAGCAGTGCGAAGCGGCGACGGTCCCAGACGATCGGATCGAACGGCGCAAGCAAGCGCACCTGATCGTCTGGCGTGTGGCGCGGCGCGCGCGGATTCTCGTCGGCCGGCCAGTACCAGACGACGTCGTCGACCTTCGCGCTCGCCAAGCGCTCGCGAGCCGACGCCAGCGCGGCGCGTGTTTCCGCCAGGAGGTGCGGTGCGCCGTAGCCGAGCAGGTACGCGAGGTGGACGAAGCTCGACGCCGGTAGCGGCGCGTACTTGGCGACGACGAGATCGAGCAGCGCCGCGGCTCGCGCAGATCGCGACTCGGGGCTGGCGTCGACCGCCACGTGGTCGACCACCTCATAGATGCGCGTGCCGCTCTGGCGCGCGGCGATGCGCAACAGGCCACGGTAGTGCATGGCGTCGAGCAGATGCGTCGTCGCGTTGCTCGAGCCGCCCCAGGCGTTGGTTCGGCGGCCATGCGCGAAGTGTTGTTCGACCGTGCGCGGATGGCTCGGCCCGTTCGCGCGCACGAACTCGAGCACGGCGGCAGCGCGCCGGCGCGTTGCCGCGTCCCAGGGCTTGGCGGCAGCCCGCGGATGCATGAGCGCGAGCACGCGGCGTGGCACGAAGCCGTAGTTAACGAGGCAGTCTTCATCGATCGGCAGCCGCGGATAGCGGCGCTCCAGGTCGCCGGCGCCGTAGCCGACGACGCGATGCCGGAGGATCAGGTCCTGGGCGCGCGCCGGGGCGCGGATCGGATCGGCCTGGACGAAGCCGAGCTTGTCGATCGCGCGCAGCAGCGTCGTCGGCTTGAACAGCGTGCGGGCGACGGCATAGCGGCGCAGGTCGTCGAGCTCCGGAGGCTTGGCCATGCGGCGATCATGCCGGGGCCGACGCGCGATCTGCTTGCCGGACGCGAAATGACACGCATGCTGTATATATGTTACCGCTATACTTTTCGTCTGTATCAACGTGATCGACGTGGAAAGCACCAGCCAATTTGTTTTTCGAGCACCGGAGTCTTTCGTACGCGAGACCACTCAGGCCGCGCGCCTCAGCGGCCTGAGTCGCTCCGAATACGCCCGGCGCGCCATCGAAGAAGCCAACGCGCGAGCGATGCGTGGGCGCATCGGCGAGCTCTCGCGCAGCCTGGCGGCGCAGACTGCTGCCGAAAGCCAGGCACTGGACGGCACCGCCTCCGACGGCCTTCCAAAGTGAAGACGGCGGCCAAGCCGTTGCGCAGTCCCAGGGCAGCGGCTCGGCCGATTGCGCGCGGCGAACTGTGGACCGTGAACTTCGAACCGCAGACGCATCGTGAGGAACCTGGCAAAGCAGGGCGCCCGGCCTTGGTGATTCAGACCGACGCCCTCAATCAAGCTGGCCATGGCAGCACAATCGTGATCCCGGGCACCACCCAAATGGGCGTCAAGGACGAGAGCGAGCTGTTTCCGTTGCGCGTGCGCTTGACCGCCGACGCCCGCACCGGACTACGCCAAACCACAGACCTTCTCATCGACCAGGTGCGTGCGGTTTCGAACCGACGCCTGCTCAAGCGGCTGGGCGCCGTGGAGCCCGCGGCGTTGACCCGCGCTGAGCAAGCGCTGCGTTGGTTGACCGGAGAATGACTGACCGAAAGCTCGAACGCCCGACGCGAACGAAGGCTACAGCCCGGCCGCTGCACGCAGCGCGTTGGCTTTGTCGGTCCGCTCCCAGGTGAACTCCGGCTCGTCGCGGCCGAAGTGGCCGTAGGCGGCGGTCTTCTCGTAGATCGGCCGCAGCAGGTCGAGCATCTGGATGATGCCTTTCGGCCGCAGGTCGAAGAACTCGTGGACGAGCTTCTCGATCTCGTGGTCGTCGATCTTGCCCGTGCCCTCGGTATAGACCGTGATGTTCATCGGCTTGGCGACACCGATCGCATAGGCGACCTGGATCTGGCACTGCCGGGCGATGCCGGCAGCGACGATGTTCTTGGCGACGTAGCGGGCCGCGTAGGCGGCCGAGCGGTCGACCTTCGACGGGTCCTTGCCCGAGAACGCCCCGCCGCCGTGCGGGCAGGCGCCGCCGTAGGTGTCGACGATGATCTTCCTGCCCGTCAGGCCGCAGTCGCCCTGCGGGCCGCCGATGACGAAGCGGCCGGTCGGGTTGATCAGGTACTTGGTCTCCTTCAGCCATTCCTTCGGCAGCACTGGCTTGATGATCTCCTCGATCACCGCTTCGACGAACTCCTTCTTCATGTGCTTGCCGTCGCTCATCTCGGGCGCGTGCTGGCTCGACAGCACGACCGTGTCGATCGAGTGCGGCTTGCCGTCGACGTAGCGCATCGTCACCTGGCTCTTCGCGTCGGGCCGCAGGTACGGCATGCGGCCGTCCTTGCGAAGCTGCGCCTGCCGCTCGACCAGGCGGTGCGCGTAGTAGATCGGCGCCGGCATCAGGTCGGGCGTCTCGTCGCAGGCATAGCCGAACATCAGGCCCTGGTCGCCGGCGCCGGTGTTGAGGTGGTCGTCGGACGCGTGGTCGACGCCTTGCGCGATGTCGTTGCTCTGCTTGTCGTAGCAGACCATCACCGCACAGCCCTTGTAATCGATGCCGTACTCGGTGTTGTCGTAGCCGATGCGCTTGATGGTGTCGCGCGCCACCTGGATGTAGTCGACGTGGGCGTTCGTCGTGATCTCGCCGGCAAGGACCACCAGGCCGGTGTTGCACAAGGTCTCGGCGGCGACGCGGCTGCGCGGGTCCTGCGCGAAGATGGCGTCGAGGATGGCGTCGGAGACCTGGTCGGCGACCTTGTCGGGATGGCCTTCGGAGACCGATTCGGAGGTGAAGAGAAAGTCGTTCGACACGCTGTGCTCCAGTGCAGATTTCGCGGGCCCGCGAGGATCGGAAGATCGCGTTGCCGGCCTGGGCTCTGGAGAGCGGCGAACGCTTTAGCGGGATTCTTTTAACGTCGCCCCGCAAGTTGTTCAGTAACTCGGCGACGCCGAAATTATAGGGCGGGCGAAATGCCCTCGCCGTGCGCTAGATTCGCGCCCCATGGCCATCGCGCTCAGCCCGGCGCTTGTCGCATCCCACTCGCTGCGGCTGGCCGCTGCCGTCCGCTGGCGCATCGGCGGCGTCGGGCATCGCCGCCGAACATCATCCGCTCGCGGGAGCCCGCCCGGGTCGCCGGCTTGAGCGCCCGCCTGCTGCTCGCAGCGCTCTGGCTGTTCCATTGGCTGCCGCTCGGCGTGCAGGCAGCCTGCGGCAACGGCTTCGGCCGGATCGCCTGGTACCTCGTCGCGTCGCGTCGCCGCGTCGCCTTGCGCAACCTCGAGCTCTGCTTCCCCGAGCTCGGCCTGACGGAGCGCGAGCAGCTGGCCCGCGCCCATTTCCGCTGGCTCGGGCGCAGCCTGCTCGAGCGCGGCCTGCTCTGGTATGCGTCGCCGGCGCGGTTGCGGCGGCTGATCCGCGTCGAGGGCGACGTCCATCTCGCCGAGCGCAGCGAGCGCGCCGTGATGTGGCTGGCGCCGCACTTCATCGGCCTCGACGTCGCCGGGGCCTCGGTGCTGCTCTTCCAGAACAGAAAAGGCATCTCGATCTACCAGCGGCAGAGCGATCCGGTGCTCGACCGGGCGCTGCGCCGCGGCCGGCTGCGCCTCGGCAATGCCGAGATCTTCGAGCGCGACGACGCCGGCAAGGCGCTGCTGCGCGCCATCCGCCGCGGTGACGGCTTCTTCAATCTGCCCGACATGGATTTCGGCACCCGCGACGCCGCCTTCGTGCCGTTCTTCGGTGTCACCGCGGTGACGCTGCTGGCGCCGTCACGCCTGGCCAAGGCGCTCGACATGGTCGTGCAGCCCGTGATTGCCGAGATGCTTCCCGGGGGCCGCGGCTACCGCGTCCGTTACGAGCCGCCCTGGCCCAACTTTCCGAGCGACGACCCGGTCGCCGACGCGGCTCGCATGAACCGCTGGATCGAGGCCGAGATCCGAGCCAATCCGGCGCAGTACCTGTGGGTCCATCGCCGCTTCAAGACCCGGCCGCCGGGCGAGCCGTCGTTGTATTGACAGCACCTGCCGCCGGATAATCGGCCGATGCGACTGCGCTTCACCAAGATGCATGGTGCCGGCAACGACTTCGTCGTCGTCGACGCGACGAAGACGCCATTCGCCCTGACCACGGCCCAGGTGCAGCGTCTGGCCGACCGGCGCTTCGGTGTCGGCGCCGATCAGGTGCTGCTGGTCGAGGCAGCGCCGTCGCCCGAGGTCGACTTCGCCTACCGCATCTTCAACGGCATGTCGGGCGAGGAGGTCGAGCAGTGCGGCAACGGCGCCCGCTGCTTCGTCCGCTTCGTTCGCGACCACCGCTTGAGCGCCAAGCAGACGCTGACGGTGGCGACGCGCAACCGCACCCTCGAGCTGCGCCTCGCTGACGATGGCTCGGTGGCCGTCGACATGGGCCCGCCCGACTTCGCCGCCGAGCGCGTGCCTTTCGACCATCGCGGCCTGACGCCGCGCGAGCCCGGAGTCGACGGCTCGCTGTGGCTGCTGCCCCTGGCCGATGGGGATCAGGTCGACGTCGCCGTGCTGTCGATGGGCAATCCGCATGCGGTGCAGTTCGTCCCCGACGTCGACGCCGCGCCGGTGGCCCGGCAGGGGCCGCTGCTCGATGCTCATCCGCGCTTCGCCGACGGCGTCAACGCCGGCTTCGCGCAGATCGTCGCTCGCGACCGGTTACGCCTGCGTGTCTTCGAACGCGGCGCCGGCGAGACGCTGTCGTGCGGCAGCGGTGCCTGCGCTGCGGTGGCCGCCGGCATCCGACTCGGCCTGCTGGCGAACAAGGTCGAGGTGCAGACGCGTGGCGGCGTGCTGACAATCGAGTGGCCGGGTGGCGCCGCATCGATCACCATGGCCGGCCCCGCTGAAACCGTTTTCGAAGGAGAAATCGAGCTGTGACCCAACCCATCGAGCGAGTCCGTCCATGAGCGCGCCTTCGGGCGTGCAAGGCATCACCGAGGCCGACATCGCCAACTACCTCGCCGCCAGTCCCGGCTTCTTCGAGCGTCATGCCGAGCTGCTCGGCACGATCCAGCTCGCCAGCCCGCATGGCCAGCGCGCCGTCTCGCTGCAGGAGCGGCAGATGGAGATGCTGCGCGACAAGATCAAAGGCCTGGAGCGGCAGTTGATCGAGATGATCCGAAACGCCCAGGACAACGTCCGACTGGCCGACAAGCTGCATCGCTGGACCCGGGCGCTGATGCTCACCGCCAACGCCGCCGACATTCCTGACGTGCTGCTGCGCGAGCTGCAGCACGAGTTCATGATTCCGCAGGCGGCGCTTCGCATCTGGGGCGGCGCCGAGGCCTTCGCCTCGCTCGGCTTCGCACGCGAGGTCGATGCCGACATCAAGTCGTTCGCGAGCAGCCTGAGCGTGCCTTACTGCGGCGCCAACAGCGGCTTCAGCGCGGTGCAGTGGCTCGGCGACGCGACACAGGCGGCGTCGCTGGCGCTGATCCCGCTGCATCACGAGAGCCGCAGCGGCGCTTTCGGGCTGCTCGTCCTCGCCTCGCCCGACGCGACGCGCTACAGCGCCGACATGGGCACCGACTTCCTGGCGCGCATCGGCGAGGTCGCCAGCGCCGCGCTGACCCGGCTGCTGCCGACGATCTAACGAAGAAGATGAGCGGTATCGACGCCGAC
>JALYXU010000132.1 GCA_030946925.1 Pseudomonadota bacterium
ACATCGTCGCCAGCGACGCGAAGCTCGAGATGTGGCCGCCGAGGTCGCCGCCGTCGGCCGGGTGCAAGCGATTCGCCTTGACGACCATCGCCATCGCATTCCAGCGCATGTAGGCGCGCAGCCGCTCTTCGATCTCGATGTTGCCGGGCGTCCGCTCCTCCTGGTCGGCCGGGATCGTGTTGACGTAGGCGGTGTTGGCCGAGAACGGCACATCGATGCCGGCCTGCCTCGCGTGATCAATCAACTGCTCAAGGAGGAAGTGCGCCCGCTCGCCACCCTCGGAACCGATGACGGCCGAGAGGGCATCGAGCCACTCCCGTGTTTCCTGGGCATCGGCGTCGTTCTGCGCGCCGCTGAAAAGAGGCTCGGGACGAGCTGCCATACGCACTCCGAAATCGTTGTTTTGGATCGATTGCAAGTGTGACACAGCGCCCTCTCGTTTCGGATTACGACACCGGTTCTCTCGATACGAAAGCGCGGGACTGCTCGATAGGTTGGCCAGGGTCACCAGGAGCCACGCCGGCAGAGCCACGATAATTCGAAGGGTGCAACAAGCCTCCCGTCTGCCGGCCCCGCGCGCCAGCCCGACCTGGGTCGAGCGCTTGTTCGGCCACTGGTGGCGGCGCCAGTCCGCGGCCCGGCAGGACCGCTTCGCAACGCTGGGCCCGCTCGCCTCGGTGCTGCTTTTTCTCGCTGCAATCGTCGCGGCCTTCTGGTATTTGCGCAATGAGGAAATCGAGCGCGAGCAGGAGTCGGTTCGCCGCGACACCGAAGTCGCTCAGCAGCAGGTGCGCCTGCATTTGATCGAAGACCACGAGGAGCTCACGCGCCTGGCCCATGAGGTCGTGCTGCACACGCTCGATCGCGACAGCTTTCTCGATGCGGCGTCGAACTTCATCAACGAGCGTCCCGAGACCACCAACCTGATCTGGATCGACGCTTCGCGTGTCGTCATCGCCGGCTTTTCGGGAACCAGCTTTCCGCCCGAGACCGGGATCAGCGGCGTCGACACGCCGGCGTCCCTGCCGGTGGCGAACTCGGCTTCACAGCCCGAGCTCACTTTCCAGCACGGCCGATTGCTGAGGCAGACCGTCTATTCGCGTCCGTTCAGCGACAGCTTCGGCAATGCCGTGTTCCAGGTCCAGATCCCGCTGCTCGAGCGCGGCGCCTTCAGGGGCGCCTTGATCGCCGAATATTCGGTGGAGCGGCTGCTTCGTTATTACGTGCCTGCCGAAGTGTCGCGGCGGCACGCCATCTCCCTGCTCGATGGTGGCCGTTCCCTCGCCAGCACCGTCATGACCTTGCCGGGAAGCGCCAAGCGCCCGTCGATCGTCTTCGAGCTTCCGGTTTCGCCTGCGGAGAACGGCCTGATCCTGCGCGGCCAAGGGTATCGGACCTCGATCGGGCTGATCGGCAACACCTTGTTCTGGATGGTGATGGCGCTCTCGGTGCTGACCGTCTGGATGCTGCTCGGCACGTGGCGGCACATGCGGCGCAGACTGCAGATGCAGGCGGCCCTGATCTCGGAGATGAACTTCCGGCGGGCCATGGAAAACTCGATGCTCACCGGCATGCGCGCGATGGACCTGGCCGGCCGCATCACCTACGTCAATCCGGCGTTCTGCGCCATGACGGGCTTCTCCGAAGCCGAGCTGATCGGCCAGCAGCCGCCCTTCCCGCACTGGCCGCACGACCGTCGCGAAGAGAACGCGCGACTGCTCGAGCAGGAGCTGCAGGGCCGCAGCCCGATCGGCGGCATCGAGGTGAAGACCATGCGCAAGGACGGCTCGATCTTCGACGCCCGCATGTACGTGTCGCCGCTGATCGATCCGAAGGGACAGCAGACCGGCTGGATGACGTCGATGACCAACATCACCGAGGCCAAGCGCATCCGCGACCAGCTGACGGCTTCGCACGAGCGCTTCACGACGGTGCTCGAAGGTCTCGACACCGCGGTCTCGGTGCTCTCGGTGCAGGAGGCGGAGCTGCTCTTCGCCAATCGCTCCTACCGGCTCTGGTTCGGCGCCGACGCCAAGGGACACGCGCGGCTGTCCGGTGGCGACGCGTCCCTGCCGATGCCGCTCGACAGCGACTTCGGCGATGCCGTCGACGGCCTCGGCGGCCTGCCGACGCAGGAGCTCACAGAAGCCGGGTCCGATTCCCGCGAGGTCTACGTCGAGACGCTCGACAAGTGGTTCGACGTGCGGGCCCGTTACCTGCAGTGGACCGACGGACGGCTGGCGCAGATGCTGATCGCGACCGACATTTCGGAGCGGCGCAACGCCGAGTCGGTGGCGGCGCACCAGGCCGAGCGGGCCCAGGTCACGAGCCGCCTGATGACGATGGGCGAGATGGCGTCGTCGGTGGCGCACGAGCTGAACCAGCCCCTGACCGCGATCACGAACTACTGCAACGGCATGGTGACCCGGGTCGAGAACAACGCCATCGACAAGAGCGATCTGATCGCGGCGCTGCAGAAGACCTCGCGCCAGGCCGAGCGCGCCGGCCAGATCATCCACCGCATCCGCGCCTTCGTGAAGCGAAGCGAGCCGCAGCGGCAAAAGGCCTCGGCGCAGACGATCGTCGAAGACGCCGTCGACCTCGCCGGGATCGAGCTGCGGCGGCGCAACGTGTCGATCCAGACCTACATCGCGCAGCGGTTGCCGCCGCTGATGGTCGATCCGATCCTGATCGAGCAGGTCGTCCTCAACCTGCTGAAGAACGCGGCCGAGGCGATCGACAACGCCAAGCTGCCGACCGCCCGGCGGAAGATCGAACTGCGCGTCGTGCCTCGGCACACCGTCGAAGAGGGCGACGTCATCGAGTTCACGGTCAGCGACAAGGGGCCGGGCCTGAAAGACGAGGTCATCGCCCGTCTCTACGAAGCTTTCTTCTCGACCAAGGTCGACGGCCTCGGCATCGGCCTCAGCCTCTGCCGAACCATCATCGAGAGCCATCGCGGCAGGATCAAGGCGGTCAACCTCTACAATGGCGAGACGCCCGCCGGCTGCCGTTTTTCATTCACGCTGCCGGTCGAATCCGCCCGAATTCAAGCTCCCGCCGCGCTGTCGGCATGAGCCGCAGGGCCGCTGCCGAGCCGAACCTCGCCAGCCACAGCATCAAGGTCACCTGATGAGCCTCATTCCCAAAAAGGGCACCGTCTACGTCGTCGACGACGACGAGGCCGTCCGCGATTCGCTCCAGTGGCTGCTCGAGGGCAAGGACTACCGGGTCAAGTGCTTCGACTCGGCCGAGTCGTTCCTCTCGAGATTCGACCCGCGCGAGGTTGCCTGCCTGATCGCCGACATCCGGATGGAGGGCATGAGCGGCCTCGAGTTGCAGGACAAGCTGCTCGAGCGGCGCTCGCCCTTGCCGGTCACTTTCATCACCGGCCACGGCGACGTGCCGATGGCCGTGACGACGATGAAAAAGGGCGCCGAAGACTTCATCGAGAAACCGTTCAAGGAAGACGAGCTGGTGTCGCTGGTCGAGAAGATGCTCGACCGGGCCCGGGTCGACTTTTCCAGGCATCAGGAGGCGGCCAGCCGCGACGCCTTGCTGTCGCGCCTGACCACGCGCGAGGCACAGGTGCTCGAGCGGATCGTCGCCGGGCGGCTGAACAAGCAGATCGCCGACGACCTCGGCATCAGCATCAAGACGGTCGAGGCGCATCGCGCCAACATCATGGAAAAGCTGAACGCGAACACGGTCGCCGACCTGCTCAAGATCGCGCTCGGCGCGCCGTCGAAGGTTTGACCGCACGCCGCATCGACGGCACCGGCATCGCCCGGGCCCTTCGTGCGGCCCTGGCGGTCCGTGCCGCCGCACTCACCGAGGCCGGCCGCCGTCCCGGTCTCGCCGTGATCCTGGTCGGCGACGACGCCGCCAGCGAGATCTACGTCCGCAACAAGATCAAGGCCTGCGCCGAGACCGGTATCGACTCGGTTCTCGAGCGTCACGACGCGACCCTGACCGAGCCCGCGCTGCTGGCGCGCATCGCTGCGCTCAACGCCGATCCACGGGTCCACGGCATCCTGGTGCAACTGCCGTTGCCCAGGCACATCGATCCGGCGCGCGTGATCGAGGCGATTGCCGTCGACAAGGACGTCGATGGCTATTCGGTCGAAAGCGCCGGCCGCCTGCTCGCCGGCCTGCCGGGCTTTCGTCCCTGCACGCCGGCCGGCTGCATGAAGCTGATCGAGAGCACCGGCATCGACTTGCGTGGCAAGCACGCGGTGGTGATCGGCCGCAGCAACAGCGTCGGCAAGCCGATGGCCTTGCTGCTGCTGCAAGCCGACGCCACCGTGACCGTCTGTCATAGCCGCACCGCGGATCTCGCCGTGCACACGCGCCAGGCCGACGTCGTCGTCGTGGCCGTCGGCAAGCGCGGCACGTTGACTGCGGCGATGGTCAAGCCGGGCGCTGTCGTCATCGACGTCGGCATGAACCGCATCGGCGACGGCGAGCCCGGTGCCGGCAAGCTGTGCGGGGACGTCGACTTCGACAGCGTCGCCGAGGTCGCGTCGACGATCACGCCGGTGCCTGGCGGCGTCGGGCCGATGACGATCGCCATGCTGCTCGCCAACACCGTCGAGTCGGCGGAGCGGAAGGGCGGGCGCGCCGGCTGAAGCCGTGAATTTAGTAACCGATCGAGGCTTGAACGCGCGCCGCGGCTCGGTTAGATTCATCGTTCGCTCGCACCACGGAAATCCGATGACTTCTGCCGCTCCACATCGCATCGCCCGTTGGCTGCCGGCCCTCGTGGCGGCCGGCGCCTGCAGCGTCGCTGCGCTGCCGAGCCAGGCTCAGTACAAGGTGATCGGCTCAGACGGCAAGGTCACCTACACCGATCGCGAACCGGGCGTGAGCGAAGGCAGAGTGGTGCCGCTCGGTGCCCGCGCCGCCGCCGGGACCTCGGTCGATTCCGAGCTTCCCTTCGAGCTGCGTCAATCAGCCACGAAATTTCCAGTCACGCTCTACGTCACGACGGCCGCATGCGAGCCTTGCGTCGCGGCGCGCTCGCTGCTGAAGCAGCGCGGCATTCCATTCAGCGAACGGATGGTCCTCACCGTCGAAGACAGCGACGCGCTCGAGAAGCTGTCCGGCGCGCGCGAGGCGCCCACCCTGATGATCGGGTCGCAGACCTTGCGCGGCCTCTCGGCCGAGGTGTGGAACTCATACCTCGACGCCGCCGGATACCCGCGCGACTCGCACTTGCCGGCGACCTATCAGTACCGGGCGGCGACGCCGATCGTCGAGCGCAACACGGC
>JALYXU010000152.1 GCA_030946925.1 Pseudomonadota bacterium
GTGCTGCGCACCCCGAAGGGGTGGACCGGGCCGGCGGTGGTGGACGGCGCGCAGGTCGAGGGGACGTGGCGGGCCCACCAGGTGCCGCTCAGCAACGTGCGCACCGATGCCGGCCACCTCGCCGCCCTCGAGGAGTGGATGCGCAGCTACCGGCCCGAGGAGCTCTTCGACGACCGGGGCGCGCCCCGACCCGAGACGATCGCCCTGGCCCCGTCAGGGCCCAAGCGGATGGGCAGCTCCCCCCACAGCAACGGCGGCGAGCTGCTCCGCAGCCTCGACCTGCCCGGCCTCGACCCCTACGCCGTCGAGGTGGCGACACCGGGGGCCACGATCTCCGAGGCCACCCGCGTCCTCGGCACCTGGCTGCGCGACGTCATGGCCGCCAACCGCGACCGCTTCCGCCTGGTCGGCCCCGACGAGACCGCGTCCAACCGGCTCGACGCCGTCTACGAGGTGACCGCCAAGGCGTGGGAGGCCGAGGTGCTGCCGATCGACGAGCACCTGGCGAGGGACGGCCGGGTGATGGAGATCCTGTCGGAGCACACCTGCCAGGGGTGGCTCGAGGGCTACCTGCTCACCGGCCGGCACGGGCTGTTCTCGTGCTACGAGGCCTTCATCCACATCGTCGACTCGATGTTCAACCAGCACGCCAAGTGGCTGAAGGTGACATCGCACATTCCGTGGCGGCGCAGACTAGCGTCGCTGAACTACCTGCTGGCCTCGCACGTCTGGCGCCAGGACCACAACGGCTTTACGCACCAGGACCCGGGCTTCATCGACCACGTCGTCAACAAGAAGGCCGAGGTCGTGCGCGTCTACCTGCCGCCCGATGCGAACTGCCTGCTCTCGGTGATGGACCATTGCCTGCGCAGCCGGCACTACGTCAACGTCGTCGTCGCCGGCAAGCACCCGGCGCCGCAGTGGCTGGCGATCGATGCGGCCGCGGCGCACTGCGCGCAGGGCATCGGCATCTGGGACTGGGCCAGCGCCGATCCGAACCTGTCGCCCGACCTGGTCATGGCCTGCTGCGGCGACGTGCCGACCCTCGAGACGCTGGCCGCGGTGTCGATCCTGCGCGACCATCTGCCCGAGCTGCGGGTGCGCGTCGTCAACGTCGTCGACCTGATGAAGCTGCAACCGCAGAGGGAGCATCCGCACGGCCTGGCCGACGCCGATTTCGACGCCCTCTTCAGCACCGACAAGCCCGTCGTCTTCGCCTTCCACGGCTACCCGTCCCTCATCCACAAGCTGACCTACCGGCGCACCAACCACGGCAACATCCACGTCCGCGGCTACAAGGAAGAAGGCACCATCACCACCGCCTTCGACATGACGGTGCTGAACGACCTCGACCGGTTTCATCTCGTCATGTCGGCGATCGACCGGCTGCCGCAGACCGGCGAGCGCGGCCAGGCGCTGAAGCGACTGCTCACGGCAAAGCTGGGCGAGCATCGGCGCTACATCCGCCAGCACGGCCAGGACCTGCCGGAGATCCGCGACTGGACCTGGGCCGACTCGACACGAAAGGCCAGCGATGGATCCGCACTCCCTCATTGACACGGCACGGGCGCTCGTCGCCGGCGATCGCGGCCTGCTCGCGATGGACGAGAGCACTGCCACCTGCGACAAGCGATTCGCCGCGCTCGGCATCGCCCAGACGCATCGGCTACGGCTCGACCTTCCTGATCTTTTCCGACTACATGCGGCCGCCGATTCGCCTCGCCGCGCTGATGGGACTGCACGTCATCCACGTCTTCACGCACGACAGCCTGGCGCTCGGCGAGGACGGGCCGACGCATCACTCGATCGAGCAGCTGGCGAGCCTGCACGCGATCCCGAAGCTCACCGTGATCCGGCCCGGCGATGCCAACGAGACCGCGGTGGCCTGGCGCGTGGCGATCGAGACGCGCGATCGGCCGGTGCTGCTGGCGTTGACGCGCCAGGACGTCGCCACGCTCGACCGCTCGACCTTCGCCAGCGCCGAGGGACTCCGCCGCGGCGCCTGCGTCCTCAGCGATCCGCCGGTCGGGGCAGCGCGCCTGATCCTGATCGCCAGCGGCTCCGAGGTGGGGCTCATCGTCGCCGCGGCCGAGCGGCTGCGCGGCGAGGGCATCGCCGTGCGCTGCGTCTCGATGCCGAGCTGGGACCTGTTCGAGTCGCAGCCACAAAGCTGTCGCGACGAGGTGCTGCCGCCGGACGTGCACGCGCGCCTGGCGGTCGAGCTCGGCGTGTCGCAGGGCTGGGAGCGCTACGTCGGCGATCGCGGCGATGTCCTGTCCGTCGACCGCTTCGGTGCCTCGGCGCCGGCCGAGGGCCTCCTCGACAAGTACGGCTTCACGGTCGACAACGTCGTGCTTCGGGGGCGCCGGCTTTTGTCGGCTGCTCGCTGACCACATACTCGGAACCTTTTTTCCAATCGCCGACAGACATGACCCTTTCCTCATTCGCCGGCCGCGTCTCGGCCTTGGCATTCGGCCTGGCAGCGATGGCCGCGGCCGCTGCCCCGCCGGTGGCCGCGCAAAAGCCCGTCACCGACACCTACTTCGGACGCACCGTCAGCGATCCCTATCGCTACATGGAGGACCTCTCCTCGCCCGAGGTCCAGCAATGGGCGAAGGCACAGAGCGACTACGCCCGCAGCGTCCTCGACGCGATCCCGGCGCGGGCCGGCCTGCTGAGGCGGATCGCCGAGCTCGAGGCGTCGGTGCAGGCCCGCGTCACGACTGTTCGACGGCTGCCGAACGAGCTCTACTTCTACGAGAAGCGCGGTGCCAGCGACGACCAGTACAAGGTCTACGTCCGGCCTGGACTGAAGGGCAAGGAGCGGCTGCTGATCGACCCCGACGCGCTGACCAAGGCCAGCGGCTCGCCGCACGCGGTGACGTTCTACTCGCCCTCGCCGAGCGGCAGGTACCTCGCCTATGGCATGTCGGAGGGCGGCTCCGAGGAAGCCTCGATCCACGTCCTCGAGGTCCGGACGCTCAAGGAGCTGGTCGAGCCGATCGACCGGGCGCATTACAGCGGCGCCAACTGGATGCCCGACGACAGCGGCTTCTTCTACTGGCGCCAGCGCCTGCTCGGCAAGGGCGTGCCGGAGACCGAGAAGTACCAGCGCCAGACCGCGTACTTCCACGCCATGAAGGGCAATCGAGCCGACCGGCCGGTGCTCGAGGCCGGCAACTCGAGCGTCATCGCCATCGGTCCGACCGAATTCCCGAGCGTCGCGCCGATCGTCGGCACCGCCTACGCCGTCGCCATTCCGGGCAACGGCGTGCAGAACGAATTGACCGCCTACCTGGCGCCGGTGGCAGAGATGGCGGCGCCCTCGCCGCACTGGCAGAAGGCGTTCGACCGCAGCGACGACGTCACCGGCTTCGCGGTTCATGGCGACGATCTCTACCTGCTGTCGCATCACGGCGCATCGCGCTTCAAGGTTCTGAAGACCAGCGCCGCCCATCCCGACCTGGCGCACGCCGAGGTCGTGGTCGCGCCGAGCCAGGACGTGGTGGTCGACATTCAAGCGGCGAAGGACGGCCTCTACATCGTCAGCCGGGAAGGCACTGTCGGCAAGCTCCATCGTCTTGCCTACACCCCGGGCGCGAAGCCCGAGCTGTTGGCCTTGCCACGCGAAGGCTCGGTCGAGATCGCCAGCGCCGATGCGCGGGTGTCCGGCGTCGTGCTTTCGATCGGCTCGTGGACGCGCGACTTCGGCTACTACGTGCTCGACACCAAGGCCAACCGTTTTGTCGACACCGCGTTGCAGACGATCGGCCCTTATGGAGCGCCCAACAGCATCGTCGCCAAGGAAGTGCTGGTCAAGGCCAGCGACGGCGTGGAGGTGCCGCTCTCGATCGTCTATCCGAAGAACATCAAGCTCGATGGCAGCAACCCGACCTGGCTCTACGGCTACGGGTCCTACGGGGTCACCGAGGATCCGGTCTACGTTCCGCGCTTTCTCGCCTGGTACGAGCTGGGTGGCATCCGCGCGGTGTGCCACGTGCGCGGCGGTGGCGCCTACGGCGAGGACTGGCATCTGGCCGGCAAGCTCGCGACCAAGCCCAACACGTGGAACGACTTCATCGCCTGTGCCGAGTACCTGATCAAGGAAGGCTACACGTCGACGCCGAAGCTGGCGATCCACGGCGGCAGCGCCGGCGGCATCCTGATCGGTCGGGCAATGACGGCACGGCCCGATCTGTTCGCGGTGGCGGTCCCCGAGGTCGGCGTGCTCAACGCGTTGCGGGCCGAGACCTCGGCCAACGGCGTGCCGAACATCCCGGAATTCGGCACCGTCAAGGACGAGGCGCAGTTTGCGGCCCTGCTCGAGATGGACGCGCTCAGCCACGTCCAGGACGGCGTCAAGTACCCGGCGACGCTGCTGATCCACGGCATCAACGATCCGCGGGTTCCGCCGTGGGAGACGCTAAAGATGGCGGCGCGACTGCAGGCCGCGACCGCCTCAGGCAAGCCGGTGCTGATGCGGCTCGACTACGCCGGCGGCCACGGCATCGGCAGCACCAAGTCGCAGCGGCAGGAGCAGTACGCCGACATGTGGAGCTTCATGCTCTGGCAGTTCGGCGATCCGCGGTTCCAACCGGCGAAGTAGCGATCCGCTAGGACGCCGCCTTGTCGGTGTCCCGACGGGTGTAGTCGTCGCGCAGTTGCCGCTTCAGCACCTTGCCGATGGCGCTGCGTGGCAAGTCGCCGATGTAGCGGAGGTCGGCCAGACGCTGCGTCTTGCCGATCCGCGCGTTGAACCAGTCGAGCAGCTCGGCCGCGGTCGGCACGGTCGCGTCTGGCACGGTCCCATTTCGCACGGTCCCGGCCGGCACGACGAAGGCGACCGGCGTCTCGCCCCAGCGCTCGGACGGCACGCCGACCACAGCCGCGTCGGCCACGGCCGGGTGCTCGCGCAGCACGCTCTCGAGGTCGCTCGGGTAGATGTTGAAGCCGCCGCTGATGACCATGTCCTTCTTCCGGTCGAGCAGCGTCAGGAAGCCAACGTCGTCGAAGCGGCCGACGTCGCCGGTGCGGATGAAGCGCTCGCCTTCGGGGCTGAACCACTCTGCCTCGCGCGTCTTGGCGGGCTGGCCGTGGTAGCCGGTCATCATCGTCGCGGAGCGGCCGACCACCTCGCCCATCTCGCCGGGCGCGACCTCCCTGCCGGCGTCGTCGATCAGGCGGACGTCGTGGCCTTCCATCGGCTTGCCGACGGTGTGCAGCTTGTCCGGATGCTCGTGGGCGACCAGCGCGCAGCTGCCGCCGCCTTCGGTCATGCCGTAGAACTCGACCAGGCCGCCGGGCCAGCGCGCCAGCACGTCGGCCTTCAGCGCCGCCGCGAACGGCGCGCTGGTGCAGAACTTCAGCCGGAACGACGACAGATCGAACCGGTCGAACTCAGGCAGCGCCATCAGGCGCTGGTACTGCACCGGAACCAGCATGGTGTGGGTGGCGCGATGCCGCTCCGCCAGTCGCAGGTACTCGGCGGCATTGAACCTGGTCATCAGCACCGCCGTGCCGCCCCAGGCCAGCGTCGGCAGGAACACGACCAGCGTCGTGTTCGAGTAGAGCGGCGTCGCCAGCAGCGTGACGCTGCCGGGGCCGTAGCCGTAGGCAGGGCCGCCGCGGCAGATCTGCGCCCAGCGCATCGAGTGCGGCTGGACGATGCCCTTGGGGACGCCGGTCGTGCCCGACGAATAGATGATGTTGAACGCCCAGTCTGGGCCCGGCGCGACCGACTCCGGCGCGGTCGCGGCCGGCACGAGCCATGCACTCAGCGAGGTCTCGGCCGCGTCGCTGTCGAGACCGATGCGCGGCACGCCGGGCCCCGCATCCGGACCGAGGCTCCCGGCGACCGCGGCATCGATGAACAGCAGCCTCGCGGCCGAATCGCTCAGCATCGCCGCCAGGCTTCGCGCGGTCTCGCTCGGCGCCAAGGGCGCGACGACGACGCCGGCGCGCAAGGCGCCGAGAAAGACCGCCGCATAGAACACCGACGCGCCGGCGCAGATCGCGATCGATTGGCGCGGCTGCACGCCGTCGCGCTGCAAGCTGGCAGCGACGCGGTCCATCAGGGTATCGAGCTCGCGGTAGCTGAGCGCCTGGGTCGCATCGACGAGCGCGAGGTGATCCGGGTCGCGCCGCGCATGCGTCCTGATCAGGTCGGCGATCAGTCCGAAGTCGGCATCGATCGGTATGGCGACGCTTTGCAAATGCATTGCTCCGGACTCGTGGCAAGAGGCGCAGGCTAGCCGATTGCCGTTCAGCGAGCCAGGCAGAGGGACTCGGGGTAGAGTGGTCGGCCGGGCCCCCGCGACGCTGCCGCGGGCCGGCCGATCTCATCCATTTTCGGCTGTGTCAAGGACCTGTTCCACATGAAGCTCGCAACGTTTCAGAGCGGTGGCCAACGTCGCATCGGTGTCGTCGCCGGCGATGGCCGTTCCGTGCAAGCGTTCGCCTTCGATGCCGCCAGCGCCCGCCTCGGCCTCTTGCCGCTGCTGCAGTCGCTGGCCGCCGGCGGCGCGATGCCGCCGACCGACGGCCAGGCGATCGGCATCGATTCGGTCCGGCTCGAGGCGCCGCTGCCGCTGCCGCTGCGCAACCTCTGGTGCGTCGGCCGCAACTACCAGGCGCACGCCAAGGAGCTGGCGCAATCGGTGTTCAAGACCAATCCGGCGAAGGCCGACGAGTGGCCGATCGTCTTCACCAAGGTGCCCGAGTGCGTGATCGGCCCGGGCGCCGACGTGCGGCTGCCCGGCGCCGAGGTCTCGCAGCAAATCGACTACGAGGCCGAGCTCACCGTCGTGATCGGCCGGGGCGGCAAGAACATCGCCCGCGCCAACGCGCTCGAGCATGTCTTCGGCTACACCATCGTCAACGACGTGACCGCGCGCGACGTGCAGATGCGGCATCAGCAATGGGATCTGGGCAAGTCGTTCGACACGTTCTGCCCGATGGGCCCGTGGATCGTCACCGCCGACGCGCTCGACGGCATGCACACGCGGGTTCGCTGCTGGGTCAACGACGAGTTGCGCCAGGATGGCTCGACCGAGAACATGATCTTCGACATCCCGACCCTGATCGAGACGATCTCGCGCGGCATCACGCTCTATCCAGGCGACCTGATCGCCACCGGCACGCCGGCCGGCGTCGGCATGGGCATGACGCCGCCGCGCTGGCTGCAGGCCGGCGACGTCGTGCGGATCGACATCGACGGCCTCGGCGAGCTGCAGAACCGCTTCGTCTGAATCCCAGCAGGAGAACCGCATCACCACGGCATTCACGCCGACGTCGTGCCCTGATCGAGCCCGGCGTGGCCCGCCGGTCTGCCTTTCCGGATCGACGGCAGCGCCACGGGGCCGTGCCCCTCATACGTTCGGTTACATTGCAAGACAGCTCGCGACGAGCGCTTGCAAGGAGACGACCATGAGCGACGCCATCCAACCCCGTGGCTATCAGGACTCCCGGATCGAAGACGAGCCGATTCTCGGCAAGGTGCTGACGCTGCCGAATGGCAACATCCAGCAACTCACATGGCTCGAGAAGGTGCTGGTGACGCTGCGCCTCACCAACGCCAAGGCACTCGAAGCGCGCTACTTCAAGACCGCGCAGTCCTGAGGCCGCATCAGCCGAGCTCGACCATCATCGGCTGATGGTCCGAGGCACGCGTTGCCGCATCGACGGCGACCCCGTGCAGCCGGCCGCGCAGATCGCGGCTGGCACAGATGAAATCGCAGGCGAACGGCTCGGGCCACTGCTCCCGATCGTGAACTCCGGTTGTCGGCGGCTGAGCGGTCGCCGGATGCAGCTGCTTCCAGACATCGTCGAGTGCCGGGATCCGCGCGTCGGCGAACCTGGACGTCAAACGCGCGTGGAGCGGGTCGCTCGGGCGAAAGTTGAAGTCGCCGGTCAGGATCGCCGACACGGTCTGCGGTTGCGCCTCGAACGGACCGACCGAACCGGGCTGGGCCGTGTCGCCGAGCGCATGCAGACAGGCCTCGGCGTGGTGAGTGCGGAGGGCCTCGACCTGGGCCGCGCGTTGCACCTGCGAGTAGTACTCGAGATGCGTCGTCATGATGCGCAGCGGCCCGAACGGTGACTCGACCCTGATCTCGAGCAGCAGCCGTGGCATGCTGCGCACTCCAGGATCGCTCGGCCATGGCAACTGTGTGCGCGTGGCCTGCAGCACCGGATAGCGGCTCAGGATCATGTTGCCGAAGCGACGCCGGCTCCCGTCGACGGCGCCGGTGTCCACCGCGACGCCCTCGACCGCCGTGTACTCGGGCAACAGCGCCGCGAGCAGCCTGAACTGGTCTTCGCCCGAGCTGCCCGCGAGGGCTGGAAAGTTGGCCGCGACCTCCTGCAGGCAAAGCACGTCGAAGTCGGCGAAGGCGCGGGCTTCGCTGACGATGCGTGCCGGATCGACCCGACCGTCGGTGCCGCGGCACCACTGGACGTTCCAGGTGACGAGTTTCATGGTGCCCGGTGCCGTCAGCGAATTCCGGCGCGCATGAACGACTGGACGAACTGGCGCTGGAACAGCAGGAAGCCGACCAGCAGTGGCGCCGACGTCATCAGCGTCGCCGCGGTGATGATCGACCAGTCGACGCCCTGGTCGGTCGACGAGAAGACCTGCAGTCCGACCGTCAGTGGCCGGGTCTCGACCGAATTGCTGACGATCAGCGGCCAAAGGAAGTTGTTCCAGTGGTAGCTCACCGAGACCAGCGCGTAAGCCAGGTAGACCGGCCGGGCCAGCGGCACATAGACCCGGAGCAGCACCTGCAGCGCGCTCGCCCCTTCGACGCGCGCCGCATCGTCGAGCTCCTTCGGCACTGTCTTGAAGGTCTGGCGCAGCAGGAAGATGCCGAAGGCCGAGGCGAAGTACGGCAGGCCGATCGCCAGGATCGTGTCGCGCAGGCCGAGCCCGTTCATGGTCCGGTAGTTCTCGACGATGAGCACGTCGGGCATCACCATCAGCTGCAGCAGGATCAGGCCGAAGACGAGATCGCGGCCGCGGAATTCGAAGCGCGCCAGCGCGTAGGCGGCCAGCGTGCCCAGGATCAGCTGCGCGACCACGACCATCGTCACCAGCAGCGTCGTGTTGAGGAAGTAGCGCGCGAACGGCGCTGCGTTCCAGGCGTTGACGAAGTTCTGCAGCGTCAGCGGCGCGCCGATCTCGAAGCGGGTCGAGTACGCCGAAGGATGGAACGCCGTCCATACCGCGTAGACGAGCGGCAGCAGCCAGAGCAGGCCGAGCAGCCAGGCGGCAGTGGTTTCGAGCAGGCGCGTCGCCGGCGCCGGGCGGAAAACGGTGCCGCTGGGCGTCATGGAGAGGCTCGCCCGCCGCCGATCGGGTGCAGCGTCATTGGTAGTGGGTGCGGCGCTCGAGAAAGCGGAGTTGCACGAAGGCGACGATGCCGAGCGCGAGCAGCACGATGACGGTGAGCGCGGCGGCATAGCCGGTGTCCCAGAAGCTGAAGCCGACCTGGTAGATGTAGTAGAGCAGCAGCGTGCTGGCGTTGTCGGGGCCGCCGCGCGTCATCACGAAGATGTGGTCGACCATGCGCACGGAATTGATGAGCGCGTTGATCAGGACGAACAGCGTCGTCGGCATCAGCAGCGGGAACAGGACACGGCGGAAGTACTGGCCGCGCGAGGCGCCCTCGAGCGCGGCCGCTTCGGCCAGCGAAGGCGAGATCTGCTGCAGGGCGGCCAGATAGAAGATCATGAAGAAGCCCGCCTCCTTCCAGACCGCGACGACGATCACCGCCGCCAGCACCGTGCGCTTGTCGCCGAGCCAGTTGTGGCTGGGCAGGCCCAGCGCCTGCGTCATCTGCTCGAGCAGGCCGTACTGAGGCGTGTAGAAGAAGAGCCAGATGTTGGCCACCGCGATCATCGGCAGCACAGTCGGCGTGAAGTAGGCGAGGCGCAGGGCGCCGCGCCCGGCGATGCGGCTGTTGACCCAGAGCGCCATGGCGATGGCCAGGGCGATCGAGAGGGGGATCGTGCCGACTGCGTAGAAGACGTTGTTCCAGAGCGCGTGCCAGAAGACCTCGTCCTCGACCATGCCGCGGTAGTTGTCGAGGCCGATGAAGTGCGCCGGCCGGCCCTTCCTCGGCGTCGACAGGACGCTGTCCCAGAGCGTCGCCAGCGCCGGCCAGTGGGTGAAGGCGACGAGCAGGGTCAGCGCCGGCAGCAGCAGCAGCCACGGCGTGAGGCGGGCGCGAAATCCGTTCAAGCGCTCAGCGCTTGTAGTCCTTCAGAAGGCGCGCCGCTTCGCGCTGCGCGTCCCGCATCGCCTCGGCCGCCGGCTTCGAGCCCGTCAGCGCCGCCTGCAGGCCGTTGTTCAGCGCCGTCGTGACGCGCTGGTTGTCGTGGGTCGACAACTCGGCGACGGCATATTGCAGCTGGTCGCGCGCGACCACGGCTTGCGGCACGTCCTGCGCGTATTTCTTCATCTCCGGCGTGTCCCATGCCGCCGGCGTCACCGCCACGTAGCCAGTTGCGATGCTCCACTGCGCTGCACGCTGCGGAGCAGTGAGCCACTTCATGAACTTCAGCGACGCCTGCTGCTCGGCCGGCGTGTTCTTCGCGAACAGATAGAGATTGCCGCCGCCGGTCGGGCTGCCGAAGTGCTTCTTCGCCGGCAGCATCGCCACGCCGAACGGAAAGCCGGCGTTGGCGCGAATGTTGGTGAGATTGCCGGTGGTGGTCCAGATCATCGCCGCCTTCTTCTCGAAGAAGTCCTTCGGCGTCGTGCCCCACTCGATCACGCCGGCCGGCATCACCTTGTGCCTGGCCGAGAGGTCGACCCAGTACTGCAGCGCCTCGATGACGGCCGGCTTGTCGAAGTAGGTCTCGGTGCCGGCATCGTTCATGAGGACCGCGTCGTTCGGCGTCGTCAGGCCCTGGAACAGCCAGTACGGAAAGCCCGACGAGGGAATCTTCACGCCCCACTGCGTGACGTTGCCGCTGGCGTCGTGCTTGGTCAGCTTCTTCGCGAACTCGACCATCTGCTCCCAGGACGCCGGGCCCTTCTCGGGGTCGAGGCCGGCTTCCCTGAAGGCGTCCTTGTTCCAGTAGAGGACGATCGTCGAGCGCTGGAACGGGACGCCCCAGGTCTTGCCGCCGGTGCGGCTGTTGAGCATGAAGGCCTTGTAGAAGCCGTCGAGCCACTTGCGATCGTCGGCGCTCCTGGCGACGTCGTCGATCGGCACGATCGCCTCTTCGTCGATGAGCGAGAACATGTCGGTCGAGAGCAGCACCGCGAGCTGCGGCGGCTTGCCGCTCTTGGTCGCCGTCAGCACCTTGACGATCGACTCCTGGTAGGTGCCCGAGTAGATCGGGTTGACCTTGATGTCGGGGTTCTCCTTGCCGAAGTCGGCGGCCATCTGGTCGATCGTCTTGGTGACCGGACCGCCAACCGCCACCGGGTAGTAGAAGTTGACCTCGGTGACCTTCTGCGCCGTCGCCGGCAAGGCCGCCGCGAGGGCAACGGTTGTCAACGCAGTCAGGAAGGTTCTGCTCACGGACTTGCTCATGCGGGTCTCCCAATGTGGATCGGTCATGCTGAAACGGGAACGAGAAGCGAAGCGACGTCGTCGCGACGTCGGCCGGTCGCCGCGTCGAAGTGGTGGGCATCGGTGGCCGACCAGGCAAGCCGGACCGGCGCACCCGGTGCGAGGTCGTGGCGGCCCGCAAGCCGCGCCGCCAGCGTCCCGGCCTGGCCCGGATCGGCCGATGTCGTGCATGTCACGACCGTATCGGCGCCCAGATATTCGGCGCTCTGCACGACCGCGGCGACACCGCCGCTCGCGACCAGCCGCACATGCTCCGGGCGAACGCCGAGCTTCAGATCGGGGTGGCCGGGCGCGGCGACGATGTTCATCGGCGGCATGCCGATGAAGCGCGCCGCGAACAGCGAAGCCGGCCGCGCATACAGCTCGGCTGGCGGCGCGTCCTGCTCGATGCGGCCGGCGTTCAGCAGCACGACCTGATCGGCCATGCTCATCGCCTCGGTCTGGTCGTGCGTCACGTAGACCATCGTCATGCCGAGTTTTTGCTGCAGCGTGCGAATCTCGCGGCGCATCTCCTGGCGCAGTTGCGCGTCGAGGTTGGAGAGCGGCTCGTCCATCAGGCAGAGCTTGGTCTCGGCGATGATGGCCCGGCCGAGCGCCACCCGCTGCTGCTGGCCGCCGGAGAGCTGCGAGGGCTTGCGGTCGAGCAGCGTGCTCAAGCCGAGCAGATCGGCCACGCGTCCGAGGCGGGAGGCGTGACCTGCCGCCGGCTCACCGCGCACCTTGACGCCGAACAGGATGTTTTCGCGCACGCTCAGGTGCGGAAACAGCGCGTACGACTGGAACACCATCGAGATGCGGCGTCCCGCCGGTTCGATGCCGGTGACGTCGCGATCGTCGATCAGGATCCGCCCTTCCGAAGGCGTGTCGAGACCGGCGATCAAGCGCAACGTCGTCGACTTGCCGCAGCCGGAGGGCCCGAGCAGGACAACCAGCTTGCCGGTGGCGGTGGCGAAGGAGATGCGGTCGACGGCCCTGGCCGTGCCCCAGAGCTTGCTGACGCCTTCGAGGCTCAGCGCGCTCATCGGTCGAGGTCGTCACGCGAAGGCATGTCGGGCATCCTGCGCCGATCAAGGCGCCGGCAGGTAGCGCACGGCCAGGACCCCGGCGATTCCGGCAATGCCGGCTTGCACGTCGGGCAGCACCGGGCTGTCGACGTCGACCAGGGTATAGGCCATGCCACCGCGCGACTTGTTGACCATGTTGTGGATGTTCAAGCCGGCCCGCGCCATCGCGGTCGAGATCTGGCCCAGCATGTTCGGCACGTTGGCGTTGGCAATCGCCATCCGGTACGCCGATTCGCGGGCCATGCCCACCTGCGGGAAGTTCACCGCGTTGCGCAGGTTGCCGTGCTCGAGATAGTCGCGCAGCTGATCGACCACCATCACCGCGCAGTTCTCCTCGGCTTCGCTGGTCGACGCGCCCAGGTGCGGCAAGGCGACGACGCGTGCCTGGCCGAGCAAGGTCGCGCTCGGGAAGTCGCAGACGTACTGGCCGAGCCGGTCGGCTGCCAGCGCCGCGAGCACGGCAGCGTCGCTGACGACGCCGTCGCGGCTGAAGTTGAGCAGCACCGCGCCGGGCCGCATCAGGCCGATGTTGACGTCGTTGACCAGATGGCGGGTCGCCTCGAGCAGCGGCACGTGCAGGGTGACGAAGTGGGCCTGCCTGAGCACGTCGTCGACGCTCGCCGCGCGCCGCACCTGCGAGGGCAGGCTCCACGCCGCGTCGACCGTGATTTCGGGGTCGAAGCCGAGCACGTTCATGCCGAGCTTGATCGCCGCATCGGCAACCAGGCAGCCGATCTTGCCGAGGCCGATGACGCCCAGCGTCCTGCCTGCCAGCTCGTAGCCGGCGAAAGCCTTCTTGCCCTGCTCGACCGCCTTGTCGAGGTCGGGCATCGCCGTGCCGAGCGCGCCGACGAAGCGCAGGGCCGGCGCGATCTGGCGCGCCGCCATCAGCATGCCGGCGAGCACCAGCTCCTTGACCGCGTTGGCGTTGCCGCCGGGCGCGTTGAACACCGGCACGCCGCGTTCGCTCATCGCCTCGACCGGAATGTTGTTGGTGCCGGCGCCGGCGCGGCCGATCGCGCGCACGCTGGCCGGAATGGCCATGCCGTGCAGATCGGCCGAGCGGACCAGGATCGCGACCGGGTCGGTCACGTCCTTGCCGACACGGTAGGTTTCGGCGGGCAGCCGCGCCAGTCCGGACGCCGAGATCTGGTTGATCACCAGCACGCCGAGCCGCTCAGCCATGTTCGGCCTCGAACACCTTCATGTAGTCGACCAGCGCCTGCACGCTCTCGACCGGCATCGCGTTGTAGATCGAGGCGCGCATGCCGCCGACCGAGCGGTGGCCCTTCAGCTGCACCATGCCGCGCGCCTGCGCGCCCTTGAGGAAGGCGTCGTCGAGGGCCTCGTTCCGCAGCTTGAACGGCACGTTCATCAGCGAGCGATCGGCGTGTGCCACGGGGTTGCTGTAGAGCGTGCTCCGATCGAGGTAGTCGTAGAGGACCGCCGCCTTGACCCGGTTGTGCTCGGCCATCGCGGCCAGGCCGCCACGCGCCTTGATCCAGTGGAAGACCAGCCCGGCGATGTAGATCGCGTAGGTCGGCGGCGTGTTCAGCATCGAATCGTTGTCCGCCTGCTGCTTGTAGTCGAAGGCCGAGGGCGTGAACGGATGCGCCTGGCCGATCAGGTCGTCGCGGACGATGACGATCGTCAGGCCGGCGGGGCCGATGTTCTTCTGCGCGCCGCCGTAGATCAGTCCGTACTTCGCGACGTCGACCGGGCGCGACAGGATGTTGCTCGACATGTCCGCCACCAGCGGCACGCTGCCGGTGTCGGGCGTGAAGTGGTACTCGACGCCGCCGATCGTCTCGTTGGCGCAGATGTGCACGTAGGCGGCATCGGCATCGAGCTGCCAGCTCTCGCGCGGCGGGATGCTCGTGAAGCGGCTCGCTTCGCCGCTTGCGGCGACGTTCACCTTCGCATACTTCCTGGCCTCGGCGATCGACTTTTTCGACCACTCGCCAGTGTGGATGTAGTCGGCACTTGCCTTGCCGCGCAGCATGTTCATCGGCACGATCGCGTTCTCGCCGATGGCGCCGCCCTGCATGAAGAGCACCTTGTAGTTCGCCGGGATCGCCAGCAGCTCGCGCAGCAGCGCTTCGGCTTCTGCGTGAATGGCGATGAACTCCTTGCCGCGGTGGCTCATCTCCATCACCGACATGCCGCTGCCGCGCCAGTCGAGCATCTCGCTGGCGGCCTGCCGGAGCACCGCCTCGGGCAGGACTGCAGGACCGGCGCTGAAATTGATGACGCGGGACATGGGCGAGGACTCCAGGTTCAAGGCAGGGGAAAAGTGGCGCGGCGGATCGGCGCGATCACTCCGAAAAAACCTTCGCGAGCGGAGTTACCGTGACGGCCTGCGGCCGGATCCCGAGCTTGCGCGCGCCGATCGCCTGGTCTTCGCGGAGCAGCTCCGCCGGCTGGTCGCCGTCGTACTTGATGCCCGAGAAGGTATCGGCGACGAGCCTGGCCTTCATGGCCGCGCCATCCTTGGTGACGATGACGACCGAGAGGTTCTTGCCCGAGAAGTGGCGGCGGATCGCCGCGTTGACGTCGGCCAGGCTGAGACGCGACAGAGCCGTCCGCATCGTCGCCGTGTACTCCGGCGTGCCATACCACTGCGAATCGAGGCCGTAGCCGAGCTGCTCGTCCTGCGTCGACGTCATGAGGAACACGTACTTCATCAGGAACTCGCGGGTCGACTCGAACTGTTCGGCGGTCATGCCGTCGGTGACCAGCTTGTCGATCTCCGTCAAGGCGATGCGCAGCGCCAGGTGGGCGTTCTCGGGCGTCGTCACGGGACGGATCCAGACCTCGAACAGCTGCGCCTTGCGGCTGACGTTCGGCGGCGGATACGTGAGGTTGCCGCCGCGCGGGAAGGCCTCGATGTAGGCGTAGTCGCCGTAGTTCATGCCGCGCGCCTCGCGGATGCGCTGGTACAGAAGCGAGTTGCTGTTGCGGTGCTCGCCGAGCCACGACCGCGCCACCGTCAGGGCCGCGAAGTCGGGGCTCGAGCGCGTCACGGCGATGGGTGCGCCGAACGAGATCGCCGTCGAACGGGTGTCTTTCTCGACGATCTCCACGGCGAGCCCGTCGGCCACGTGGCCCACCGGAATGCCTGAGGCCGGCAGGCCCGGCCCGGCGGGTAGACCGGCGAGGGCGCGCTGCAGCGACGCGGTCATGGCCTCGGTGACGGCGCCGGCGATGCCGACGTGCAGCGCGCCCTGCGTGTAGGCACGTCGAGCGAACGACCTGACGTCGTCGAGGGTGAGCGAGGCGATCGATTTCTCGGAGCCGAGAACCGGGTGGCCGTACGGCGTCCCCGCATAGACGTTCGCCTGCAGGCGTTCCTTGGCCAGCTCCTCTTCGTTGTTGTTCTTCAGATCGACGCGCAGCGCGTTGGCCTGGCTGTCGCGCAGCCGCTTGAAGTCGTCGTCGCGAAAGCCCGGCGACAGCAGCAACGGCATGGCGATATCGACGAACTCGGTCCAGCGGTCCTGGTGCACGGAGCCGGTGAAGGTCGTCATCTCCTTGTCGACCTGGGCGGCGAAGCGGCCGGCCAGCGGAAACATCGCCTGCTTCACTTCGCTGCTGCTGCGCTCGGTCGAACCGGCGCTTGCCAGCATCGACGCAGTCAACGCAGCCAGGCCTTCCTTGCCCGGCGGGTCGTAGGCCGAGCCGGCATCGAACACGAGCTTGAAGCGGATCTGCGGCAAGGCCGAGCGCTGGACCAGCATGCCGAGGGGCGCCGCCGCGCTGCGCGGGGCGAGGCTCGCAAGCGTCGGCAGCGCGGCCATCGCCGGCGGCATCGGTTCGTTCGACAGCGTCGTGACCACCATGCCGTCGTCGACGAGATAGCGGCGCGCGGCGGCGCTCAGATCGTCCGGCGTCAGCGAATCGACGACGCGGTAGTAGCGATTGAGGGTGTCGTACGAGCGCCCGAAGTGGGCGTACGCGACGATGTTGTCGGCGATCTCCTCGGTGCTCTCGAGACTTTGGATCAAGCCGTACCTTTCCGCTGACTTGGCGTCGGCCAACGCCTTGGCGCTGACCGGATCGCTGCGCAGGCGGGCCACCGTCTGCAGGATCGCGTCGCGCACGGCGACGACGTCGCCCGGCTTCTTCACCCGGGTGGCGATCGCGGCCAGGTTGGGATCGACCCGCTGGGGCACCGACTCGGACATGGCATCGACGAGCTGCTCGTCCTGGACCAGGCGCTTGTAGAGCGGCGAGGTCGGGCCGAACGACAGCGAAAGCAACAGCGACAAGGCCGCCTGGTCCTTGGCGGTGTCGGAAAACCGCGGTCCGTGGAAGGCGACCGAGACCAGCGACGGGGTCGGCGTCGGCCAGTCGACGTGCCTGTAGACGGGACCTGTCGGCGCCGGCTCCGGCGCCACGCTGGCCCGGTAGCCACCGCGCTTCCAGCCACCCCAGTATTTAGCGACGAGCGCCAAAGCCCTGGCCGGCTCGACGTCGCCGGCGATGACGATCGTCGTGTATTCCGGGCGGTACCAGCGGTCGAAGAACTGCTTCGAATAGGCGAACTGGTTCGGCATGTTCTCGATGTCCTCGAGAAAGCCCATCGTCGTGTGCTTGTAGGTGTGCGAGCGAAATGCCGCGTCGCGTTGGGCCTCGTACAGCTTGGCCCTCGGATTGGCGCTGTTCTTGTTGTATTCGCCGAGCACGGCGCGCGACTCGGTCTTGAAGGCGTCCTCGCTGTAGTCGAGATGCTGGAAGCGGTCGGCCTCCAGCTTCAGGATCGTCTCCAGGTCCTCCTTCGCAAAGGTGGTGTGGTAGTTGGTGAAGTCATCGGTGGTGAAGGCGTTCTGGCCGACGCCCGCCTTCTTCAGGATTGCGCCGTAGTTCTCGGCAGAGAACGCCTTGGTGCCGCGGAACATCATGTGCTCGAAGAAGTGGGCGAAGCCGGTCTTGCCGGCCTCGATCTCGTTGCGCGAGCCCGTCTGCACCGGGATCTGCAGCGACACCAGATTGGGCAGGCCGGTCGGCACGACGATGACCTTCAAGCCGTTGGCCAGGGTGGCCTCGGTCGCCTTGAACGGCAGGAAATCGGTGTCGGCTGCACCGGCCGGCGACGGCCCGGCCAGCGCCCAGCAAAACGACAGGGCGACCAACATTCGGTTCAACATCGACGAATCCAGTGAGGGCCGGGAATGGCGAGGGATTGTCGCGCGGCGCCGGGGCCCGGATGACTACACTGGGTTCATTCGTTCGGAGGACGTTCATGCATGAGCAGAGCCACGGGCACGTCGGCACGGCCTCGGTCGAACAGCGCGTCGACGCGGTCGAGGCGGCGCTGCACGCGCGCGGCCTCGAGCCTGGCGCGTTCATCGAAACGGCGACGCGACTTGCGGAGGACGCGTGGGTGCCCCAGAACGGCGCACGCATCGTCGCCAAGGCCTGGACCGATCCGGCGTTCCGGCAACGCCTGCTTGCCAACGGCCGGCAGGCCGTGGTCGAGCTGGGATACGCGATGCCGCCGCACCACCGGCATCTGGTCGTGCTGGAGAACACCCCGGCGGTGCACAACGTCATCTGCTGCACTCTGTGTTCATGCACCGCCTTCACGATCGTCGGCCTGCCGCCGGACTGGTACAAGGACCTGGAATACCGCGCGCGCGTGGTCCGCGAATCGCGGACCGTGCTCCGCGAAATGGGCCTCGACCTGCCCGCCGAGACCGAGATCAGGGTCTGGGACACGACCGCCGACACGCGCTACGTGGTGCTGCCGGAACGCCCGGCGGAGACGGTCGGCTGGACCGAGGCCCAGCTCGCCGGCATCGTCACCCGAGATGCCATGTTCGGCGTCGCCCGCCTCTAGGCGCTTCGATGGACGGCATCCACGATCTCGGCGGCCGGCAGGGCTTCGGCCCGGTCCGCCACTCGCCGACGGCGCGCGCCTTTCACGAGCCCTGGGAGCTCCGGGCCAATGCGCTCTACGGTCTCGCCGTCAAGCTCGGCATCTTCAACATGGACGAGTACCGGCATGCGATCGAGCGCATGGAGCCGCGCCACTATCTGTCGGCCAGCTATTACGAGCGATCGCTGACGAGCCTGGCGACGCT
>JALYXU010000182.1 GCA_030946925.1 Pseudomonadota bacterium
CGGCTGCAGCTCTGCCAGCGTCGCGAACGTCCTCATGAACAGGGTGAGCGTGGGGGCCCCGGCCGACCGCCGGGCCGCCCCAAGGCCGGCCGCGCCCCCTCGGGGGGCAGCGAACGAATTGAGCGTGGGGGCACCATCAATTCACCCACACCACGATCGGCTCCCACTGTTCCCGATCGCGTTCGAAGCGGGCGGAGGAGACATCCCAGAGCGTCAGCCCATGCGCCGCCAGGTGCACGTAGTTCTGCGTGTCGCGCAGGAAGCCGAGCAGCGGCACCCGCATCCCCTGCAGGAACTGGCGCAGCTGATCGGTGGCGATGGTGCCCTCGCGGGTGCGCATGCCGATCACCGCGATCTGCACCTTGGCGCCGCGCCGATGGCCGAGCAGCTGATCGA
Source organism: Pseudomonadota bacterium (assembly GCA_030946925.1). Lineage (GTDB taxonomy): Bacteria > Pseudomonadota > Gammaproteobacteria > Burkholderiales > Burkholderiaceae_C > Schlegelella_A. The sequence continues at coordinate 397 of JALYXU010000182.1, forward strand.
CGAACTCGTGCGTCGCCTGGATGTCGAAGATGCTCGGCTGCAGCGGAATCAGCACCTTGTCGGCGAGCTTCATCACTTCGTCGAGCCGCTTGCCGTGCAGGCCGGCGGGCGTGTCGAGAACGACGTGGGTCGTTCCCTTCGGCGGCCGGACCGTGTCACCCTGGCCGGCTTCCCAGGCACTGATCTTCGGCAACCCGGCGGGGCGATGGCCGAGCCAGGTGCGGGAGGATTGCTGGCGATCGACGTCGCCGAGCATCACGGCACGGCCGCGCGACGCAAGGTAGCCTGCGAGGTTGGTCGACAAGGTTGTCTTGCCGACCCCGCCCTTCGGGTTGGCGACCACGATCACCGGCATGAGGCCCCCGTTCGGTTCTGGTTTTGCGGTTATGTTAGCGGCGCCCGGCGCCAGCGCGCCATCCCGAGTAACCAGCGCCATCCACTGCGAGCCCTGCCATGGCTGAACCCAACGGGCCTTCGGCGCCCATCGAAGCGGCCGTCGCACGGGGCGCCGAGATCCTCGTTTTGGTCGCCCATCCGGAGCTGGAGCAATCGCGCGCCAACCGCGCCATGCTGGCGGCGGCGCGCGCCTTGCAAGCGAGCTCGCCTCCCGGCCGCATCGCTGTTCGCGACCTGTACGCCCTCTACCCGGACTACCTGGTCGACATCGTCGAGGAGCAGGCCGCCTTGAACGCCGCGCGGCTGGTGGTCTGGCAGCAGCCGATCCATTGGTACGGCATGCCGCCGCTGCTCAAGCTCTGGGTCGACGAAGTGCTCGCCTTCGGCTGGGCCTACGGACCCGACGGAACGGCGCTGCGCGGCAAAGACCTGTGGCTGGTCGCCAGCACCGGCGGACAGCAGGAGTCGTACCGCCCCGACAGCTACAACCGTTACTTCTTCGACGCCTTCCTGCCGCCCTACGAGCAGACTGCGGCGCTGTGCGGCATGCGCTTCCTGCCGCCGCTGCTGCTGCACGGCGCGCACAAGGCCAGCAACGCCGAGCTCGCCGGCCACGCCGACACCTACGCGAAGCGCCTGGCGGACTATCCGCAATGGCCCGAGCTCGACGCGATGGAGGCTTGCCCGGAATGCGAGGTGCCGTTGACGGCCCGGCCGATCGACAACGTCATGGAAGCCGTTTGACGATGCCACACGGCTCCTGGCTGAGCGGCCTGCTCGTCTACCTCGCCGCCGCGGTGCTGGCGGTTCCGGTCGCGAGATTTCTCGGCCTCGGCTCGATCATCGGCTACCTCGGCGCCGGCATCCTGATCGGGCCATGGGGGCTGAAGTTCGTCACCAATCCGGAGGACATGCTGCACTTCGCCGAGTTCGGTGTCGTGTTGATGCTGTTCCTGGTCGGCCTCGAGCTCGAGCCGCAGCGGCTCTGGGCCCTGAGGAAGCCGATCTTCGGCTGGGGCAGCGCGCAGTTGTTCGGCTCGGCGCTGCTGCTCACGCTGGCTGCGCTTGCTTGCGGCGTCGACTGGCGGCTTTCCGTCGTCGCCGGTCTCGGCCTGGCGATGTCCTCGACGGCGATCGGCCTCGGCGTCCTGGCCGAGCGCAACGTCACGACGACGACCTCGGGCGAAAGCATCCTCAGCGTCTCGCTGCTGCAGGACATCGCGGCGATCCCGATCCTGGCGCTGCTGCCGTTCCTGGCCGTCGCCGGCGGTCACGGCGACGGCGGCGGCTGGCTCGGCGCAGCCAAGGCGATCGGCACGATCGCCGTGATCATCCTCGGCGGCCGGCTGCTGCTGCGGCCGATGCTGCGCTGGATCGCGATGAGCGACACGCCGGAGATCTTCACTGCCGCGTCGCTGCTGCTCGTCGTCGCCACCGCAGCGCTGATGGACGCGGTCGGCTTGTCGATGGCGCTCGGCGCCTTCCTCGCCGGCGTGCTGCTCGCAGAAAGCGAATACCGGCGCGAGCTGGAGACCGACATCGAGCCGTTCAAGGGCTTGCTGCTCGGCCTCTTCTTCATCGCCGTCGGCATGAGCCTCGACTTCGCGGTCGTCATGCGACAGCCTTTGCTGATCGCCGCGGTGGTGCTCGCCTTCCTCGCGCTCAAGGCGGTTGTGCTCTGGGCCATGGCGCGGGCCATGCCGATCCCGAAGACCGAGCGTCCGGTCTTCATCATCCTGCTGGCACAAGGCGGCGAGTTCGGCTTCGTCGTGTTCCAGACCGCGGCTCAGGCCGGCGTGATTTCGGCGCCGATCTCGTCGTTCCTGGTCGCCGCGGTGGCGATCTCGATGCTGCTGACGCCGTTGCTGCTGGTCGCCGCCGACCGATGGTGGCTGCCACTGCTGGCCGGCAGGAAGCGGAGGCCCGGCATCGAAGAGATCAGCGAGCCGCAGCACGCGTCGGTCGTCATCGCCGGCTTCGGCCGCTACGGCCAGATCGTCGGCCGGATGCTGTTCGCCAACGGCGTCAAATCGACCGTGCTGGACCATGACGCCGAGGCGATCGAGGCCTTGCGCAAGTTCGGCTGGCGCGTCTACTACGGCGATGCGACGCGGCTCGACCTGATGCGCACTGCCGGTGCCGACAAGGCCCGCGTCGTCGTCATTGCCATCGACGACACCCAGCAGAGCATCGAGTGCGCGAAGATGGTCCGCGAAAACTTCCCCGACGCCGTCGTCGTCGCCCGCGCCCGCAACGTCCAGCACTACTACCAGCTGCACGAACTCGGCATCCGCCTGATCGAGCGCGAGACGCTCGACTCGGCCCTGATGAGCGCGCGCAGCGCCCTCGAGCAGCTCGGCTGGCAGCCGCACCAGGCGCGCAACCTGGCGCTGCGCTTTCGCCGCCACAACGTCGCCCAGCTCGCCGCGATCGCACCGCACCGCAAGGACGAAGCGCGCCTGATCGCCGCTGCCAAGCAGGGCCGCCAGCAGCTCGAGGAGCTGTTCGCGATCGAGCGCAAGCAGGCGGCCGAGCGGCAGTCGCGCGCCGGCTGGAGCGGCGGCGCGGAGCCGCCTTGACCGCGGGGTTGGGTCCCTAAGCGCGGCAGGGCCCGCTCACTTGATGCGGCAGGCGGCTCGCTTGAGCGCGCAGGTCCGCCGCACTTGAGCGCGCAACTCAGCCTCACTTGAGCGCGCAACTCAGCCTCACTTGAGCGCGCAGCTCAGCCTCACTCGAATCCGCAGGCCCGGCTCACCCTACACGGCCGGTGCCGTTCCCGGGGATCGCACGCCGCCGACAATCGCCCGGTGTTCTCGCCCTCGCCCACCGACGTCCGCCGCTTCTTCGTCGAAGCCGGCCGGAAGCGCGGCGCGCGACTGCCGCTGACGCCGCTCGAGACGATCGCAGCCGACTGGCTCGAGGCACATCCGGAATACGCCGACGACCTTGCCGGCGCGGCGAGCCGGCTCGATGCGCTGTCAGGCAGCGAAGACGGCGTGGCCGAGCCACCGACCAGCGGCGATGCGGCGCGCGAGAACCCGTTCCTGCACCTGTCCATGCACTTGTCGATCACGGAGCAGATCGGAGTCGATCAACCGCGTGGCATCCGCGCGGCCTACACCCGGCTGGTCGAGCGATGCGGCTCGGCGCACGACGCGCAGCACGAGATCATGGAGTGCCTCGGCCGCATGCTGTGGGACGCGCAGCGCGGCGGCTTGCCGCCCGACGGCCATGCCTACGTCGACTGCGTCCGGCGCCTGGCCGGCCGCTGAGACAAGGGCGATCGCCGGAGCGCCGGCAGCGGCTGCGCGCGAGGGCGGTCAGCGGAAAACGAGGTAGAGCATCGCCAGGAGCACCGTTGCAGCGAGCCCCCAGCCGAGCATTCCGGCTGGCTGATGCGCCCTTCGCGCCGACGCCGCCGCTGTCACGGGCGCCGGGCCTGCGCCGGGGTGCCCAGGCCCGCCCGGTGCCGGCGCCTGCTGCGCCTGCAAGTGCGCCTCGAAAGCCTTGAAGAAATCGTCGGTGATCTTGGCTGCCGTGGCGTCGATCAGGCGCGAGCCGATCTGCGCCATCTTGCCGCCGACCTGGGCCCGAGCCTCGTAGGCGAGACGCGTCGCTGCCTCGCCTTCGGCCAGCAGCTTGACGTCGGCCGAGCCCTTGCCGAAGCCGGCGACGCCGCCCTGGCCGTCGAAGGCGATGGTGTAGCCGTTCGGTGCATCGACGTTGGTCATCTTCAGGTTGCCCCGAAAGCGCGCGCTGACCGGGCCGATCTTCATTGCCACCACGGCGACGTAGGCGTCGTCGCCGATCCGCTCGAGCGATTCGCAGCCGGCGATGCAGGCCTTGAGCACCTCCGGATCGTTGAGCGCGGCCCAGGTGGTCGCGACCGTTGCAGGAATGAGTCGATCGCCGTGCAGTTCCATCGCGCTGATTCTGCTACGCCGCCGACGGCCGGGTCGCGGCGGGGATGGCGCCAGGCCGCGCCGTGCGCAACAGGCTGGCGAGATCCGACAGGCTGGCCAGGTTGTGCACGGGCAGGAAGCGATCGACATTGGGCAGGATCGCCCGGATGCCGGCCGCACGCGGCTCGAAACGGTCGAAGCGGAGCAACGGATTGAGCCAGACGATCTGCCGGGAGAACAGGCGGAGCTGCCGTGCCGCGCGGCTCAGCTCGCCGTGCGCATCGGTGTCGAGGCCATCGCTCACAAGCAGCACCGCGGCGTTGGCGCCGAGCAGGCGCCGCGCCCAATGCCGATTGAAATCGTCGAGGCACGAGGCGATCCGGGTGCCGCCCTTCCAGTCCTGGACCTGCGCTGCAGCGAGCGCCAGCGCCAGATCCGGATCGCGATTGCGGAGGGACCGCGTGATGTTGGTGAGCCGGGTTCCGAAGGTCAGGGTGTGGACCTTGAGATGGCGCCGGGTCAGGCCGTGCACGTAATGCAGCATGAGACGCGCGTAGCGGTCCATCGAGCCCGAGATGTCAAGCAGCACGACCAGGGACGGCAGCTCCAGGCGCGGCTGGCTGAAGCGCGGCACCAGCGTCGCCGGCTGCCGCGCCATCGCCAGAAGCGTTGCCCGCAGATCGATGCGACCGCGTCCGCTGGCCGCGTGGCGGCGGCGCCGGATCGGTTCGAACGGCAGCGGCAGCTCCTCGGCGATCCGCTTGGCGAGCTCGAACTCGGCCGCCGTCATGGACTCGAAGTCGGCAGTCCGCAATTGCTCGCGCGCCGACGCCGTGAGCGTCATCTCGTAGTCGATTGCCTGATCGGCATCGGCATCAGCGTCCCGGCTCGGCGCGGCAGCGGTCCGCGGCGGTGCCAGCGCGTCGGCCAGCCGCTGTGGGCGCTTCGGCGATTCGCGCTGGCCGCGGCCGCGGATCGTCGGCAGCAGCTGCGCCAGCATCTGCTCGAGCAGCTTGGGATCGCGCCAGAAGGCGTCGAACGCGGCGTCGAAGATCGCCTGTTGCTCGTGCCGGTCGAGCATCACGGCCGAGAGCGCGGCGTGGATGTCGCCGCGGCGCTCGAGGCCGACCGCTTCGACGGCGGCCAGGGCGGCGATCACGCGGTCAGGGCCGACCGGAATGCCGGCGCTGCGCAGGATCCGCGCAAAGTGCGTGAGGTTGTCAGCGAACACCGACGCGGCTCGTCTCGCGCAGCTCCTGCAGCAGCTTCGTCACGTCGGCACTCTGCATCTTGACGATGTCGTCGCGGTGCTTCAGGAGCACGCCCAGCGTGTCCTGCACGTTGGCCGGGTCGAGGCTGATGGCGTTGAGGGCGAGCAGCGCGTTGGTCCAGTCGATCGTCTCGGCGATGCCCGGCGCCTTGAAGAGGTCGAGGGTGCGCAGCCGTTGCACGACGTTGACGACCTCGGCGTAGAGCCGCTCCGCCGCGCCCGGCGCGCGCAGGCGAACGATCTCGAGCTCGCGCAGCGCGTCGGGGTAGTCGAGCCAGTGGTAGAGACAGCGGCGCTTCAGCGCATCGTGGATCTCGCGGGTCCGGTTGCTGGTGATGACGACGATCGGCGCCGCCTGCGGAC
>JALYXU010000198.1 GCA_030946925.1 Pseudomonadota bacterium
CGCGCCGACGATCTCCCAGCCGCTGTAGGTGCGCAGCTTCCGACCGGAGGTCAGGACCGACTCGCGCAGGATGACGAAGCGACCCTGACGCTGCAAGGCCCGGCACAGCGCGATCTCTTCGGCCGCGAACAGCGTCTCGTCGAAGCCGCCGACGGCCTCGAAGGCCGAGCGCGAGCAGAACAGAAAGCAGCCGCCGGTGATACGCAGGCGTCGCGCCAGCCAGATGCTCGCGGGCAGGGCCAGCCGCAGCCAGCGCGGCGTCGGCTGGTCGAAGCGCACTGCCGCGCCGCCGCCGATCGCGCCCTCGGCCATGACCCGGCAAAGACCCGCGACGACGTCGCCGCCGATCAGCGTGTCGGCGTCGACGAACACGAACACCGCGCCCACCGCGGCCCTGGCGCCGGCGTTGCGCGCCGCCGCGATCTGCCTGGCCTCGATGGAGACGACGCGGGCTCCGGCCGCCGCCGACAGCGCCGCGGTTCGATCGGTCGAGGCATCGTCGACGACGATGATCTCGTGCTCGACCGCGACGGCCTTCGCGGCGGCACCGATCGAGCGGATCGTCGCTTCGACGTTGCCCTCTTCGTCGTGCGCCGGGACGATGAAGGACAGCATCAGCGTGGCCCCGTCATCGCGCTTCCGCACCGCGCGGCCGGCGTGAAAACCGGACCATCACGGCGGCAGGCGATGCAGCGTGTACGATTTTGCTCATCACCTCGCCAACCTCACCCGACCGCAGAGCCACATGATGCAACGCCGAACTGTCCTCGTTTCCGCGGCGGGCGCCGCGCTCATCGCACCCGGCGCTTCGGTCTGGGCCCAGGCCTACCCGAACCGGACGATCCGCCTGATCGTGCCGTTCGCGCCGGGCGGAACCACCGACATCGTCGCGCGTGTCGTCGGCGAAAAGATCGGCGGCCCGCTCGGCCAGACCATGATCATCGAGAACAAGGCCGGCGGCGGCGGCTTGGTCGGAGCGACCGACCTGGCGCGCGCGACTCCCGACGGCTACACCCTCGGTGTCGCCACGGTCTCGACCACCGCGACCAACCCGGCGATCAATCCGAAGACGCCGTACAACCCGCTGACCGACTTCACGCCGATCATCAACATGGCGGCGACGCCGAACGTCATCGCCGTGCATCCGAGCTTTCCCGCCAGAGACTTCAAGAGCTTCCTCGCCGAGCTCAAGAAGAATCCGGGCAAGTATTCGTACGCCAGCTCCGGCACCGGTGGCATCGGCCATCTGCTGATGGAGCTGTTCAAGAGCCTGACCGGCACCTTCGTCACGCACATCCCGTATCGCGGCGCCGGCCCTGCGCTCAACGACGTCGTCGCCGGCCAGGTGCCGATCATGTTCGACAACCTGCCCTCGACGCTGCCCTTCGTGAAGGACAACCGCATCATCCCGATCGTCGTCTCGGCGCCGCAGCGGCTGGCGGTGCTGGCGAACATTCCCACCTTCAAGGAGGTCGGGCTGGAGCCGGTCAATCGGCTCGCGTACTACGGCATCTGCGGGCCGAAGGGGCTGCCGCGCGACATCGTCGACAAGGTCAACGCGGCGGCGAAGAAGTCGCTCGAGGATCCGGGCGTGAAGAAGCGCATCGAGGACACCGGCTCGCTGGTCATCGCCAACACCCCCGAGCAGTTCGCGGCGCAGATCGCGACCGAGTTCGCGATCTACAAGAAGGTCGTCCTGACCCAGAAGCTCACCCTCGAGTGAAAGCGGCAATGAACTCGATATCGACCATCGGCACCGCTTTCGTCAGCGGCATCGCCGTCGCCGCCTCTCTGGGCGGCTGTGCGATGCCGGTTCCCGACGCCCCTCAGGGCGGTGCGGCCGGCACGGCGCCACCGGCCTTCAGCGTCGACACGGCCTGGCCAAAGCCGCTGCCGAACAACTGGATCCTCGGTCAGGTCAGCGGCATCGCCACCGACTCGGCCGATCACGTCTGGCTGCTGCAGCGGCCCGGCAGCCTGACCGAAGACGAGCGCGGCGCGACGCTGAAGCCGCCGCAGTCGAAGTGCTGCGCGCCGGCGCCGCCGGTGCTCGAGTTCGATGCCGCGGGTGCGCTGCTGCGATCGTGGGGCGGCCCGGGCAGCGGCTACGACTGGCCGCGCAACGAGCACGGCATCCATGTCGATGCGAAGGGCTTCGTCTGGATCACCGGCAACGGCGAGACCGATGGCCAGATCCTCAAGTTCACGCGCGACGGCAAGTTCGTGATGCAGATCGGCAAGTCGGGCCCGCAGACCGGCAACGCCGACCTGACCCGGCTCGGCCAGGCCGCCGGCGTCGAGGTGGATGCGGCTGCCAACGAGGTCTACGTTGCCGACGGCTACGCCAACAAGCGCGTCATCGTGTTCGATGCCGAGACCGGCGTGTACAAGCGGCACTGGGGCGCCTACGGCAAGCCGCCCAGCGATGCGGAGAAGCCGAACGTCCGCCGTACCGAGCCGCCGACGGCGGCGCAGCTGCAGCAATTCGGAAACCCCGTGCACTGCGCACATGTTTCGCGGGACGGTCTCGTCTACGTCTGCGACAGGCTCAACAACCGCGTCCAGGTGTTCCAGAAGGACGGCAGCTTCGTCAAGGAATTCTCGGTGGAGCCGAACACCTCTGGCAACGGCTCGGTCTGGGACCTCGCCCTCTCGCGCGACCCGGCGCAGCGCTTCCTCTTCCTTGCCGACGGCCGCAACAACCAGATCCTGGTGCTGCTGCGCCAGACCGGCGAGCG
>JALYXU010000248.1 GCA_030946925.1 Pseudomonadota bacterium
TAGGCATAGGCGTTGTCGGAGAGCCGGCTGAAGGTGACCGGCTTTTCGGCAAGATCGGCTTGCGAAGCGAAGGCTTTGCTCATGGGCTGCTGATGTCTGTGGAGGGCGTGATTTTGCGGGAAGCGAGAAAGGCCGCGACAGTGTCGGCGAAGCGCTCGGGCACCTCGACGACGCTGAGATGCGAGGCCTCGTCGAAGACCGTCAGCTCCGCGCCGGCGATCCGCTCTGCGATGGCCCGCGCCATCTCGGGCGTGGCGCCGGCGTCGCGGCCGCCGGCGATCACCAGAACCGGCATGCGCACCGCGGCGAGTCGGTCCAGCCAGTCGACGTTGGCGACGGCATGGCAGCAGGCCACGTAGCCCGCCGGATCGCAGCGCAGCAGTCGGGCGCGCAGGGCTGCGGCGACGTCGGGATGGGCGGCGCGGTAGTCGGCGCCGAGGTAGCGCTCGACCACGGCATCGGCCACCGCCGCCATGCCGCCTTGCTCGACCGAGGCGATGCGCGTGGCCCAGGTCGGCGCGGCCGCCGCCGGGTAGCGGGCGGCGGTGTTGGCGAGCACGGCAGAGCGCAACAATTCGGGATAGCGCACCGCCAGTCCCTGGCCGACCATGCCGCCCATCGACAGGCCGATCCAGGCGACCGGGCCGCGGCCCCATTCGCGAATGACCCGAGCCGCGTCGTCGACCAGGGCGTCCATCGTGTAAGGCCCGGCTGGCACCGCCGAGCCGCCGTGGCCGCGGTGCTCGTAGCGCAGCACCGTCATCGTCACCGCCAGGCGGGCCGCCAGCGCGTCCCACATGTGCAGGTCGAGGCCGAGCGCATGGCTCAGCACCACCGGCGGGCCTTCGCCCTGCACGGTGACGTGGATCTGCGGCGTGCTGAAGGTGTGGTGTTCGGCGGCCCGCACCGGCGACGCCAGCGATTGTGGCGGCGGCACGCGACCGGCGGCGCGCAGCAGCTCCATCGTGATCTTGAACGCGGTGTTGGCGGCAGGCACGCCGCAATAGACGGCGCCCTGCATCAGCGTTTCCTTGATCTTCTCCAGCGCCACGCCGTGCTCGATCGCCGCCTTGCAGTGCAGCTCGAACTCCTCCCAGCGAGCCAGGCCCATCGTCATGCCGAGCACGAGCAGCCGCCGGGTCTCGTGGTCGAGGCCGGGGCGGCCCCAGATGTCGTGCCATGCATAGCGGGTGATGAGGCTCTGGAAGTCGGCGTTGAATTCCGACGCGCCGGCCAGCGACTTGTCGACCCAGGCATCGCCGAGCACGGCCCGTCGGTTGACGACGCCGCGCGCGAAATCGTCGGCGCGATCGGTCATGGTGAAGCTCCTTGCAGGTCGTCGGGATGCCGCATCGACTCGAGCTGAATGCGCACGCGGTCGGCGCTGCGAGCAGCAGCGGCGTCGATGTCGCATGCCGCGGCGAGTGCGGCGCGGTCGACGCTGGCCAACGCCGGTTCCGATGCGATCGCGTTCGCCGCCAGCGACTCGACGGCCTGGCCATCCGCCGCCGATTGCATGACCCAACCGGCCACCCGTTCGGCGGCGACCGCCTTGCCGAGCGCCGGCGCGAGCAGCGCAGCGAGGGCTTCGGCGAAGACCGCGCCGTGCTGCGCCTCGATGTTGGCGCGCATGCGCGCCGCGTTGATCTCGAGGCGGACGAAGGCGTCGGCGAGCGCGCGCAACGCACCGTGCGTGGCCATGAAGAGGCTCGGCCAGACCGCGAGCTCCGCCTGCCAGTTGCCGAGGCCGCGCTGCTGCTCCTGCGGCATCGCCGCCAGCAGCGTCGCGGTGATCTGCGGCACCCGCGTCGCCGCGGCGATCGCCACGAGCGCCGCAACCGGGTTGCGCTTGTTCGGCATTGCCGACGAGCCGCCACGTCCCGGCTGCCGTGCTTCAGCGACCTCCGCGACCTCGGCCTGGGCAAGCAGCGCCAGGTCGCGGCCAATCTTGCCCAGCGAACCGCACAGCACCGCGACGGCACAGCCGAGCGAGACCCAGGCGTCGCGCTGGCTGTGCCAGGCAACGATGGGCACCGGCAGGCCGAGCCGGACACCGATCCCGTGCGCCACCGCATCGCCGCGGTCGCCGAGCGCGGCGAGCGTGCCGACCGCGCCACCGAACTGCAGCTGCAAGGCTGCCGCCTTCGCGGCCCCGAGGCTTGCCTGGGCCCGCCGTAACGGTGCCAGCCACGCCAGCACCGTGTGGCCGAAGCCGATCACCTGCGCCGGTTGCATCAAGGTCCGAGCCAGCGTCGGTGTCGCGGCGTGGCGCTGCGCCAGCGCCGTCAGGGAGGACACGAGCCGGCGCAAGTCGGCGTCGAGCAAAGCCATTGCGCGGCGGGTCATCAGGACCATCGCGGTGTCGATCACGTCCTGGCTGGTGCTGCCGTGATGGACGTGCACGGCCGCCTTGGCATCGACGGCAGCGACGCGCGCCGTGAGTCCGCGGACCAGCGGAATCGCGAGCGAGCCTGCGGAACGCGCTTCGGCGACGAGCGTTTCGACGTCGAAGCCATCGACACGGCAGGCCGCGGCGATGGCAGCCGCAGCGGCCGCGGGAATCGCGCCCGC
>JALYXU010000284.1 GCA_030946925.1 Pseudomonadota bacterium
CGGCGGCGGGCAGCGCCGCCGCGGCCGCAGCGACCACCGCGGGCGTCAAGCCCGAAGACGTGATGGCGACGCTCGAGCGTCTTGCCGACTTCAAAGCCAAGGGCATCCTGACCCAGGACGAGTTCGATCTGAAAAAAGCCGAGCTTCTGAAGAAGCTGGCCTGAGCTGATCGTGTCGCAGTAAGAAGCGGGGCCACGGTCCCGTTCCTGTCCACCTGCACCGAGCTTGGCCACCGAAGCCACTCCGCAGCGCGCCTACCGGGCGCCGTGCCCCAACTGCGGTGCGCCGGTCGACTTTCGCTCGGCGGCAACCCCGTTCGCGGTCTGCAGCTTTTGCCATTCGACGGTGGTGCGCGCCGGCGACACGCTGCGCAAGATCGGCGAGAGCGCCGAGGTCTTCGACGACCATTCGCCGCTGCAGCTCGGCGCCGCAGGCAAGTACCAGGGCGCCCATTTCACGCTGATCGGCCGGCTGCAGTACCGCTACGCCGACGGCACCTGGAACGAGTGGCACGCCCTCTTCGAGACCGGCCCGGACCTGCAGAAGTCGGGCTGGCTGTCGGAAGACAACAGCGGCTTCGTCGTCGCCTTCGATGCGCCGTTGCAAACGCCGCTGCCGCCGGCCGAGAGCCTGCGACCCGGCGCGCCGCTGACGGTCAATGGCGAGAGCTGGACGGTCGCTTCGGTGGTCGCTGCCAAGCTGATCGCCGCGCAAGGCGAGCTGCCGCGGCGGCCGAATCTGGAGCAGGGTTTCGTCGTCGCCGACGTGCGCTCCAGCCGCGGCGACGTCGGCACGGTCGACTACACGGACCCGGCCCGGCCGCTCTGGTCGGTCGGCCGTTCGGTGTCTCTCTCGGACCTGGCCCTGACCGGCCTGGCCGAAGCCGGCGAGAAGACGCTTGCCGGCCGGTCGCTTCAATGTCCCAACTGCGGCGCCGCCCTGGCGGTCAAGCTCGAGTCGACCCAGTCGATCGTCTGCCACCAATGCAAGTCGGTGGTCGACGTGTCGAAAGGCGTCGGTGGCGATCTCGCTTTCTACAAGCAGGCCAACAGCAGCGAGCCGCAGATCCCGCTCGGCACCGTCGGCACCCTGGCCTTCGGCGCCAAGGCAGCATTGCCGTGGCAGGTGGTCGGCTACGCGGAGTACTGCGAGGAGGCTGAAGGCGCCGACGACGAGCAGGGCTTCTGGCGCGAGTACCTCCTCTATCAACGCACCGAGGGCTTCGCTTTCATCGTCGATGCGCAGGACGGCTGGAGCTGGGCGATCCCCATCACCGGCGCGCCGCAGTCGTTCGGCGAGAGCGTCAAGTACCAGGACGTTCTCTATCGAAAGCTCTACGCGTACACCGGCCGCGTCACCTACGTGCTCGGCGAGTTCTACTGGCGGCTGGCCAAGGATCGGCGCACCGCCAACACGGACTATGTCGGCACCGGCGCGGCCGCGGCGAAGCGTCTCAATCGCGAGCAGACGGCGGGCGAAGGCGCAGAGGAGATCGTCTGGTCGGCCGGCGAGACGATGGCCGCCGACGCCGTCATCGCCGCGTTCCGCCTCGGCCCCGACAAGCGCGCGGCGCTGCAGCGCGATGCCTTGCCGACGACCTTCGGCGGCGCATCGCTGCGAAACAAGATCATCTTCTGGATCGTCGTCGTCGCCCTTGTCCTGATGCTGGTTCGTTGCGGCAGCGGCGGCGGTGCCGGCGATTGCAGCCAGACCGCCAACGCCTACGGCACCTCGTCGCAGGAATACCAGAGCTGCCTCAACAACCAGGGCAGCGGCACCGGCTATCGCAGCGGCGGCGGCGCGTTCGGCGGCTTTTCATCCGGGGGCGGCCACAAGTAGCGGCACGTCACCACCTATCCCCACTCACAGCAGGAGCAAGCAATGGCACTCGAATGGCTCAAGCCCGAAATCATCGTCGGATCGGTGCTCTATGCGCTGATGGGCGTCGTCATCTTCTGGGTCTCGTTCGTCATCATCGACAAGCTGACGCCGTTTCACTTGTGGGACGAGATCGTGCACAAGCAGAACACCGCGCTGGCCATCGTCGTCGGCTCGATGGCGATCGCGATCGGCTTGATCGTGGCGGCGGCGGTGCATGGGTGACTGAGCCGATTCCGGACCGCCCGCACGGGCCGGTCCGCCCGACCGAGGTGGCGCTGCTCGCCTCGGTCTTCGTCGTCGCCGCCTGCGGCCTCGTCTACGAGCTCGCTGCCGGCACGCTCGCCAGCTACCTGCTCGGCGATTCGATCCTGCAGTTCTCGACCGTCATCGGCACCTACCTGTTCGCGATGGGCGTCGGCTCCTGGCTGTCGCGTTATCTCGATCGGCAATTGGTCGCGCAGTTCCTGCGCATCGAGCTGCTGGTCGGGCTGATCGGCGGCCTGATGCCGGCCGCCCTGTTCGCGATGCAGTCGGCATCGACGCCGTCGTTCCGCTTCGCCCTCTATGCCTTCGTCTTGACCATCGGCGTGCTGGTCGGGCTCGAGATTCCGCTGGTGATGCGGATCCTGAAGCGACACGCCGGCAGCGGCAGCGGCCACGGCGGCCTGCGCACGCTGGTCTCTCAGGTTCTCACCTTCGATTACCTCGGCGCCCTCGCTGTCTCGATCGCCTTCCCGCTGATCTTCGTGCCGCAGCTAGGCCTGATCCGCACCGGTGCCGTGTTCGGCCTGATGAACGCCGGCGTCGCCGCCTGGGCGCTCTGGCTGTTCCGTCACGAGCTGCGCCGGATCGGCGCGCAAGCGGTCGCCTGCATCGCGACGATCGCCGCCCTGCTCGGCGCCTTCGTCTACGCCGAGCACCTCACCAGCTGGGCCGAAGACCGCTTCTATGCCGACCGCGTGATCTACAGCGCCTCGAGCCCGTACCAGCGCATCGTCATCACCTCGAGCCGGGCCGGCATCCGGCTCTTCCTCAACGGCAACCTGCAGTTCCATTCGCGCGACGAGTACCGCTACCACGAAGCCCTGGTCGTGCCGGCGCTGTCGGCCGCGGTGGCGCCGCGCCGGGTCCTGGTGCTCGGCGGCGGCGACGGCATGGCGGCTCGCGAAATCCTCCGCTATCCGAGCGTCGAGAGCATCACGCTGGTCGAGCTCGACCCGCACATGACGCGGCTCTTCTCGACCGAGCCGCTGCTGCGCCGCCTCAACGACGATGCGCTGCTCTCGCCGAAGCTGCATGTCGTCAACGCCGATGCGTTCAGCTGGCTCGAGCAGCACGACGAGATCTTCGATGCGATCGTCGTCGACTTTCCCGACCCGACCAATTTCTCGATCGGCAAGCTCTACACCAAGACCTTCTACGAGCTCATCGACACCCATCTCTCGGCGAGCGGCTATGCGGTGATCCAGACGACCTCGCCCTTGATCGCGCGAAAAAGCTTCTGGACGGTGGTGACGACGCTCGAAGCAGCCGGCCTCGGGACCACGCCGTACCACGCCCATGTGCCGAGCTTCGGCGAATGGGGCTTCATCCTCGCCAGCCGCCGGCCGTACCGGATGCCGACGACGCTGCCGTCGGGCCTGCGCTTCGTCGACCTCGCCGGGCTGCCGGCGCTGTTCCAGTTCCCGCCCGACATGGCGCGGGTACCGAGCGAGGTCAATCGTTTGTCCAACCAGGTGCTGGTGCAGACCTTCGAAGACGAATGGGGCAAGGTCCAGCGATGACGGCGCCGCGCTGCCCCGGCCGGCCCGGACCGAGCCGGCGCGCGGTCATCGCC
>JALYXU010000051.1 GCA_030946925.1 Pseudomonadota bacterium
ACTACATCAACGAAGTCTTCACCGACTATCAGGAGCTCCATGGCGATCGCGCCTACGCAGACGATCAGTCGATCGTCGGCGGCCTGGCGCGCTTCAACGGCCGCGCCTGCGTCGTGCTTGGGCATCAGAAAGGCCGCGACACCAAGGAACGTGCTTCGCGCAATTTCGGCATGTCCCGCCCGGAGGGCTATCGCAAGGCGCTGCGTTTAATGCGGGTCGCCGAGAAGTTCGGCCTGCCGGTGTTCACCTTCGTCGACACGCCCGGCGCCTATCCCGGAATCGGCGCGGAAGAGCGCGGTCAGGCCGAGGCGATCGGCCGCAACATCTTCGAGATGGCGCAGCTCGAGGTGCCGATCGTTGTCACCATCATCGGCGAGGGCGGCTCTGGCGGCGCGCTCGCGATCAGCGTCGGCGACCAGCTTCTGATGCTCCAGTATTCGATCTACTCGGTGATCTCGCCCGAGGGCTGTGCGTCGATCCTCTGGAAGACCGCTGAACGTGCCGCCGATGCGGCCGAGCAGCTCGGCATCACTGCGCATCGCCTGAAGGCGCTCGGCGTGGTCGACAAGATCGTCAACGAGCCGGTCGGGGGCGCCCATCGAGAGCCGAAGCAGATGGCGGCGTTTCTGAAGCGCGCCCTCAACGACGCGTTCCGCCAGGTCAGCGATCTGCCGGTGCGAGACCTTCTGCAGCGCCGCTACGAGCGGCTGCAGTCGTACGGTCGCTTCACCGACACGACCCAGCGCTGAGGTCACGGCGGCGACTGCCGTCGTCGCTGTGGCGTTCAGCGGCGGTCGCGACTCGACCGCGTTGCTGCATGCGACCGCGCGCTCGGCGCGGGCGCTGGGAGTCGACGTGCTGGCCTTACACGTGCACCACGGTCTCAGCGACGCGGCCGAAGACTGGCTTCGACATGGCACGGCGCTCTGCGCCGGATGGACGCGCCAGGGCCTGCCGGTGCGTTTCCTTGCGGCCCGGATCGCGAGCCGACCGGGACAGGGCGAGAGCGTCGAAGCGTGGGCTCGACGAGAGCGCTATCGGGCGCTTCGAGCCATGGCCCTGGCGCACGGCGCGACGCTGGTCTTGCTCGCGCACCATCGTCGCGATCAGGCCGAGACCTTCCTCCTGCAAGCACTGCGTGCCGGCAGCCCGCACGCGCTATCGGCAATGCCGGCAAGCGCGTGGCGCGAAGGCATCACCTGGGCCCGACCGTGGCTGTCCCAGTCTGCTGCGGCTGTCGACGCGTATGCGCGAAGGCATCGGCTCGGCCATATCGACGACGACACGAATCAGGACACGCGGCTGGCTCGCAACCGCTTGCGGGCCCGGGTCTGGCCAGTGCTGCTCGAAGCCTTCCCCGATGCCGAGGCCACGCTCGCCGGCGCAGCCGGGCAGGCCCAGCTTGCAGCCGCGATGATGAACGAGTGGGCGGCCGTCGACCTCGATGCGATCGCGTCCATTCGCGATGACCCCTGCCTCGACATTGCGTCATGGCAGGCACTGCCGGCCGGCAGGCGAAGCAATGCCCTGCGCGCCTGGCTGCACGTGCACGCTGGCGGCAAGGCAGCGTCGCGCAGCCTGCTGGCCCGCCTCATGGCCGAGCTCGATGAAACGACGTCGCGCCGCTGGCCGGTGCCCGGAGGCGAGCTGCGCAGCTATCGCGGGTCACTCCGACACGCGATCCTGCCGGGCTCGACCGGGCAAGCGCCGAACGGGGCGATGCCGATCGACGCAGGCAGGCCACCGACCACCCGCATCGACCTTCATGAGGTCGGGGTTCACGTCGTGCCGAGCTGGCAAGGCGCATTCATCGTCGAGCCGGCAGTGGCCGACGGTCTGCCCGCCGAGCTCGCCGCGCAACTCGAATTGCGCGGCCGCCTGCCGGGCGACCGCTTTCAGGCCGCGCCCGATCGTCCGGCGCGGAGCCTCAAATTGCAGTACCAGGCAGCAAGGATTGCGCCATGGCTGCGAGGCGGCCCGATCGTCAGTCACGCCGGGCGGCCCGTCTACGTGCCGGGCCTCGGCCTCGACGCGCGTGCGTTCGCCGCACCCGGCCAGCCATGCCTGCGCATTTCATGGCGTCCGGATTGACGAGGCGCCGCGTTTCGCGTCGATAGAATCGCGGGCTCCTCTTCGCGTTCCTAAATGCACTGGCCTCGACCGGGTTTGCTGCAGGGCGCCGCATCTGTCATGGCATTGATCGTCCACAAGTACGGCGGCACGTCGATGGGCTCGCCGGAGCGCATCCAGAACGTTGCGCGTCGGGTCGCCAAGTGGGTCAGGGCAGGGCATCGGATTATCGTCGTGCCGTCGGCGATGGCTGGCGAGACCAATCGCCTGCTCGCTCTTGCCAAGCAGATCTCGGCCGAGGGCTCCACTCCCGAATGGCTGCGCGAGATGGACATGATCGCGGCGACCGGCGAGCAGGTCTCGGTCGGCCTGCTGGCGCTTGCCCTGCAGGCCGAGGGCGTCCCAGCGCTCAGCTTCACCGGCTGGCAGGTGCCGATCGCCACCGATGTTGCCTACACCAAGGCGCGCATCCAGAAGATCGACGACACACGCATTCGCGCGGCGCTGGATGCCGGCAAGGTCGTCGTCATCACCGGCTTTCAAGGTGTCGACCCCGAGGGCAACATCACGACGCTGGGGCGGGGCGGCTCGGACACGTCGGCAGTGGCCGTCGCTGCGGCCTTGAACGCCGACGAGTGCCTCATCTACACCGATGTCGACGGCGTCTACACAACCGATCCGCGCATCGTTGCCGACGCCAGGCGGCTGAGCAGCATCAGCTTCGAGGAGATGCTCGAGATGGCGAGCCTCGGCTCCAAGGTCCTGCAGATTCGCTCGGTCGAGTTCGCCGGGAAATATCGGGTGCCCCTGCGCGTTCTGTCGAGCTTCACGCCGTGGGACATTCCGATCGACGAGGAAGCCCGCTCCGGGACCCTCATCAGCTTCGAGGACGACACAAAGATGGAACAGGCTGTTGTATCGGGAATCGCTTTCAATCGCGACGAGGCCAAGATCAGCCTGATGGGCGTCACCGACAAGCCGGGGATCGCGTACCTGATCCTCGGGCCGGTCGCGGCCGCCAACATCGATGTCGACGTCATCATCCAGAACGTCTCGCACGACGGGCGGACCGACTTCTCGTTCACGGTCCATCGAAACGACTATGCCCGGACGATGGAATTGATGAGGACCGCGGTCATCCCGAACACGGGCGCCGCGGGCTTGCTCGGCGACGACCGCATCTGCAAGGTCAGCATCGTCGGCATCGGCATGCGCTCGCACGTGGGCGTCGCCAGCCGCATGTTCAGCGCCCTCAGCGACGAAGGCATCAACATCCAGATGATCACGACCAGCGAGATCAAGACCAGCGTCGTCCTCGACGAGAAGTACATGGAGCTCGCTGTGCGGGCGTTGCACAGGGCGTTCGAGCTGGATCAGGCGCCGGATCGATCGGCCTGAGTACCGCATCGAGCCACGAGCTTCGCAACCACGCAACCAAGAAAACGGAACCGCTAGAATTCGGCCCCACGGAGCTGTGACCGAGTGGCCGAAGGTGCTCCCCTGCTAAGGGAGTATGTGGGCAAAACCTGCATCCAGGGTTCGAATCCCTGCGGCTCCGCCAACCAAGCCTCTGACCAACGCCCCGCAAGGGGCGTTTTTCATAGGTAAATGGACGATGCCGGATATCGGCTCGACAAGCTGCAGCGGGTTGCACATCTCGGGTGATTTACACGGCGCGTCTGAAGGCGCCGTGAGGTAAGTCAACGGCG
>JALYXU010000055.1 GCA_030946925.1 Pseudomonadota bacterium
GTCTGCGGCGAGGTCTCGCACGCGGCGGTGCTTTGCCCGTCGTTCTACAAGGCACGCATCGTCAGCAACCCGACGCGCCGGGATCGGGCCTTGGCGAGCGTCCGCCGCAGCGTCATCGGCGCACTGCAGCGGCGCGATGCACGCCGCCGCGCAAAGCTCGAGTTCGGCCCCCTCGCCCGCTTGCGGGAGAGGGCGGGGGGTGAGGGTGTGCGATCGGGCTCAGCTCCTCACTCCGACCCTCACCCCGGCCCTCTCCCACACGCGGGAGAGGGAGCGAGGCAGGAGGGGGAGAGGGGGCTGCCGATCAAGGTGGCGATCCTGGCGATGGGCGGCGAGGGCGGCGGCGTGCTGGCCGACTGGATCGTCGACCTCGCCGAGCACAACGGCCACCTGGCACAGAGCACCTCCGTCCCCGGCGTCGCGCAGCGTACCGGGGCGACCATCTACTACGTCGAGCTGTTCCCGGTGGAGGCCGCGCGAGCCGCCGGCGCGACGCCGGTGCTCGCGTTGATGCCGCTTCCCGGCGACGTCGATGTCGTGCTTGCTTCCGAGCTCATGGAGGCGGGCAGGGCGGTGCAGCGCGGGCTGGTCACGACCGATCGGACGACCTTCATCGCCTCGACCAACCGGGTCTACTCCATCACCGAGAAGACGGCGATGGGCGACGGCCGGGTCGACGCCGCGGCGCTGCTCGCGCATGCACGCGAGGCGGCAGCGCGCTTCGTCGGCTTCGACATGGCAGCGGTCGCCGACGCAGAGGGCAGCGTCATCAGCGCGGTGCTTTTCGGCGCGCTCGCGGGCACCGGCGTCCTGCCGTTCGCGCGCTCTGCGTTCGAGGCGACCATCGGCCGCGGCGGCGTCGGCGTCGAGGGCAGCCGGCGCGCGTTCGAGGCCGGCTTTCGCGAGGTTTCCGGGTCCGCGTCGATCGCCTCGCCGCCACCGCTTGCATCAGCGCCTATCGATCCCGTCGCGTCGCCGCCGCCAGAGATCACTGCCTTGCTCGAGCGCATGCGCGCCGAGGTTCCGGCCGGCGCACACCGCATCGTCGGCGAGGGCATCCGTCGCAGCATCGATTGGCAGGACCCGGAGCATGCGACGCTCTACCTCGATCGCCTGATGCGCGTCCAGGGCAAGGCGGGCGCGACGACCGAATTGATCGCCGAGACGGCACGCCACCTTGCGCTCTGGATGAGCTACGAGGACGTCATCCGGGTCGCCGCGCTGAAGACGCGCGCGACCCGCTTCGAGCGCGTTCACGGCGAAACGAAGGTGGCCGGCGATCAGCTGATGGCGATCGACGAATACCTGCATCCGCGCCTGCAGGAGATCGCCGAGACCTTGCCTGCGAGCCTCGGTCGCTGGCTGGAGCGGCCCGGCTGGCCGCGGCGCGTCGTCGAGCGCTTCACGCAGCGCGGCCGCGTCGTCACGACCAGCTCGCTCGGCGGTTTCATGCTGCTCTATGCGATCGCCGGGCTGCGCCGGTTCCGCCGTTCGAGCCTTCGCTTCGCGGTCGAGAACGAACGCATCGACCGCTGGCTCGATCGCGTCGTCGGCGCTACCGCGCACAGTCCGGCGCTGGCTCTCGAGGTCGCGCGCTGCCAGCGCCTGGTCAAGGGCTACGGCGACACCCACGCGCGCGGCTGGGCCAACTTCTCGACCTTGATGGACATCGTCGAGAAGCGCGGCGCTGGGCTCGCCCCGGCGGCGCTGGGTGGCCTCTGCGACGCCGCCCTCGCCGACGAGCACGGCGACGCGCTGCACGCCGCCCTGCTGCGCACCGACGTGGCCAGCAAGGTTGAGGCCACCGCAGCCGACGCGGTCGCGGCATGAACGTCGCGGCGAACGGCGCCTACCGCGACCGGCCGGAAGCGATCCGGGCCCTGGTCGAGCCCGACCGGGTCCACCGCGACCTCTACATCAGCGACGAGATCTTCGGCCTCGAGCAGGCGCACTTCTTCGCCAACACCTGGAACTATGTCGGTCACGCCAGCCAGCTGCCGAACACCGGCGACTACATCGCCGTCGAGATCGCCGGCCGGCCCTTGGTCGCGGTCCGCCACGACGACGGCAGCGTTCGCGTCCTCATGAACCGCTGCGCCCACAAGGGCGCGCGAGTCGTCAGCGCGCCCGCCGGCAACACCGGCCGGTTCTTTCGCTGCCCGTACCACGCCTGGGCCTACAAGACCGACGGCGCGCTGCTGGCGATCCCGCTCCGCAAGGGCTACGACGGCACCCGCCTGGCCGATTGCGAAGCGGCGCAGGGCCTGACGCCGGTCAAGCATGTGGTGACGTATCGCGGCTTCGTCTTCGTCAAGCTCAGCGACGCCGGCCCCGACTTCGCGAGCTACTTCGGCGCCTCGCTGTCCTCGATCGACAACCTCGCCGACCGCTCGCCCGAAGGCGAGCTCGAGATCGCCGGCGGCTGCCTTCGCTTCCTGCACGCATGCAACTGGAAGATGTTCGTCGAGAATCTCAACGACACGATGCATCCGATGGTGGTGCACGAGTCGTCGGCAGGCACCGCCAAGGCGATGTGGAAGGACCAGCCCGCCGATGCGCCCAAGCCGATGGCGATCGAGCAGTTCGTCCCCTTCGTCTCCGACTACAAGTTCTACGAGGACATGGGTGTGCGCGTGTTCGCGCACGGGCACAGCTATTCGGGCGTGAACTTCTCGATCCACAGCCGGTATTCGACGATTCCTGCCTACGAGCAGGCGATGCAGGCGCGCTACGGCACGGAGCGAGCGCAGCAGATCCTCGGCGTGACCCGACACAACACCGTCTACTACCCGAGCCTGACGATCAAGGGCGCGATCCAGTCGATCCGGGTCGCGCGGCCGATCGCCGCCGACAAGACGGTCATCGAGAGCTGGACCTTTCGCCTGAAGGGGGCGCCGGCCGAGCTGCTGCAGCGCACGGTCACCTACAACCGTCTCATCAATTCGCCGTTCTCGGTCGTCGGCCACGACGATCTGCACGCGTACCGGGCGATCCAGAAGGGCCTGCATGCCAGCGGCAACCCCTGGGTCAGCCTGCACCGGAACTTCGACGCGGCGGAGGCAGGCCAGCCCGAGGTGACGGCCACCGGCACCAGCGAGATCTCGATGCGCAACCAGTACCGGGCCTGGGTCGAGGCGATGACGGCGACGATGGGAGGCGCCGGTGCGCGAACCCAGTGACCGAGCCTTGATCGACTTCGTCGTCGCCGAGGCGCGCCTCCTCGACGACAGGCGCTATGCCGAGTGGAATGCGCTCTGGACCGACGACGGCATCTACTGGGTGCCGCTGACGCCGGGCCAGCCGGACGGCCTGAACCACACCTCCCATCTCTACGAAGACAAGCTGCTCCGGACGCTCCGCATCGAGCGTCTGAAGAGCGCGCGGGCCTACGCGCAACAGCCGCCGAGCCGGGCCCATCACCTGTTGCAGACGCCCACGGTCGAATCGTCCGATGCCGGGACGAACCGCTTCGTGCTGCGCACCGAGTTCCACTACACCGAGGCGCAAGGCGAGGAGACCCACATGTTCGTCGGCACTGTCTTTCATCATCTGCAGCAGGAGGGCGACGCCTTGCGTCTGCGCCTGAAACGTGTCGACCTGATCAACTGCGACGCCGCGCTGCCGGCCGTGCAGCTCTTCATCTGATGGCCATCGCCCAGACCATCTATGGCGCATTCGCCGCTTCGGCCGCGCGCCGTGGCGAGGCCGAGTTCCTCTGCGTCGAGGCGGTGACCGCCGCAACCTACGCCCTCGATCCCGGCCCGCGCAGCTGGAGCGACGTCGGCGCGGAGGTCGAACGGCTGCGCGCGGCCTACGCAGCCGCCGGCTACGGCCACGGCCATCGCGTCGGCCTGCTGCTCGAGAACCGGGCGGCGTTCTTCACCCACTGGCTCGCCCTCAACGCGCTCGGCGTCAGCATCGTGCCGATCCACGCCGAGATGCGACCCAGCGAATGGGCCTACCTGATCGGCCACAGCGAGATGTGCCTCGCGGTCGTGATGCCCGGCCGCGAAGCCGAGCTGCGCGCCGCCGCGTCCGAAGCGGGCGCCGAGCTGCAGACGATCCGGCCCGAAGCAGCCGGCCGCATCCCGGCCGTGCGCTCGCCGCCGCGTTTGGCCCGCGAACCGATCGGCCGGGCCACCGAATGCGCGCTGCTCTACACCTCGGGGACGACCGGGCGGCCGAAGGGCTGCCGCCTCGGCAACGGTTATTTCCTGCGCGCCGGCGAGTGGTACCTCGGCCTCGGCGAGCTCGCCGAGGTGCGACCGAACGTCGAGCGCTTCATCACACCGCTGCCGCTCAGCCACATGAACGCGCTCGCCTTCTCGTCGATGGCGGCGATCCTCTCCGGCGGCTGCCTGATCCAGCTCGACCGCTTTCATCCGGGCACGTGGTGGCAGAGCGTGCGCGACAGCAAGGCGACTGTCGTCCACTACCTCGGCGTCATGCCGGCATTGCTCCTGGCGGCACCGCCGAGCCCGCTCGATCGCCAGCATCAGGTGCGCTTCGGCTTCGGCGCGGGAGTGGACCGCAACAACCACGCCGCCTTCGAGGCCCGCTTCGGCTTTCCGCTGCTCGAAGCCTGGGCGATGACCGAGACCGGTGCGGCGGCCTGCATCATGGCCAGTCACGAGCCGCGCCACGTCGGCACCAACTGCTTCGGTCGCGCCGAGGCTGTCGTCGAGACCCGCGTCGTCGGCGACAACGGCGCCGACGCCGGCGTCGACGTGCCGGGCGAGCTGCTGGTGCGCGCCGCCGGCGCCACTGTCGATGAGCAACGGCGCGACTTCTTCCTCGGCTACCTGAAGGACGAGGAAGCGACCGCGCAGGCATGGGCCGGCGGCTGGTTCCACACCGGCGACATCGTCCGGCGCACCGCGGATGGCGACTTCCACTTCGTCGATCGACGCAAGAACGTGATCCGGCGCAGCGGCGAGAACATCTCGGCGGCGGAGGTCGAAAGCGTGCTGAACCTGCATCCGGCCGTCGCCGCCAGCGCCGTCGCGGCAACGCCCGATGTCACGCGCGGTGACGAGGTGCTTGCCTGCGTCGTGCTGCGCAAGGTCGCCAACCTGCCGCCGGCCCAGCGCATCGCCGCGAGCATCGTCGCCCATGCGCTCGAGCGGCTGGCCTACTTCAAGGCGCCGGGCTACGTCGCCTTCGTCGACGCCTTGCCGCTGACGGTGTCGCAGAAGATCCAGCGCGCCGAGCTCCGCGAGCTGGCCCGCACGTTGCCCGGCAAGGCGAACTGCATCGACACCCGGGCGATGAAGCGGCGCCGCAAGACCACGTGAGCGGGCCATGAGCGGGCCATGAGCGGGCGTCCGCACGGGCGTTCGTCGTATGAGGGCGTGGCGGTCGCGGTTCCGGTGACGGTGCCGTACCGGCGCCATTCGAGCAAAGGC
Source organism: Pseudomonadota bacterium (assembly GCA_030946925.1). GTDB lineage: Bacteria > Pseudomonadota > Gammaproteobacteria > Burkholderiales > Burkholderiaceae_C > Schlegelella_A. The sequence continues at coordinate 5,406 of JALYXU010000055.1, forward strand.
GCGCACTGGTTCATCGGCGCCGCGATGGACGCGCTGGTCGAGCGCTCCGGCATTGCCAAGGAGCGCATCGACGGCCTCATCGTCAGCAGCTTCTCGCTCGCGCCCGACACCGCGGTCGGCGTCACCCAGCACCTCGGCTTGAGTCCACGCTGGCTCGACCACATCCCGACCGGGGGCGCCTCGGGCGTGATGGCGCTGCGGCGCGCCGCGCGCGCGGTGCAGGCGGGCGACGCCGACATCGTCGCCTGCGTCGGCGCCGACGCCAACCACGTCGACTCGTTCCGGCAGATGCTCGGCGGCTTCAGCCACTTCGCCCGCGACGCGAGCTACCCGTACGGCTCGGGCGGCCCCAACTCGATCTTCGCATTCATCACTGCAAGCTACATGCGCACCTACGGCGCGACGCGCGAAGACTTCGGCCGCATCGCCGTCGCCCAGCGCGCCAACGCCTTGAAGAACCCGAACGCGCTGTTCAAGGTGCCGCTGACGCTGGCGCAGTACATGGACGCGCGGCCGATCGCCGATCCGATCCACCTGTTCGACTGCGTGATGCCCTGCGCCGGCGCCGAGGCGTTCCTCGTGATGAGCGAAGCGCGGGCCCGGGACTGCGGCCTTGCGCATGTTCTGTTGCGAGGCGCGATCGAACGGCACAACGCCTTCGCCGACGATCCGGTGCTGCTGCGCGGCGGCTGGCGCGTCGACCGCGACAAACTTTATGCGCAGGCCGGCGTGGGCCCCGACGCGATCGACTTCGTGCAGACCTACGACGACTACCCGGTCGTCGTGATGTTGCAATTCGAGGACCTCGGTTTCTGCGAGAAGGGCGAAGGCCCGGCCTTCGTTCGCGCCAGGACGCTGACGCACGACGGCGACTTCCCCAACAACACCGGCGGCGGCCAGCTCTCGGCCGGGCAGGCCGGCTGCGCCGGCGGCTTCCTCGGCATGACCGAGGCGATCCGCCAGCTCACCGACGAGGCCTTGGAGCGCGCGGTGAAGAACGCGAAGATCGGGCTCGTCTCCGGCTTCGGCATGGTCACGTACGACCGGTGTCTGTGCACCGGCGCGGTGATCCTCGGGAGGGCGGCGTGACGTCCGCGGCGCTGCCATGACCATGCCCCTGATGAAGCCGCGCAGAAAGAACCCGGTCCTGCGCACCCGGCAGATGAATCTGCCGCCGTGGGCGCGCGGCCGGACCGCGCTCGGCATGACGGCGGCTGCCGCCGAAGGCCGCTTCGAGCTGCAGGTCTGCCAGCGCTGCCGCGCCGTTCAGTACCCGCCGCGCGATGCCTGCCACCGCTGCTTGTCGCCGGAGCTGACCTGGACGGCGCAGTCAGGCGCCGGCGAGCTGCTCAGCGAGACCGTGCTGCATCACAGCAACGACCCGTTCTATCGCGAGCGCCTGCCCTGGCGGCTCGGTCTGGTCCGCCTCGATGCCGGGCCGACGCTGATCGTCCACCTGCACGGCGACGTCGGCCCCCTGCCACCGTTCGCTGCGGGCGGCGCATTGCAACCATCGGCTTCGGTGCGCGTCCACGTCGGCGCCCGCCTCGACCGCGCCGGGGCTGCGGTGCTGATCGGATTCCCGCCTGAGGAGAGCGACCACATGAGCGACGACAAGATGCTGCGCGAGATGACCAGCGACCCGAGGTTGCGGAAGATCCTCGTCACCGACGGCAAGACCGCGGTCGGCCAGGCGCTGGTGAAGGCGCTGGTCGCGGCCGGCGCCGAGATCGTCTGGGCCGGCCACGCCGAGCCGTGGAAGAAGCTGCCGGGCTGGGACGACATCGCCGCCCTGCCGCAGGTGACGCCGGTGCCGCTCGATCTCAGCGACGGCCGCTCGGTGACCGAGCTCGCCGGCGAGATCGGCGGCAAGGTCGACATCGTCATCAACAACGCCGAGGTGCACCGCGGCTTCGGCATCGCCGCGCGGCGCGGCATCGATGCAGCCAGGGCCGAGATGGACATCAACTACTTCGGCCTGCTGCGCCTGGCGCAGGAGTTCGGCCCGGCGCTGCGAGCTCGCTCTGCCGACGGCACCACGCACGCCGCGGCCTGGGTCAACTTGCTGTCGGTCTATGCGCTTGCGAACTACCCTCCGCACGGCACCTTCTCGGCGTCCAAGGCAGCGGCGCATTCGCTCGCGCAATGCCTGCGCGCCGAGATGCGCGCCAGCGGCATCCGCGTGATCAACGTCTTCCCGGGGCCGATCGACGACGAGTGGAATCAGAACCTGCCGCCGCCGAAGCTCGCACCCGCCGCCCTGGCGAGCGCGATCGTCAAGGCGCTGACGCAGGGCATCGAGGACGTGTACCCGGGCGAGGTCGCCCAGGAGTGGCTGGAGCGCTGGCGCGAGAACCCGAAGGTGTTGGAGAGGGAGCTGGCGGCGGGGGGATGAGTCGAATGACAGTGCTTAATCGACTCATAAATTGAGTCGATTAAGGCGCATAATCGACTCACGATGAAAACACTCCCGTACCTCTGGCAGCAGCCTGGATGGCCCAAGCTCAGCTATGACGGAGAGCAGACGAAGGCAGCATTGAGCCCAGCCCGGCGAGCCTTGGCATCGCTCGAGGCGCGCCTCAGCGCGATAGGACTTCGGGAGCGTCAGCGGCTGGCAGTGGAGTCCTGGTCTCAAGACGCGGTCGCCACCGCAGCAATCGAGGGTGAGCGTCTGAATCTGGAGGCAGTGCGCTCCTCGGTTTGTCGCCGGCTCGGCGCGGAGGGAGCCACTCTCGGCCACGGTCCACGCAACGTCGAAGGTCTTCTCGACCTCATGGAAGATGCCGTCGGCAACGCCGGCGAGGCGATCACCGACGCGCGTTTGCAGTCATGGCAGCAGGCGCTGTTTCCTACCGGGTTCTCAGGACTGAAGCCGGTCCTGGTCAACGCATACCGGGTCAACCGCGAGCCAATGCAGATCGTCAGCGGGCCGATCGGCCACGAGAAGGTCCACTACGAGGCTCCCCCCTCCGCTGCCGTATCGGCCGAAATGAAACGCTTCCTGAAGTGGTTCAACCAAGAGAAGGAGCCCGACGCTCTCGTGCGCGCGGCGATGGCCCATTTGTGGTTCGAGACGATCCACCCGTTCGAAGACGGCAACGGCCGAGTCGGTCGTGCCGTCGTCGATCTGACCCTGACGCGCGACTTGGGTGAAGCAAGTCGGACGATCCGAATTTCGCGGCAGCTGTGGGACAACCGCGACGCGTACTACGACCGGCTGAATCGTGCCCAGCATGCAGGACTCGACGTCACGCCCTGGGTTGTCTGGTTCATCTCGCAAGTGCGTGCGGCCTGCGAAAAGGCCATGGGCGTTGTCGATCTGTCGCTGGCAAAGGCAAGGTTTTGGGCAACGCACTCCGACAAGGACCTAAATGCTCGGCAACGCAAAATCGTCAACACCCTCCTCGACGCGGGCCCGGGCGGTTTCGAGGGCGGCATGAGCACACGAAAGTACGAAGCGTCGACATCGACGTCGCGGGCAACCGCCTCTCGCGAGCTGATCGACTTGGCCGCGCTCGGGCTCATCGTCAGCGTCGGCGCGGGTCGCTCGACGCGCTACTACATCGATCTCGAAGGCTGGACTCCCGCCGCGGCTTCCGCGGGAGGTCGCGGGAATTGAGGTTTGAGGCGGAACCCCCCAGGGCTCCGCCTCGGCGGCTTAGGGGCCCCAGGCGCCCTGGAAAACGATGTATTCGACGCCGAGCAGCTCGAGCTTGCCGTGCTTGGTCGGCTGGTACATGAGCGCCGCCGGGTGCAGCGGATCGAGATGCGTGCTGATGAACGCGCCATTGAGATAGTGGATGCCCATGGCACCCTGACCCGGCTGTGCCACGCAGTCGCCGGCCTGGTCGGGAAACTTCGCGTAGTTGGCGCGAATCGCCTCGTTCACGTCCATGAAAGGCGCGGTGGCACGGCGCACGTCGTTGATGAGGGCGTGGACCTTTTCGCTGGACTCGCCGGCGTCGCCGTGGCCGAAGGCAGGCGCCTGCACGGCCAGCGTCGAGGTCAGCGCCAGGGCGACGGCGGCGACCGATTTGAGGCATGTGTTCATGGTGATTCTCCAGGCTGATCAGGGTTGATAGAAGTACGGGTCGAGCACGCGCACCTCGGTGATGCGGCCCACCGGCAAGCCGTTCCGGTCGGCCACCTTGCGGACCGCTTCGGGGGTCGGCGCGTCGTAGACGCAAAAGGTGTTCTTGCGGTCGGGCGTCACATAGGAGTGAACCCACGTCACGCCTTGCTCGGCGTTGTTGGCGATGACCCCGGCAACGGCCTTGCGGTCGTCGTCGTTCATCGGGATCGACAGGCCGTCGTGGAAGCTTCGTTCGATCAGGTAGCGGGGCATGTGGTCTCCTCGGTTTGGTTCAACGGCGGCGCGCCGTCGATGAGGAGAATGGCTTTCGCGGCGTTGCGCCGCTTCGGTAGGCCCGCCTACATTCGATCCGGCGACTGCCCAGATTGCGCGGGCGGGGTACCCAGTCCGGCACGCTGCGCCGCCTGAACCGCGGCCATGCGCGAGTCAACGCCGAGCTTCGCGAACACCGCGGCCAAGTGGTGGTCGACGGTGCGCACCGAGCGCGACAGCCGCGCCGCGATCTCGGCGTTGCGCAGGCCCTCGCACAACAGCTCGAGCACCTGCAGCTCGCGGGTGGTCAGGCCATAGGCGCCCTTGCGCGTCGAGCTGCGGGCACCGCGCGCCACGCCGCGCACGCCGGCCTCGTGCAGGCGCCGGCGCAAGCCGTCGATGGCGGGCCGGGCGCCGAGC
>JALYXU010000330.1 GCA_030946925.1 Pseudomonadota bacterium
TGCTGCGCGGCCTGGCCTACGCGCACGACGCCGGCATCGCCCATCGCGACCTGCAGTCGCACGTCGTCCTCGTCAACGACAGGAACCAGCTCAGCGTGATGGCGCTCGGCGTCGCCAGGCGGAGCGACGCCGGCACGGCCGCGCGCGGTACCGACGACAGCGGCCTGATGCCGCTCGATCCGGCGAGCCTGCGGGCGCAGCGTTCCGAGGCGGAGCGCGATGTTCTCGCTTGCGGTCTGCTCCTGCACGGACTGCTCGCCGGCGCGCCCGCGCTCGACCAGCCGGACCTCGGCCTCGCCATCGACGCGATGGCGCCGAGCGGACGCAGCGTCGTGCGCTTGCCGTGGACGACGCCGCAATCGATCCCCGAGGCGCTGCGGGCCATCGTCAACCGCAGCACCGCCGCACAGAAGCGGCTTCGCTACCGAAGTGCCAGGACCTTCCTCAGCGCGTTGAACGGTTGGCGAGAGGCCCATGCCGACGACGACGGCGGCCCGGTCCGGTTGCTCCTCGACCGGCTGCTTTCGGTCGGCCATCTGCCGGCGTTGCCCGGACTCGCGGCGCGCGTCCAGCGAATCACAGCGATCGAGAGTCAACGAACCGACGAGATCGCACGCCACATGTTGCCCGACCTGGCGCTGTCCTTCGAGTTGCTGCGGACGCTCAACACGGCGCAGGTCCAGGGCACCCAGATCGCCGGCAACGGGGCGGTGCTGACGCTGCGTCGCGTCGTCGCCCTCATCGGCGTCGATGGCGTTCGTCTGGCTGCCAACACCTTGCGGACCTGGCCCGGACCGCTCGACGAGCGCGCGGCCAAGGGCCTGCGCGCGAGTCTCGACCGAGCCCGTCTTGCCGCACACCTGGCGCAGGCGTTGCGCCCGGCCGGATACGACGGCGAGGTCGTCTATCTGGTAGCGGCGATGCAGAACCTCAGCCGGCTGATGCTGAGCTATCACTTTGCCGACGAGGCCGAGCAGATTCGCCAGCTCATGCAACCGACGCCGGCCGACGCCGACACAGCGGAGCTGCCGGGAATGAGTGCCGAGGCGGCCGGCTTCGCGGTTCTCGGCATCGACACCGAGCTCTTCACTCACGCGGTCGGCCGCCACTGGGGCCTTGCCGACGATGTCCTGCACATGATCCGCCGACTTCCGATCGAGGCCCCGGTGCGCAAGCCCGACGGCGATGCGGACGTGCTGCGCATCGTTGCCAGCGCCGCAAACGAAGCCGTGGACGCGGTCAGCGATTTGCCTTCGCAGAAGGTTGCCGGCGCGCTCGCCCAGGTCGTGCAGCGCTATGGCTCGGTCTTGCGGATCACGAACCGGACGCTGGCCGAATGTCTGAAAGAGGCCGGCAATGCGCTTCGCAGCAAGGAGGTGACGAGCCTGACCCCGGCACTGGTCGCAACGGTTGGGGCTGCTTCGTTCCCGACCTGACCCGGTTGGCCGCGCTTCCATGCGGGGAGGCCCGTCGGCTGCCATTCTAGTGAAGGCCGCGTCGCCGAGCGGCCAGGCGCTGTTTCCTCAGAGCCGCAAGCCGAGCTCGCTGCCTTCGTACTCGATTCGCAGCGGCTCGATGACGACCCGTTTCTCGCCGGCTTCGACGACGCCTGCAACCCAGGCGTCGATGCCGGCCTTGCGCGAGACGGTGACTGTCTTCGCCGCGTCCTGCGGACCGACGAACAGCGCAAAGCCGGCGCCCATGTTGAACGTGGCGTAGGCCTCGCGATGCGACATCTGCGCCTCGGCCTGCAGGAAGCGCAGCTCGGGCGGGACGTCGGGGACGGCGCGGATGCGATAGGTGAAGTCGCCGCGGTGGCGCATCAGCTTGCGCCAGCCATGGCCGGTGATGTTGGCGGCGTAGTGCACGCGCACGCCTGCCTTCGCGAGCGCCTCGGTGATCGGTGAATACAGCGCGGTCGGCTCGAGCAGGGCAGCGCCGAGCGTGATCGGCACCGCGCTCGACGGCAGCGGCGTCAGATAGCCTTGCGGCAGCCGCTCGGCGACGCGTCGGGCCAGGCTCAGGCCGTTCGCATGAATGCCGCTCGACGCCAACAGGACGATCGCATCGCCGGCGCCCAGCCGCTCGCCCAGCGAGAGCCGCTCCTTCGGGCTGACGATGCCGACGCAGGACGCCGCCAGGTCGATCCGGCCGGCCTCGACGATGCCGCCGAGGGCCGGTGTCTCGCCGCCGCCCCAGGCGACGCCGCAATGGTCGCAAGCACGCTTCCAGCCGTCGACGAGTGCGCCCGCGCGCTCGGCGTCGGCAAACCAGTCGGAGCCGCCCGCCCCCCAATACGCCTGCACCAGCAACGGCGTCGCGCCCACCGTGACCAGGTCGTTGACCGCCATGCCAATCGTGTCCTGGGCGATCGACGCGTAGGCACTGCGCCCGGTCAGCGCCGCCATGGCATCGGCCACCAGCGCCTTGGAGCCGAGGCATTCGACGATGCTGGCAAGATAGAACGGGCCGACGTCGACCACGTATGCCGATTCGCCGCGCGACGATTCGACCTCGCTGAAGCCGTGCGCATCGAGGTGCGCCGCGGTGGCGGCGGCGGCCCGCTGCGCGGCCAGCTTGAGCGGATCGATGACGGCGTAATCGACGCCGGCGCTGCCGTAGTCGAGGCCAGGGCGAGCGGTCGGATCGGTCGGCATCGGCGGCAGCGAAGTGAGGCGATTATCCCGCAGCGCCCCCAGGCCAAGAAGGGCCCGCCGGTAGAATCGATCGCATGTCGACCATCGTGCTGGCGCGCAAATACAGGCCGCGCAATTTCGAGGCGCTGGTCGGGCAGCCGCACGTCGTTCAGGCCCTTGCGAATGCCTTGACGCAAGGCCGCCTGCATCACGCCTATCTCTTCACCGGGACGCGCGGCGTCGGCAAGACAACCGTCTCTCGCATCCTCGCCAAGTCGCTCAATTGCACGGGTCCCGACGGCAACGGCGGCGTCACGGCGCAGCCTTGCGGCGCATGCGCCGCGTGCTCCGCCATCGACGCCGGCCGCTTCATCGACTACATCGAGCTCGACGCGGCTTCGAATCGGGGCGTCGACGAGATCACGCAGCTTCTCGATCAGGCGGTCTACAAGCCGACCCTGGGCCGCTTCAAGGTCTACATGATCGACGAAGTGCACATGCTCTCGACGACGGCCTTCAACGCCATGCTGAAGACGCTCGAGGAGCCTCCCGACTACCTCAAGTTCGTGCTGGCGACGACCGATCCGCAGAAGGTGCCCGCCACCGTGCTGTCGCGCTGCCTGCAGTTCAATCTGCGGCCGATGGCGCCGCCGACGATCGTCGAGTACCTCACCGCGGTGCTGCGCGACGAAGCCATCGCCGCGGAGCTGCCGGCGCTCAGCCTGATCGCCCGCGCCGCGCACGGCTCGATGCGCGACGCACTGTCGCTGACCGATCAGGCGGTCGCTTATGGCGGCGGCGTGGTCGGCGAGGCACCGGTCCGCGCCATGCTGGGTGCGGTCGACCGCGGCCACGCCGTGCGACTGGTCGAAGCGCTCACCGGCCGGGACGGCCGCGGCCTTGTCGCGGGCGTCGACGGCCTGCGCGAGCTCGGCCTGTCGGCGGCGGGCACGCTCGAAGAAATGGCCACCCTGCTCCAGGAGATGGCGGTGCTGCAGGCGGTCGGCGAGACCGGTGGCGAGGACGACTCGACCGCGGCAACGGTCGCTCGGCTCGCCGCCGCCTTGCCGGCCGACGAGACGCAATTGCTCTACAGCATCGTCCTGCACGGCCGTGCCGAGCTGGCACTGGCACCTGACGAATACAGTGGCTTGCTGATGGTGCTGCTGCGCATGTTGGCGTTTCCCCCGCGTGATCAGTCGCCGAGGGCGCCGGCCGCAGAGGTTCCGAAAAAAGCCGCAGCGCCATCGGCGGCAGCACCAGCGCTGACCGCGACACGCTCCGAAGCTGCACCGCGGCTTGCAGCGAAGACGGGCCCGGCCGTCGAGCCCTCGGTCCCGGCCGTGCCGGTCGCATCGCCCACCCTCGGCAGCGGCGCCGCACCCTCCGCGTCGATGCCGCCGGTCGGCCGTGACCGGCTCGCCGCCGATCGCTGGACCGAAGTCGTTCGGCGCATGGTGCAGGCTGCAAGCATCGGCGCGATGGTTCGCGAGCTGGCGTTGCAGGCCGAGTGCATTGGCGTGACCGATGGCGAGGCAATGCAGCTATGGCGGTTGCGGGTCGAACGCGAGAACCTGCGCGCGCCGGCGCTGCGCGAGCGTTTGCAGCTCGCGCTCGCCGACGCCGCCGGCCGGCCAGTCCGGATCGAGGTCGAGGCCGGGCCGGTCCTCGACTCACCGGCCGAGCGCGACCTCGCCGAGCAGCGCCGTCGCCAGACCGAAGCGGAGCAGGTCATCCAGGACGATCCGCTCGTCAAGGCCTTGTTGGCGCAATACAAGACCGCGCGCATCGTTCCGGGCTCGGTCAAGCCCGTCTGAATTCCAGGAGCAGTCATCATGATGAAGGGTCAACTCGCCGGGCTGATGAAGCAGGCGCAGGCGATGCAGGACAACCTCAAGAAGGCGCAGGACGAGCTTGCGACGATCGAAGTCGAAGGCCAGTCGGGTGCCGGCCTGGTCAAGGTGACGATGACCTGCAAGCACGATGTCAAGCGCGTCGCCATCGACCCGAGCCTGGTCGGCGATGACAGGGACATGCTCGAGGACCTGATCGCTGCCGCCTTCAACGACGGGGTTCGCAGGGCCGAGGCGGTGAGCTCCGAGAAGATGGGCAAGCTGACCGCCGGGATGCCCTTGCCACCGGGAATGAAGCTGCCGTTCTGAAGACCTTGGAAGCCTCGCTCGAAGGCCTGGTCGAGGCCTTGCGCCGGCTGCCGGGCGTGGGCGTCAAGTCGGCGCAGCGGATGGCCTATCACCTGCTGCAGCACGACCGCGAAGGCGCACGCCGGATCGCCGATGCGCTGCAGCAGGCGACCGCGCGGATTCGCCATTGCGAGCGCTGTCACACCTTCACCGAGCAGACGGTGTGCAGCATCTGCCTCGATGCCTCGCGCGATCGGCGCCAGCTCGCGGTCGTCGAGACGCCGGCCGACCAGGCGGCGATCGAGCGGACCGGCAGTTACCACGGCCTCTACTTCGTGCTGATGGGCCGCCTGAGTCCGCTCGACGGCATCGGCCCGGCCGAGATCGGCGCCCGCGAGCTGCTCGATCGGGCCACCGATGGCAGCGTCGAGGAGGTGATCGTCGCCACCAATTTCACGGCCGAAGGCGAGGCCACCGCGCATGTGCTTGCCGAAGCCCTGCGCTCGCGCGACCTGCGAGTGACCCGGCTGGCGCGCGGAGTGCCCATCGGCAGCGAGCTCGAGTACGTCGATCTCGGGACGATCGCCCACGCCTTCGTCGACCGGCGTTAGTCCTGCGCCGGCACCGCCTGGCAGCGATCTCGGCCGGCGGACGCGATGGCGTCGCCGTAGCGTTCAATTCCTGACGATGCGCAGGTGCTTGGTGGAACGGCCGGTGATGTGCGTCGGACTCCTCGAAGGCGCCGCCGTCGTTGTCTGGTGCGGTCCGTACCGACGCGGGGCAGCGGCGTGGATCGGCGCCGCTCGCGCCGCGCGTGCGGTCGTGGCACGGCCCCGGCGGCCGGTTTGCGGAACGTAGACGACGATCGCATGGCCGGGGGCGAACCGGGTGTTCGCCGACACCTGATTCCAATCCGCAACCTGCGTGGCGCTGATCCGATAGCGAGTTGCGATCGAGGCGACGCTGTCGTTCCTGCCGGCCCGCAGGTTGAGTTTGCGAAGCGGCGGCGCATCGGGTGCCAACGCCATCGTCGCGTTGTCGGCAAGATGACTCGACACGTCGGTCAGCAGCGTCGCGCCGCGCGGCACCATCAGCGTCGAGCCTGCCTTGATCAGCATGCGGGCCGGAATGCGATTCACCTCGCGCAGCTCGTCCTCGTCCATGCCGACCGCCCTGGCCGCGTCGGCAGATCGCATCGTCTTCGGCGCGGTCCAGGCGGTCCAGCTCGACAGCGGGCCGCGATGGCGCGGCAGCTCGCGGACGAAGCGGTTGGCGTTGTCGTAGGGCAGCAGCACCTGCGGCGTGCCCGCGGCAAGGATGACCGGCCGATTCATCTGCGGATTGAGGGTCAGGAACTCCTCGAGCGAGATGTCGGCGAGCTTGACCGCGACCTTGACGTCCATGTCGTGCTCGATCGGCACGGCCAGGAAATACGGGTGGTTGTACATCGCCGGCAGGCTCAGGTGAAAGTCGGCGGGCCGGGCCACGATGTTCTTCACCGCTTGCAGCTTCGGCAGGTACATCTGCGTTTCCGCCGGCATCCGCAGGCTGCCGTAATCGGTCGGCAAGCCCGCCTTCTGGTTTTTCGCCATCGCTCGCTGCACACTGCCTTCGCCCCAGTTGTAGGCGGCAAGGGCCAGCTGCCAGTCGCTGAACATGGTGTGCAGCTTTTGCAGGTAATCGAGGGCGGCGCGCGTCGACGCGAGGACGTCCCGGCGATCGTCGCGAAAGACGTTCTGCTTCAGCTCGAAGTCGCGGCCGGTCGACGGAATGAATTGCCACATGCCCGAGGCCCGGGCGGTCGACATCGCCTGCGGGTTGTAGGCGCTCTCGATGAACGGCAGAAGCGCGAGCTCGGTCGGCATGCCGCGCTTGTCGAGCTCTTCGACGATGTAGAACAGATAGCGCCCGCCGCGCTCGGTCATGCGGGCAACGTAGTCGGGCCGGCTCGCATACCAGCGCTCGCGGTCACGCACCAGATCGTTGTCGATGTTGGGCATCGCGAAACCCTGACGCAGCCGATCCCAGAGGTCGACGCGGGCGCTGCGATCGTCGATGTCGATGCGAACGTCCGGCCGGATCGGGTCGACCGGCACCGGTGCGGGGACGCGTTCGTCGGCGGACGCAACGGCCGATGCAGCCGGTGCCGGCCCCGCGGGGTTCGATCCCGCCGCCATGGCGGCGCCGGCATCGGCGACGACTGCCGACGCTGCCGCGCTGGCAGCGATCGTGACCGGGGCTGGAGATGGAGCCGTTGCGCAGGCGGCGAGGAAGAGAGACGCGAGACAGGCCAGACCGAAGAGGCGCCTTGGCTGGGCGGCAAGAGGTGCCTGCGCGTGAGTCGTCATCGGAATGCGTTCTTCCAGGTGCGGATCGCCGCGAGCACTTCGGCGCCACCGCGGCCGCTCGCGCCGTGCGCGACGGCAGCGTCGATGACCACCGGCTCGGCGCAGCGAAGAAACGGATTGATGCGGCGCTCGCGGCCGATCGGCGATGGCACGGTCGGTTTGCCCTCGGCCCGCAAGCCGTTGCAATGCGCAATGTGGCTGGCGATCGCGTCGTTGCCAGGCTCGACCGCCTGGGCGAAGCGCAGGTTCGCGACCGTGTACTCGTGTCCGCAGCAAACGCGCGTTGCATCGGGCAGGGCAGCGAGCTTGACCAGGGAGGCATGCATCTGCGCCGGCGTGCCCTCGAACAGCTTGCCGCAGCCGGCCGAAAACAGGGTGTCGCCGCAGAACAGGATCGGCTCGCCGGCACCTTCGCTGTTGAAGAAAGCGATGTGCCCCGCGGTGTGGCCCGGCACATCGATGACCTCGAAGCGCAGGCCCATCGCTTCGACGACATCGCCTTCGATGTGACCCTCGCACGGTTGCGGCACCATCTCGCGTGCCGGTCCGAAGACGGGACCCTGCAGACGTGGACGGAGCCGGTCGACGCCGCCGACGTGATCGGCGTGATGGTGGGTCACTAGAATCGCCGCCAGCGCGAGCCGCTTGGCATCGAGCGCGGCCTCGACCGGGCCCGCCTCGCCCGGATCGACGACGATGGCGCTGCGACCGTCGTCGATCATCCAGATGTAGTTGTCGCTGAAAGCGGAGACGGCGGTCAGGTTCATGAAGGGCGCGATCATACATTTGCCTCAGTGGCTCGAGACTCCGGTCGGGGCCTATCTGCTCGAGTGGGAGCAGCGCCATCTCGATCAGGCATTAGTCGACGTTTTCGGCTTCCACGCGTTGCAGCTCGGGCTGCCTCAGCTCGATGCCTTGCGGGCCAACCGCATGCCGCATCGCTGGCTGGCCGTCGAGACGCCGGGGACGGTTGACAGCGACACCGCAGAGGTGCATGGCATCGGCGGCGAATCGATCGAGGCAGTCTCGATCCGGACCGACTTAGCGCCTTCGCTCTGCTGTCACTTCGACGCGCTGCCATTCGATGCCTCGAGCCTCGACCTGGTGGTTCTGCCGCACTCGCTCGAGCTCGCCCGCGATCCGCATCAGGCCCTGCGCGAGGTCGAACGGGTGCTGGTGCCGGAGGGCCGGGTCCTGATCCTCGGCTTCAATCCGGCCAGCCTGTGGGGAACGCGGCAGCGCCTCGGCCGGCTGGGTCGCCGGCTCGGGCTCGGCCAGAACCGCGACCTGTTCCTGCCGCGCTCGGGCGACTTCATTGGCTATCGGCGCCTGCGCGACTGGTTGCGCCTGCTCAGCTTCGAGGTCGAGTCGGGCCGGTTCGGCTGCTATATCCCGCCGGTGACGTCGGCGAAGTGGCTGGCCCGATTCGACTGGATGGAAGCGGCGGGCGATCGCTGGTGGCCGCCGTTCGGGGCGCTCTACTACATCGTCGCGGTCAAGCGCGTGCGCGGCATGCGTCTGGTCGGTCTGGTTCGCCACGACGCCCGCTCCAAGGCCGCGACGGCGCCGGCTCCGGTCACGGCGACCCGACAGCAGGCCGAGCTCGAGATGCACGGCGAAGACGGCTGATGGTCGCCGACGCGACCAGGTGGGTCGCCTACACCGACGGCGCCTGCGCCCCGACCAATCCCGGTCCGGCCGGCTGGGGCGCAGTGCTGATCGCGCCGGCCAGCGGCATCGAGACCGATCACTTCGGCTTCATCGGCCTCGGCACCAATCAGATCGCAGAGCTCACGGCGGCGGTCGAAGGCCTCGGCCGGGTTCCGCTCGGAGCCGAGGTCGAGCTCGTCTCGGACAGCCAGTACGTGCTCAAGGGCCTGACCGAATGGCGGGCCGGCTGGGAGCGCAAGGGCTGGCGAAATTCGAAGGGCGAGCCGGTTGCCAACCTGGCCCTTTGGAAGCAGCTGTTTGCCGCCGCCGACGCCCGCCGGGTCAGCGTCCGCTGGGTCCGTGGCCACAACGGCGATCGCTGCAACGAGAAGGCCGACGCGCTGGCCAACAAGGCACTGGCCCTGAAGACCCGCAGCGACGTTTGAGCCGCCGTCAGGTCAGACTGCGGTCGACCTCGAGCAACTGGAAGCGCGCCAGTGCCAGATTGGTCCGGTTCTTTTCGAGCAGCGCGACGATGAACATGTCGGGGTGCCGTTGCATCGCGCGAATCATGACGTGGCGGCCACTTGCGGTGACGATGATTTCGTCGACCGGATCGCTCAGGCCCATGCGCTGTGCCGCTTCCTGATGCGAGCGAAGGACCTGCGCCGCCGCGGCCGCGGCCAGTTCCATGTCGAGCGGCTGATCGTCCCGCGCGTCATGGGCCAGCACGAAGCCGGTGCTGGAATCGACGAGCGCGCAGCCGAGCAAGCCGTCGAGCTTGAGCAACCCGGCCAGCGCCTGACGGCCGCGCGCGGCATCGAGCACTCCGCGGGTGGCCGGCGACGTTGCCGTGGACGGGACGGGCACCTCGGCCGCCGCAGCCGTCAGCGCACCGACTTTGACAGTGCCGCCAACGGGCCCGCCGATCTCGCCGACCTTGATCGGGAAGTCGCTGGTGCCGAGCATCGGCGACACGGCGGCGGGATCCCAGCCCGGCTGCAGCTTGGCAAGGTTCCAGATGTTGAGCATCGCGTTCCACACCGACGACGCACCCGTCATCGGCTCGCTGACGACATGCACGTGCAGCCGCTGCGGCCAGACCACCGCCGTGACCTTGGCGTTGATCCATGCCGCATTCGGCGGGAGCTGGAACAGCAGATGGGCGCAACGCCATGTCGGCAGGCTGGTGGCCTGCCGAAGCGAGGCCAGCAGCGCATCGATGGCATGCGGCTGCATCGGCCCGATGATGACGGCGGTCATCTGGCTGCGCTCCATCAGGGCCACCGGAATCTCGGCGTTCTCCGGCCCCGGTGCACGGACGTCGGCGTGGAAAATCCGCAGGGTGTCTTCCTGGCGCCGAACAAGCGTCGTCCGCTCGATCATGGCCAGCGTCCGCAGGGTCGCCTTCTCGCGCAGATGCAGGCGCTCGATCGGCCGGCCACCGGCATCGGACAAGGCCTTGACGACCGACGAGGCCCAGACCCCCACCGGATCGAGCAAGGTGATCATCGAGGTGGCGGTTTCCAGATCGGCACGGGTCGCTGCGAAGTGCTCGCGAATGGCCTGTGCAGGCGAGCCGGTGACGACCAGGTCGCTCAAGTGCCGGTCGACGATCTGACCCCGCTCGTTGACCTCGGTGGCGGTGCTTTCCATGATCGCGGTGGCGGCGAAGCCGCCCTGCGAATCGACCTTCGTATCGTCGAAATCGCGCTGCTTGCGCGAGGCCCCGAGATCTCCGAACAGCGATGTCAGCATGTAAATTCCTCAGCGCCTAGGCGTGCTCGTCGATGCCGGCAGTCTAGGGCCCGAGGCTGGAACGCCCTCGCATACGTTCGGTTACAAGGACACGCGGGGCCGGAAAGCCGATGGCCGGCAGGGATGGAAATGGCTCAAACGGCAGTCCGGTGTCGTTCGATGCAGGTCGCCAGGACCTCGTCGGTCGGCCGCTTCCACCAGTGGCCGCTCGAGAAGATCTCGACTTCGCTGTAGCCCTGGAAACCGGCGGCCTCGACCAGGCCGCGGATCCGCGCGATCTCGATCACGCCGTCGCCCATCATGCCGCGGTCGTTGAGCATGTCGGTCGTCGGCACCAGCCAGTCGCAGACGTGAAAGGCGAGCAGGCGTTCGGCGCCGGCACGGGCGATCTGCACGTCGAGCGCCGGATCCCACCAGACGTGATAGACATCGACGGCGACACCGAGCATGGCGCCCCCGCCACTCAGCGGGTCTAGTGCATCGCAAAGGTCGAGCGCCTGGGCCAGGGTGTTGACGCAGGCCCGCTCGGCCGCGTACATCGGGTGCAGCGGCTCGATCGCCAGGGGCATGCCGGCATCTCGCGCGGCTTCCAGAGTCGCGGCGATGCCGTCGCGCACGTCGTTGCGCGCCGCGAGCAGGTCTTTCGATTGCGGCGTGCCGGCGAGGGCGCCAGGCAGGCCGCCGACGACCAGCACCAGGCAAGGCGCGCCGAGCGACTTGGCCTCGTCGATGGCGCGGCGGTTGTCCTCGAGCGCGGCCTGCCTGCCGGAGGCGTCCGGCGCAGTGAACATGCCGCCGCGGCAATAGCCCGAGAGGACGATGCCGCTGTCGCGAAGCAACGCTGCGGTTCGCGCCAGGCCGATGCCCGCGACCTGGTCGCGCCACGGCGAAATCGCGCTGATGCCGTGCCGCGCGCAGGCCGCGATGATGGCGTCGAGCGGCCCGGCGCCGCGCAGCGTGGCGGTGTTGATGGAGAGCCAGCGGTGGTCGGCCGAGAAGTCGCGCATCGCCGGCATCAGGCAGCGATGCCGCCGAGCGCCAGCAGGTGCGTCATGCGTCGCACTGCAAGCTCCGGCTGCTCGATCAGGCCGGCTGCGTCGGCGAGACGGAAGATGTCCGCGAAGTGCGGCAGCGAGCGTGCGCTCTGCTGGCCGCCGACCATCGTGAAGTGCGACTGGTGGCCGTTGATCCAGGCCAGGAAGACGATGCCGGTCTTGTAGAAGCGTGTGGGCGCCTGGAAGATGTGCCGAGACAGCGGCACGGTCGGCGCGAGGATCGCGTGGAAGCGCGCGACATCGCCGCCGGCGTGTGCGGCGAGCGCCGCGGCAGCTGCCGGCGCGATCGCATCGAAGATGCCGAGCAGCGCGTCGCTGTGCCGCTGATTTGCCGCAGCGCCGACGCCGTCGCCGGCAATCAGCTCGGCGTAGTTGAAGTCGTCGCCGGTGTACATGCGCACGCCTTCCGGCAGGCGCCGGCGCATCGCGATTTCCTTGTCCTTGTCGAGCAGCGAGATCTTGATGCCGTCGACCTTGCCCGGATTGGCGGCGATGACGCCGAGCGCGGTTTCCATGGCCTGATCGACATCGGCGCTGCCCCAGTAGCCGGTCAACGCAGGATCGAACATCTCGCCGAGCCAGTGCAGGATCACCGGCTGCTTCGATTGCGTCAGGATCCGGTCGTAGACGCGCTCGTAATCGGCCGCTCCGCGGGCCGCCCTTGCCAGAGCACGACTCGCCATGACGATGAGCTTGCCGCCGAGCGCCTCGATCGCCTCCATCTGCGTTTCATAGGCGTGGACGACGTCGTCGATGCTGTGCGCATCGCTTGCCGCGAGATGGTCGGTGCCGCAACCAGAGGCCAGCAGCGTGCCCGGGAAGTCCTTCGAGGCATCGAGGCTGCGCCCGATCAGCTCGAGCGAGGTCGGCCAGTCGAGGCCCATGCCGCGCTGTGCGGTGTCCATCGCTTCGGCCACGCCGAGCCCGAGCGACCAGAGGTGCTGCCGATAGGCGATGGTCGCGTCCCAGTCGAGCGTCGCCTCGAGCCAGGGGTCCGTGTCGGCTCGCGGATCGGCGACGACATGGGCTGCCGAGTAGGCGATCCGGTCGAAGAAAACGGGCGCCGCAGGCGATGCCGAAGGCACCGCCTCGCGCAGACGAAAGGCTTCGATCGAGCCATCGCGCAAAGGCAGACGAAGCGACAAGCTCATGGCGACTTCGACGGCGCTAAAGAACCAGCGCCGGAACGTCGATCCAGCGCCGCTCCTTCCAGCTGGCGAGTGCCGCTTCGACCAGCTGCACGCCCTTGGCGCCCTCGGCCAGCGAGTATGTCCAGGGCGCGTCGTCGACGACGTGGCGGATGAACTGCTCCCACTGGATCTTGAAGCCGTTGCCGAACGGCTCGACGTCGGGGATCTCCTGCCACTGGTCGAAGAAGTTCATGGTCTGCCTTTCGTCCGGATTCCAGATCGGCCGCGGTGTCGCGACCCGCGACTGGGCCCGGCACGTGGTCAAGCCGGCGACCGCGGAACCGTCGGTGCCGTCGACGCTGAAAGTGACGAGATCGTCACGGCGGACCCGGGTCGCCCACGACATCGTCAGCTGCGCGACGACACGCTCGCCGGCATGGCCTTCGAGCTCGCAGGTCGCATAGGCGGCGTCGTCGGCGGTTGCGGCATAGGGCCGGCCGGTTTCGTCCCATCGCGTCGGAATGTGCGTCGCGCCGATGCACGACACCGACTTGACCTTGCCGAACAGGTTGTCGAGCACGTAGCGCCAGTGGCACATCATGTCGAGGATCATGCCGCCGCCGTCTTCGGCGCGGTAGTTCCAGGATGGCCGCTGGATCGGTTGCAGGTCGCCTTCGAAGACCCAGTAGCCGAAGTCGATCCGCACCGCGAGCATGCGGCCGAAGAAGCCGGCGCGGCGCAGCATGTCGAGCTTGCGCAGACCCGGCAGGAAGAGCTTGTCCTGGACCGCGCCGTGCTTGAGGCCTGAGGTCTCGGCCAGCTTGCAGACCTCGATCGCCTCGGCCAGACTGGTGGCGATCGGCTTCTCGCAATAGACGTGCTTGCCGGAGCGGAGCGCGCGGGCCAGCAGCTGTGGCCGCATCTGCGTCGTGCCGGCATCGAAGAAGACGGTGTCGTCGGGGTTGGCCAACGCGGCATCGAGATCGGTGGCCCAGCGGGCGATCCCGTGCCCGCGCGCCAGCGCCTCGATCTTCTCGGCATTGCGGCCGATCAGGATCGGATCGGGCATCACCCGATCGCCGTTGCCGAGTGCAACGCCGCCTTCCGCGCGGATCGCACCGATCGAGCGGATCAGATGCTGGTTCATGCCCATCCGGCCGGTGACGCCGTGCATGATGATTCCGAGTCGTCGCGTCGCCATCGCCTGCCCTCAGGAAACCTGCAACTTTAGGCTCTGCGCGTGGGCGCCACGGGCATCGCCCGACTGCCCGGAGCAGGGCACACTTTAGGCTTTCGACGGCCCCTGCGATGAACGCTGCCCATCCTCCGTCCCGCCCCGCCGGCCACGCCTTGATCGAGGCATTGATCGCGCAGGGCGTCGACACGGTTTTCGGCGTTCCAGGCGAGAGCTTCCTGGCCGCGCTCGACGGCTTCTATCTGCACCGAGACCGGATTCGCTTCATCGCCTGCCGGCACGAGGGCGGCGCCAGCTTCATGGCCGAAGCCCAGGGCAAGCTGAGCGGCCGGCCAGGCGTCTGCTTCGTGACCCGCGGCCCCGGCGCCAGCAACGCGGCGATCGGCTTGCACACCGCGTTCCAGGATTCGACGCCGATGCTGGTCCTGATCGGCCAGGTCGCGAGCGACCAGCGCGATCGTGAAGCGTTCCAGGAGGTCGACTACCGGCAGATGTTCGGCCCCGGCACGCTCGGCTTCGCGAAGTGGGTCGGCGAGATCCACGATGCAGACCGGATCGGCGAATACGTCTCGCGCGCGTTCCACACGGCGATGCAGGGCCGGCCCGGCCCCGTCGTGCTGGTCCTTCCGGAAGACATGCTGCGCGCGTCGACGGCAATGCCCACGCCGGGACGAATCGAACCAGCCCTCGCGGCGCCCGATCCGTCGGCAATCGCCGAGCTGCAGCGTCGCCTCGTCGCCTCGACGCGGCCGTTCGTGATCGCCGGCGGCAGCGGCTGGACCGCGGCCGCATGCGACGCGCTCGAACGCTTCGCGGAACGCTGGCAATTGCCGGTCGGCTGTGCTTTCCGCTTCCAGGACGTGTTCGACAACCGCCATCCGAACTACGCCGGCGATGTCGGCATCGGCATCAACCCGAAGCTGGCGGCGCGCATCGCTGGTGCCGACCTCGTGCTCGCGGTCGGCGCCCGCCTCGGCGAGATGACGACCGGCGGCTACACCCTGCTGCAGCCGCCGCGGCCGAGCCAGTCGCTGATCCATATCCACGCCGGCGCCGACGAGCTCGGTCGCGTCTTCGCCGCCGACCTGGCGATCCACTCGTCGGTCGCCCGCGCCGCCGCGGCGCTGGGCGCGCTCGAGGCGCCGGCGCAGCTGCCTTGGGCCGACGCGACCCGCGCCGCGCGCGCCGACTACGAGGCGAATCTGCTGTCGACGACGGCGGTCGCGCCGCTCGACATGGCGGAAGTGGTGAAGACGATTGCCCGGCTCGTGCCCGAGGACAGCATCCTCACCAACGGCGCCGGCAACTTCAGCGGCTGGCTGCACCGCTTCTATCGCTATCCCGGCCTGCGCCATGCCGGCCGCACCCAGCTCGCGCCGACGTCCGGCGCGATGGGCTACGGCTTCCCGGCTGCCGTCGCCGCGTCGCTGCTGCAGCCGCGGCGAACCGTCGTCAACCTCGCCGGCGACGGCGACTTCCTGATGACCAGCCAGGAGATGGCAACGGCCATCACGTACGGAGCCGGCAGCGGCGCGGGCAAGCTGATCAGCATCGTCGTCGACAACGGCAGCTACGGCACGATCCGCATGCATCAGGAGCGCGAGTACCCCGGCCATGTCTCCGGCAGCGACATCGGCAACCCGGATTTCACGGCTCTGGCGCGCGCTTACGGCTGGTGGGCGGCAGAGCGGATCGATGACACGGCCGCGTTCGAGCCGGCGTTTCGCGAGGCGCTCGGCTGCGGCCGACCGGCGCTGCTTCACCTGAAGCTCGCCGCCGACGTCATCACGAGCCGGACCACGCTGCAGGCGATCCGCGCCGCGGCCGAGGCGAGGGCCGGCAACGTGCGCGCAGATGCCGCGCAGGCGGCCTTCGGGACGAAGCGAGTCGAGGAGGAGGAAGCGAAATGACAGCGCCTCTCGACCCAGGTTCGACATGCGACCTCTGCGATGCGCACATGGACGAGATCGGCAGCCGCTTGTTCGTGCTTCCGCCAGTGTTTCGGGATCTGGGCGGCGTGTCGCGCTTCGCAGGTGTGGTCGCGACCGTCAAGTGCCACGAGGACAACTCGCTGGTCAAGGCGGCACTCGACGAACCCGGCAACGGCCGCATCCTGGTCGTCGATAGCGGCGGCTCGTTGCGGCGGGCCCTGGTCGGCGGCAACGTCGCCGCAGCGGCGGCGAAGAACGGCTGGGCCGGCGTCGTCGTCGACGGCGCCGTGCGCGACGCCGCCGAGCTCGCCTCGACTGGGGTCGGCGTGCGCGCCCTGGCGCTGGTGCCGCTGCCGACG
>JALYXU010000332.1 GCA_030946925.1 Pseudomonadota bacterium
AGCGGTTGCGCGAAATGGGTCGCGGTCAG
This sequence comes from Pseudomonadota bacterium, assembly GCA_030946925.1. Taxonomy (GTDB): domain Bacteria; phylum Pseudomonadota; class Gammaproteobacteria; order Burkholderiales; family Burkholderiaceae_C; genus Schlegelella_A. Next base: position 30 of record JALYXU010000332.1, read on the forward strand.
AGCCATCAGGAAGCTGCCGACCTGAGTGCCGCTCGCGATCAGGCCGGAATAGCCGGCGGCAGTGGCGGCCAGCCGGTCGTGGTGCAGGGGATTGAAATCGTGCACCGATGTCGCGAAGGCCCGGATCTCGCTGTCGCTCAAGCGCACGCGCTTCGAGAACGCTTCGCCGACGTGCGTCGGCAGCACTCAGAGCATCTCGAGCGACAGCGCCGTCGCCTCGCCGCCGCCGATGCACAGCGCGGCGACGCCCTTTTTCTTGTTCGCCTGGCGCAGCGCCCCGAGCAGCGTGACGACGATGCGGGCGCCGCTGGCACCGATCGGATGGCCGAGCGCGACCGCGCCGCCGTGGACGTTGACGATCTCGTGCGGCAGCTTGAATTCGCTCATCGCCGCCATCGTCACCGCGGCGAAGGCCTCGTTGACCTCCCACAGGTCGACGTCCTTGGCGGCCCAGCCCGACTTCTTCAGCACCTTCTCGATCGCGCCGACAGGTGCCGTGGTGAACCAGTTCGGCGCCTGCGCATGGACCGCGTGGGCGACGATGCGGGCGATCGGCTTCGAGCCCAGACGGGCGGCCGTCGACTCGCGCATCAGGACCAAGGCCGCAGCCCCGTCGGAGATGCTCGACGAGGTCGCGGCGGTGATGGTGCCGTCCTTCTTGAACGCCGGCTTCAGGCCGGGGATCTTGTCGAGCTTGGCCTTGAACGGCTGCTCGTCGAACCGGATCACCGTGTCGCCGGTCTTGCCAGGAACGCCAACCGGCGCGATCTCCCAGTCGAAGCTGCCGTCTTCGTTGGCCAGCTTGGCGCGCTGCGTCGACTGGATCGCGAACTGGTCCATCGCCTCGCGGGTGAACTTGTACTTGGCGACGCACTCCTCGGCGAACACGCCCATCGCCCGGCCGCGGTCGTAGGCGTCTTCGAGACCGTCGATCGCCATGTGGTCGAACATCTGGGCGGCGCCGTAGCGAACGCCCTTGCGCGCATGCATCAGGTGCGGCGCGTTGGTCATGCTCTCCATGCCGCCGGCGACCAGGATCTCGGCGCTTTCGGCCTTCAGCATGTCGTGCGCGAACATCATCGCGCGCATGCCCGAGCCGCACATCTTCGAGAGCGTCACCGCCCCGGCCGAGGCCGGCAGGCCGGCGCCCAGCGCAGCCTGGCGCGCCGGTGCCTGGCCCTGGCCGGCCATCAGGCAGTTGCCCATCAGCACCTCGTCGACGGCATCGCCGGTGACGCCGGCACGCTCGATCGCCGCCTTGATCGCGACCGCGCCGAGCTGATGCGCGGCAACCGCGCTGAACTCCCCGAGCAGGCCGCCGATGGGCGTGCGGGCGGCGGCGACGATGACGATGGAATCGGCCATGAGCGGCTCCTTGACGAAGATTCAGAGGCAGGCGGCGGAACTGGACGCCGGCGCCCGAACGCGCCGGGCTTCGAAGCGCTTGCTGGCGTCGTAGGGGAACACATCATGCACGTAGCCGGCCCGGATCTCGTCCTTGTGGCCTTGCCAGAACGCCGCGTCGAGCAGGTCGGCGTGGTGCGCCATGAAGACCTCGCGGACCGCCGGGTTGCCGAGCAGGAACGGGCCGAAGGTTTCCGGAAACACGTCTTTCGGGCCAACCGTGTACCAGACCTCGCCCGACATCTCTTCCTCTTCGTTGCGCGGCTCGGGGACCTTGCGGAAATTGCAGGCGGTGAGGTATTCGATCTCGTCGTAGTCGTAGAAGACGACCTTGCCGTGGCGCGTCACGCCGAAGTTCTTCCAGAGCATGTCGCCGGGAAAGATGTTGGCGCGCACCAGGTCCTTGATGGCGTTGCCGTACTCGACCACGACCTGGCCGATCTGCTCGGCGCTGGCGTCCTTCAGGTAGATGTTGAGCGGAATCATCCGCCGCTCGATGTAGAGATGGCGGATGACGAAGCTGTCGCCGTCGGTCTCGAGCAGGCTCGGACAGAAGTGCTCGAGCTCTGCCACCAGCTCGTCCTCGAAGCGGTCGCGCGGAAAGGCGACGTTGCTGTACTCGAGGGTGTCGGCCATGCGGCCGACCCGGTCGTGCTGCTTGACCAGCAGGTACTTGCTCTTGATCAGCTCGCGGGTGGTTTCCTTCTGCGCCGGATAGAAGTCCTTGATGACCTTGAACACGTAGGGAAAGCTCGGCAGATCGAACACCAGCATCACCATGCCCTTGATGCCGGGAGCGATCCGGAACCGGTCGGACGAATGCCGCATGTGCATCAGGAAGTCGCGATAGAACAGGCTCTTGCCCTGCTTCTGCAATCCGAGCGCGTTGTAGATCTCGGAACGGGGCTTCTTCGGCATCAGCGAATGCAGGAAGTGCACATAGGCCGCCGGCACCTCCATGCTGACCATGAAGTAGGCGCGGGCGAAGCTGAAGACGAGCTGCAGCTGGTCCTCGCCGAAGAGCGCCGTGTCGATGACGAGCAGGGCCGCCGGCCCGTGCACGATCGCCAGGGCGAACGGCGTCTCGTTGAAGCCGTTGACGATCTTGCCGACGATGTAGGCGCCCTTGTTGCGAAAGAACGGCGAGGCCAGCACCTGGATCTGGAAGTTGGCGCGCATGCGGAACTCGCCGAGCTGCTCGTCGACCGCCGCGACCACCGAATCGATGTCGCGCTGCAGGTCCTCGAAGGCCTGGCTGAGCTGGAAGTTCGTGACCACGCGCAGCCAGGTCGCGCGCAGGTTCTCGCGGGTCGGGTAGTACGCGCGATAGGTCGGCTGCGCCGCCGGCTCGTCGTTCTCGATGAACTCGGTCGAGACCGCCGGCCGGACGAAGATGAAGTCGTTGCGAAAGTAGCTTCGATGCAGGATCTTGGTCGTCACCGAGTTGAAGAAGGTCTCGGCGAGCTCCGGCTGGTGATGCTCGATGAGCAGGCCGATGTAGTGCAGCTTGGCCTGTTGCCAGAGCTCCATCGGCAGGGTCGCCGCCGCGAATTCGTTCTGCAGGCGCTCGACCGCCTCGGCGACCCGGGTGTCGTAATACTCGATGCGCAAGGCCTGGGCCTGCTGCTGGCCATGCCAGTCGGCCGTTTCGAAGCGCGCCTGGGCTTCGGCGCTGGCCTGGCGAAACAGCCGGTAATGGCGATCGAAACCTTCGAGCATCGCCGTGGCGATGGCGAACGCGCGCGCGTCGGTCAGTGCAGCCGGAAAAGCCGTCCGGCTCATGTCGCCGTCACGGCGCCGCTCGCGTAGCGCGCCTGCAAGGCGGTGATGGCGAAGCTGTAGGTGCTTTCGAGCTGGTCGAGCTGGCTGACCGTGAAACCCAGATCGCCGAGCAGTCCGTTCTGCAGGCCGTAGAACCAGCCGTGGACCACCAGCTCCTGGCCGCGTGCCCATGCATCGCGCACGACGGTGGTCTCGCAGACATGGCGGGCCTGCTCGACGACGTTGAGCTCGCCGAGCGCATCGACGCGCCGCTCGGGGTCGACGCCGGCCAGCCAGTCGGCATGCCGCTCGCGAACGTCCTGCACGTAGCGCAACCAGTTGTCGGCGAGGCCGACCCGGCGGCCCTCGAGGGCGGCGGTGACGCCGCCGCAGCGCGAATGGCCGACGACCATGATGTGGCGAACCTGGATCACGTCGGCCGCGAACTGGATCACCGAGAGGCAGTTCAAGTCGCCGTGGGCGACGACGTTGGCGACGTTGCGATGGACGAACACTTCGCCCGGCTGCAGGTCGACCAGCTCGTTGGCCGGGACCCGGCTGTCGGCACAGCCGATCCAGAGGTACTGCGGTGCCTGCTGCGTCAACAGCCGGGTGAAGAACCCCGGCGAGCGCAGCTCGGTGGCCTCGGCCCAGCGCCGGTTGCGTTCGAACAGCTCGTCCAGTTGGGTCGTCACGGCCGGTTCTCCTAGGGTCTCAGGCAACCCGCGAACGGGCCTTGAGCAGGCGGCGCGCCGCGCTCTCCTGCGCCTGCACTTCGCCGAGCGTGGTCTGCAGGTCGCCGAGTCGCTGCTCGAGCTGGCTGCGGTGCCGAGCCAGGACCGCCAGATAGCTGCGCAGCTGCGGCTCGGTGTCGCGGCGCGACTCGTACATGTCGACCAGCTCCCTGACCTCGGCCAGCTTGAGGCCGAGGCGCTTGCCGCGCAGCGTCAGCCTGAGCCGGGTCCGGTCGCGCGCGGTGTAGATGCGGCTGCGGCCGGCCCGCTGCGGCTGCAGCAGCCCGCAATCTTCGTAGAAGCGGATCGCCCGCGTCGTCACGCTGAACTCGCGGGCCAGCTCGCCGATGCTGAAGGTCTGCACCGGGGCTTCCTGATCGGCCGTACCCGAGGCCGCTCGCTGTCGTCGCGACGGGGCTGCCTGAACGGAGGAGACGGCGCTCGCCATTTACACTCGTGGTTGACGTTTACGTAAAGTGCCGGAATTGTAGAGGGACGCGATGAAATGAATGCGCTCGAGAGCCAGCTGGACTATGTATTCGGCGAGACCTTGCCCGAGCGCGGCGCCGCAATCGAGGTCGCGCCCGGGGTGCTCTGGGCCCGCATGGGATTGCCCTTCGCGCTCGACCACATCAACGTCTGGCTGCTGCGCGACGAGATCGTCACCGAGGCCGGCACGCGCCAGGGCTGGAGCATCGTCGACTGCGGCATCGACAGCCCCGACACCCGCGCCGCCTGGGACAAGATCTTCGCCGATCAACTGGCCGGCCTGCCGGTGCTGCGCGTCATCGTCACGCACATGCATCCCGACCACATCGGCTCGGCGCATTGGCTTTGCGAGCGCTGGAACGCGCGGCTCTGGATCAGCGCCACCGACTACAACATCGCCCGCTTGGCGAGCACTGCCAGCGCCGGCTTCGGCGGGCCGCTGTCGGCGGCGTTCATGGCTGTCCATGGCATGGCCGCCGACCCGGACGCCGTCAGCAAGGTGGGAGCCCGCACCAACTACTACAAGAGCCTGGTGCCGGCGCTGCCGGCGAGCTATCGGCGGCTGCTCGACGGCATGAACGTGGCGATCGGTAGCGGCGCCGAGCGGAGCGACTGGCGCTGCCACGTCGGCTACGGTCATGCGCCTGAGCACATCGCGCTACACGATGCGAGGCACGGCGTCCTGATCAGCGGCGACATGGTGCTGCCGCGCATCTCGACCAACGTCAGCGTCACCGACATCGAGCCAGAGTCGGATCCGCTGACGCTCTACCTCGACTCGATCGAGCGGATGCGCAGGGTCCCCGCCGACACGCTGGTCCTGCCCTCGCACGGCCGGCCGTTCAGGGGCCTGCACACGCGCATCGACCAGCTGCAGGCACACCACGCCGAGCGCTTCGCCGAGGTGCTGGCCGCCTGTGCCGAGGCGCCGCAGTCGGCGTTCGATCTGGTCCCGGTGCTCTTCAAGCGCAAGCTCGACCTGCATCAGATGACGTTCGCGATGGGCGAATCGATCGCCCATTGCCATGCGCTGTGGCTCGTCGGCAAGCTGGAGCGACGGACCGAGGGCGGCGTGATTCGTTTTGCGTCGGCTTGAAGGGAGCTGCCATGTCCATCCCCAACCCTCGCCGCACTCCCCTTGCGCTCGCCTTGCTGCTGACCTGCGCGGCAACCGCGGCACACGGCGCGCCGAATGCGCAGCTCCTCGATGCGGCGAACCAGGCGCAGCCGGCCGTCATCGACAGCCTCAAGACCATGGTCGGCATCGAATCCGGCAGCGGCGACCGCGCCGGCCTGGCCAGGATGGCGTCCCTGATCGACGACCGCCTGACCGCGCTCGGCTTCAAGACCGAACGGCGCAAGTCGCCGGTCGGCGCCGGGGCCGACACCGTCGTCGGCACCCTGGTCGGCAGCGGCGCCAGAAAGATCATGCTGCAGGGCCACATGGACACCGTCTATCAACCGGGCATCCTGAAAGAGCAGCCCATCAAGCTCGACGGCAACCGGATCTACGGCCCCGGCATCGCCGACGACAAGGGCGGCCTGGCGGTGATCCTGCACGCGCTGAAGATCCTGAGGGACGCCGGCTGGACCGACTTCGCCACGCTGACGGTGCTCGTCAACGCGGACGAGGAAGTCGGCTCGCCAGGGTCGGGCGAGACCATCGCGGCGCTGGCCGCCGGCCAGGACTATGTCCTGTCGTGCGAGCCCACGACTGCCAAGGCGGTCGCCAAGACCGAGGCGCTGCTGCTCGGTGCGGCGGGCGCCGCCACCGTCACGATGGAAGTCAGAGGCCGCGCGTCGCACGCCGGCGCAGCACCGGCGCTCGGCCGCAACGCGATCCTTGAAATTTCGCAGCAGATCCTGGCAACGAAGGACCTGGCCAGGGACATCCCCGGCGCTGCGATGAACTGGACCAACGTGGTCTCGAACAAGGCCGTCAACCAGATTCCCGAGCTCGCCGTGGCCATCGCCGACGTGCGGATGACCATTCCCGGCGCCGAGCAAAAGCTCGATGCGGCGCTGCAAGCCAAGATCGCATCGAGCAAGCTGATTGCAGACACTCAGACGACGGCGACGCTGGTCGTCGTCCGACCGGCATTCCTGGCCGGGCCGAAGGGCCGGGCGCTGGGCGAGAGGGCGCAAGCGATCTACAAGGAGCTCGACCGCGACCTCAGCCTCGTGCCCATGACCGGAGCGGCCACCGATGCGGGCTTCGCGGCGCGGTCCGGGAAGGCGACGGTGGTGGAGAGTTTCGGCCTGGCCGGCTTCGGCTATCACGCCCGCGACGAGTACATCGAGGTCGACTCGATCGTGCCGAGGCTGTACCTGATGACGAGGCTGCTCCAGGAGCTTGGCCGGGAGTGACCGTTCCAGCTCGGGCCGGCGCGCTCACTTGACCGTGTAACCGCGGCCCTCCATGCAGGCGTACGTGGCGCGCTGAAACACGCTGGCATCGGCCATCGCCGCCGGCTGCGTCGCCGCCCAGCGGTTGCAAGCCTGGCGGTCGTTCTCCGACTGCTCCGAGCTCTGGCCGTTGTTCGGATAGAAGATCGGATTCGGCGCCGCCGGGGTTGCCGGCAGCGATGTGCCTTGCACGACGACAGCGGGCGCCGGGTAGTAGAGGTACCTGGGGGCGTAGTCGCCGTAGGGACCCCAGTAGCCGGGCCTGTAGTAACCGGGCCCGTAGTAGCCGGGCCCGTAGTAGCCGCCGAACGGAATGCCGATGCCGATGCCGATCCCGACTCGGGCGGCCTGGGCCGGCGGAACCACCAGCGCGGTCGGGCCGACGACGAGGGCGATCGCCAGGGTTTTGATGAGGACTCTCATGGCTTCGAAGGTCGAAGTTCCGACACGCTCATCGTGCCGTGTCGGCGCGCCTGGTCAGTCGGACCTGCCCGGAGATTTTCGTAGGCGCAAGGATTAGGCTGTGAAGATGTGTTGCCTCGAAAGGCTCGTCAACTGCGCTATTCCCAGGCCGCGAGCGCTTCGCGGCTCAGATGCGCCTTTGCCGTTTCGTAGTCGGGCACCACCGAGCGCACGACCGCCCAGAAACGGGGGCTGTGGTTCATCTCGCGCAGGTGCGCCAACTCGTGGGCGACGACATAGTCGATGGTCGCGATCGGGAAGTGGATCAGCCGCCAGTGCAGGCGGACTGCGCCGCTGGCGTGGGCGCTGCCCCAGCGCGTCTGCGCCGAGCTGAGCGACAGCTTCGTGACGCGAACGCCGAGCCGCTCCGCGAAATGACTGCAGCGAATCGCGAAGAGGGCCAGGGCCTGGCGCTGCAGCCAGCTCTGCACGGCGCTGCGCAGGCGCTCGGCCGAGGCGTCGCGCGGCAGGCCGACGCGCAATGTCGGCAGCGCAGTCGCGTCTCCCGCCGCTGCCGCTTCGAGCATCACTTCGCCTTCGCCGAGTCCATGCGCTGCAGCCAGCACAACCGTGACCGGCTGGCCGAGATAGGCCAGCTCGACGCCGTCCTGCCAGACGATGCGGCCGGCTTCGACGCGGGCGGCGCGCTCGCGTTGTTCGGCCAGCCGGGCCAGGATCCAGGTGCTGCGCTCGCGCACGGCGGCGTCGAGCTCGCGCAGGCCGACCCACTTGGGCGCGCTGACGCTCAGGCCCTCGAGGCCGACCGAAAAGCCGATGCTGCGGCGGCGGCTGCGGCGCAGCAAGAAGGCCACGCGCTGGCCGCTCAAGACGAGCTCGCGGGTGGCCCGCGGATGGTGAAGGATCGAGGTCCGGCGGCCGGCCGGCGACGCAGCA
>JALYXU010000333.1 GCA_030946925.1 Pseudomonadota bacterium
GCGTCGCCGGCGCCGAGGACGATCGCCCGCCGGACCTGCGCGTCGCTGCCGGTGATGCGCGCGCGGGCGTGCTCGTAGAGCATGCGGTAGGCGACGCGGACCATGCAGACGCCGATCAGCGTCACGAACGGATGCAGCGCGAGCACCGCGCGCGGCACTTCCCTCAGCTGCAGCAGCAAGACGACTGCGGCGCTGGCAACGCCGGCGACGGCGCACGCGACCGTCAAGCGCTTGATTTCGCCGAAGCCGGAAAAACGCCACATGCCGCGCGGGATGCCGGCGGCGACGAAGGTCGCCAGATAAAGCGCCGTGATGCCGAGCATCACCCAGTGGTCGTAGCTCGGCCGCGCCGTCCACCAGCGTTCGAAGCCGAGCCGAAACAGGTAGGTGAAGTTCCAGCAGAGAGCGATGACGATGCCGTCGACGACGAGCGACAAGGGCTGGCGGTACGGACGCAGGCGGGCGAGCCCGCGCTCCAGCCGCAGCCAGATGCTCTCGACTTGCATCGCTTCAACGCGAGGCAAACAAGGCCTTGAGGGTGCGGCCGATCACCTGCAGGTCGGTTGCGAGGGTGGCGTGCTCGACGTACTGCGCGGCCAGCCGCAGCTTGGCCGGCAGCACCACCTCGCGGTACTCGCGCTCGGGGTCGGCGGCACGGGCGAGCAGCGCGCTCTCGTCGCGGTATTCGATCGAGGCCAGGTCGGTGATGCCGGGGCGAACGCTGAGGATCTTGTCGCGCAGCGCAGCCGGATACGTGGCGACGTAGCGAGGCACCTCGGGCCGCGGCCCGACCAGGCTCATGCTGCCGCGCAAGACGTCGATGAGCTGCGGCAGCTCGTCGAGCTTGCTGCGGCGAAGGACCGCACCGGCACGGGTGATGCGTGGGTCGGCGCCGACCGTGATCGGAGGGCCGTTGCTGGTCGAGGCCGCAGTCATGGTGCGGAACTTGTGGATGCGGAAGAGCACGCCGCGGCGACCGACCCGCTCTTGCCGGAAAAAGGCGCTGCCAGGCGAGTCGAAGCGGATCCAGAGCGCGATGGCCGCGAATAGCGGTGCCAGCAGCAGCAGGCCGAAGCCCGCCACTGCGACATCGAATCCACGCTTGGCATCCATCGCTGACCTGCCTGGCTCAGGCGAGCACGGCGCGCAACGACCGAAGCACACGCTCGACGTCGGCTTCGGTCATGCGCGGATAGATCGGCAGGCTCAGCATGCGCTCGAAGGCGCGCTGCGAATGCGGAAACTGGTTGGCTTGCAGGCTGTAGCGGTCGCGCCAGTACGGCTGCAGATGCAGCGGGATGTAGTGGACGCTGCAGCCGATGCCTGCGGCGAAGAGGCGCTCGATCAATGCGTCCCGGCCGATCGGCGCGGCATCGGTCAGGCGCGGCACGTAGAGATGCCAGGAATGCGTGTTCCCTGCCGGCGCATCCGGCGGGGCCAGCAACGGCAGGCCGACGAGCCCGGCAGTGAAGGCTGCGGCGATGGCCGCGCGCCTGGCCCGGAACTCGGCGGCACGGCGCAACTGGTGGATGCCGATGGCGGCGGCGATGTCGGTCAGGTTGTACTTGAAGCCAGGCGCGACGATTTCGTAGTACCAGCTCGGCACCGCGGCCGTGAAGCGGTCGAAGGCATCGCGGCTCATGCCGTGCAGGCGCATGGTGCGCATGCGCGCAGCGAGTTTGGCATCGCGCGTCACGACCATGCCGCCCTCGCCGGTCGTGATCGTCTTGTTGGCGTAGAAGCTGAAGACGGTCGCGTCGGAGCCGAGCGTGCCGACGAGCTTGCCGCCGCAGGTGGCGGGCAACGCGTGCGCCGCATCCTCGACGACGCCAAGGCCGTGCCGCTGCGCGATGTCGAGGATCGCCGGCATGTCGGCGGCGAGGCCTCCGTAATGCACGGGAATGATCGCCCGCGTCTTCGGGCCGATCGCGTTCTCGACCGCATTGGGGTCGATGCAGAGGGTGGCCGGATCGATGTCGACGAGCTTGACGTCGGCACCGAGATAGCGAACGACTTCGGCGGTCGCGGTGAAGGTGTGCGTCGTCGTGATGACCTCGTCGCCGGGGCCGATGCCGAGCGCCTCGAGCGCCAGGTGCAATCCTGCAGTCGCCGAGTTGACGGCGAGCGAATGCAGGCCCGGATCGCCGAGAAAGGCGCTGAAATCGTCTTCGAAGCGCTTGGCCTTCGGCCCGGTCGTGACCCAGCCGGAGCGGAGCGTGTCGACGACCTCGGCGATCTCGGCCTCGCCGATGTCGGGCGATGCGAAAGGGAGGAAGGGCGGCTGCTCGGACATCACTCAGATGAATGAATTGCGGGCACAGCGTCTATCGCGAAGCATGGCTCCGATCCAGGACGACGAGGCTGCCGGGACTTGCCTTGGCCACGGCTTGCGTTGCGATTCCGTGGTCGAGCGTGACCAGCCGGCCACCTCGGGCAACCGCCAGCGCGAGCAGATAGGCATCTGTGATCTGGCGCGATGTGAGGACGTGATCCCAGCGCAGGCGACCTGGATCGAGAATGCTGACCGAATCGGGCCAGAACTCATGTCCCGGCTGGGCCGTGGCTTCGCCGAGCCGGGTTGCAATGGCCTGCGCAGGTTGTGCGTTCCGATAGGCAGGAAGCGACAGGATACGCACGCACCCATTTTGCGTAAGCGGGCACGAAGCCCAGCCTTGCGACAAATTGCGCGCCAGCCAACCAGTGGCGCTGCGATGGTGAACGTGCGCCGCGTCGAGTAGGGCGACCAGCACGTTGACATCGAGCAACGCTCTCACTCAGATGCCTTCTGCGTCTCGCAAGCCATTCACTTCTTCGTCTGTGACAACGACGCCGCGCGGCGCTGCAAAAGGCCTGAAGCCCGCGACCGGCGGCCGCCGGCCAGCTGACCCCGGGGCGACCTTCCGGCCCGTCAAGGATTCCCGGACAAGCCTGGAAACAACTTTCCCGGCGCTGCTGCGCTCGCGTCGGGCCAGCTCTTTGGCGACGATCAGCAAGTCATCATCGATGTCGAGAGTGGTACGCATGACGGCTCGCGTCCTTGGACGCTTGATGAGGTGATGCACCGATGCGGAGATTCTACTTTGCCGATGCGCGAATCAACAGGCCTTGGCGAGCCAGCACAGGACGTGCGTGCGCAACAGCGGGACGCTGTTGAACACCGGGTACAGCGCCGGATGAAGCCGGCACACCGCGCGTGCGATCGGCGGGGCCAGCGTGACGCGGCGCCACTCGATCGTCGCTTCCGGGAACAGCTCGCGAATTCTCGCGACCGGGACCCCACGCACGTCGGCGTTGCCCGGGTTGTCGTAGGTGAAGTCGTACCAGAGCACGCCGCCGCCCGGCTTCAGCCAGCGCCACATCGTCTCCGCCAACCGTGCCTGGAAGGCATGGTCGAGCAGCGACGAGAACACGGTCGACTGAAAGACGATGTCCGTGCTGGCCTCGGCCACGGGCAGCGCCGCCGCATCGCCGCACGTGAGCTGCACTGCCGCCGGAAGCAGCGCGCGCGCCCTGGCGTGGCGCTCGGCGAGCAGCTCGATGCCGGAGAGGTGTTCGGGTGCGAAGCCGAGGCGCAACAGCTCGAGCAGGTTGCCGCCGCTGCCGCTGCCGATCTCGAGCAGGCGCAGCGCGGCGACGTCGGTCACGCCGAGCCGTCGCAGCAGTGCGATCACGGCGCGCTGCCGCTCCTGCAT
>JALYXU010000004.1 GCA_030946925.1 Pseudomonadota bacterium
CTCCCAGCGGGCCTGCCACTCGGGCGCCGACGGCGCCGCGGCAGCGCGCAAGGTCTCGTCGAGCTGCAGCGAGACGCCGCGGCGGGCACAGATGGCGTCCAGCTCCGCGAGCACGTCGGCGCTGCAGCGGTTGCGCACGGCGTCGGTGGTGGCGCGGATGTCGAGCGAGAAGCGGCAGCGTCCGGGCACCACGTTGATCGAGCCGGCCGGCACCTCGAGCATGCCCATCGTGCCGACCAGATCGGACTCCGAGGCGGCACGCCGTTCCAGATAGAGGGCGAGCTCGGCGACGGCGGCGGCGGCGTCGCGCCGCGTCGACATCGGCGTCGTGCCGGCGTGGCTGGCCATGCCGCGAACTTCGCCGACATAGCGAACGCTGCCGTTGATCGAGGTGACCACGCCGAGCGGCAGGCCGAGCGCGTTGAGCACCGGGCCTTGCTCGATATGGACCTCGACGAAGCCAAGGTAGTCGGCAGGATCGCGGCGCAACCGCTCGATCGCCGCCGGCGTCGCCGGCAGGCCGGCGCGGCGCATCGCCTCGGCCATGGTCGTGCCGTCGGCGTCCTGCTGGGCGAGCCAGCGCGGGTCGAACTGGCCGACCAGCGCGCCGGAGCCGAGGAAGGTTGCCTTGTAGCGCTGGCCTTCCTCTTCGGCGAAGCCGACCACCTCGACCGCGAACGGCAGGCGGCGCCCGGCACGGTGCAGCTCGCGCACGCAGATCATCGGCACCAGGATGCCGAGCCGGCCGTCGTACTTGCCGCCGTTGCGGACGGTGTCGTAGTGGGAGCCGGTCAGCAGGCGTTTGGCAGGTGTCGACACTGCCTCCGCGCGGTACACGCCGACGACGTTGCCGACCGCGTCGATCCCGGCCTCGTCGAAGCCGCACTCGCGCAACCAGCGCACGAGCTGTGCGGCGCAGGCCCGATGCGCGTCGGTGAGATAGGTGACGGTGAGCTGGCCGTTCTCGGCGAAGCCCGGATCGGAGTGCCGCGCCAGCAGCTCGGCGCAGTCCCATGCCTGCTGGCCGAGCGTCGGCTCGGGCCCCAGCCGATCGTCGAGGCGCAGCTCCGCGACACGATGCACCTGGCGCAAGGCCTCGACGAATTCGAAGTCGGGATGGTTGTCGAGGCGCCGCGCGAAGGTCTCGAGGATCTGCGCCTTGGACAGGCCGTCGCCGCGCGGCCCGCGCACCGCCAGCAGGAACGGGAAGCCGAACTTTTCCTGGTACGCGGCGTTGAGGCGCTGCAAGGCCGCCAGCTCCTCTGCGGTGCATTGCGTCAGGCCGGCCTTGCCTTGCTCCTGTGCCGATTCAGGCGTCATCGCTGCCGGGGCCATCGCCTTGCCCGCGAGCTCCGGATGGGCGCGGAGCAGCCCAAGCTGCCGGTCGCGGCCGGCAGCCGAGACCGTCTCGAAGAAGGCCCGCTTCATCTGCGCAGGACTGCGGAAGGGCCGGCGTGACCCGGCCGTGTCGACGACCCATGGCGAGTGTTCGTAAATGCCGCCGAGCAGGCTGCCGAAATCCTTCGCCGACGCGGCGTTCAGCTGGTCGAGGCTGAGCGTCGCTGCCATGCTCACGACGGGCGGCCCGAACGTGCCTGACGGGCAGGCGATGCCTGTCCGCCGCCTGCCACGTCGACGAACGGGTGCTCTGCCTGCCAGTGCCGCGCCACGTCGATCCGGCGCGCCACCCACACGTGCTCGTGCCGGGCGACGTGGTCGAGGAAGCGGCGCAGCGCACCGATCCGGCCGGGCCGGCCGAGCAAGCGGCAGTGCATGCCGATCGACATCATCTTCGGCCGATCGAGACCTTCCGGATCGCCCTCTTCGTACAGCGCGTTGAAGGCATCGCGGAGGTAGCCGAAGAATTGCTCGCCGGTGTGGAAGCCCTGCGCCTGGACGAAGCGCATGTCGTTGGTGTCGAGCGAATACGGCACGACCAGGTGCGACCGCCGCGTGCCGTCGCCGGTCTCGACCTCGGTCCAGAACGGCAGGTCGTCGCCGTAGCAGTCGCTGTCGTACGCGTAGCTGCCCTGCTCGACGACAAGGCGACGCGTGTTCGGGCTGTCGCGTCCGGTGTACCAGCCGAGCGGCCACTGTCCACCCGTCAGCTCCCTCAGCAGGCGAGTTCCGACCTCGACGTGCTGCCGCTCGGTCGCCTCCGGAACGTTCTGGTAGTGCAGCCAGCGCAGGCCGTGGTTGGCGATCTCGTGGCCGCGCGCCATGAACGCATCGACCACTTGCGGATTGCGCTGCAGCGCCATGCCGACGCCGAACACGGTCAGCGGCAACGCGCGGGCATCGAATTCGCGCAGGATCCGCCAGACGCCGGCCCGGGAGCCGTACTCGTAGAGCGACTCCATCGTCATGTGCCGGCTCTCGTAGGCCGGCGCGGTGATGAGCTCGGAGAGGAAGGTTTCCGAGGCGGCGTCGCCATGCAGCACGTTGCTCTCCCCGCCCTCTTCGTAGTTGAGGACGAACTGGACGGCGATGCGGGCACCGTTCGGCCAGCGGGCATGCGGCACGTCGGCGCCGTAGCCGACCATGTCCCGCGGGTAGGTCGGCTCGCCCATCAGGCCGCCTCGCGACGCGGCCGCAGCGCCGATGCGAGATCGACGACGCGCGGTGCCAGATGCAGCTTCTGCTCGACGTTGCGCAGGTGCGCGTGCATCAGCTTGACGGCGACACGCGGGTCGCGCCGCTCGATCGCATCGACGATCGCGACATGCTCGTCGAAGGAATGCTCGGCGGACTGCGCCGACTGGTACATGAGCGCGATCAGGGAAGAACGCGACACCAGCTCGCCGAGCATGCCGGCCAGCACGGCATTGCCGAGCAGCCGCGCCAGGACGACGTGGAAATCGGCGAGCAGGCGGGTCCGTCCGGGCACGTCGGTGCGTTGGATGGCCGCCCTCTCGGCGTTCAGGTGCGCACGCAGCTCGGCGAGCCGCGCAGCGTCGAGCTCGGTCGCGGCGCGCCGGATCATCGCCGCCTCGAGCACGCGGCGGACCTCGAACACCTGCTGCGCTTCGGCGATGCTCGGCTCGGCGACACGGGCACCGCGGCCGGGCGCCAGCGTCACCAGCTTGTCGCGGCTCAGTTGATTGAGAGCCTGCCGCACCAGCGTGCGCGAGACGGCGAAGATGTCGGCGATCTGCTGCTCGGCCAGCTTGGTCCCCGGCAA
>JALYXU010000058.1 GCA_030946925.1 Pseudomonadota bacterium
GGCATGTACTCCTTGATGGCGACCTTGCGCTGCAGCGAGTGGTCCCAGGCGAGATAGACGATGCCGAAGCCGCCCTCGCCGATCAGGCCCGTGATCTCGTAGTCGCGCAGCCGCGTGCCTTGCGGCAGCACATGGCCGGGCGAGGTCGCGGGGCTGCGCACCTGACCGGCCCGCGGGCCTGCATCGGGCACCGTGCGCAGGCTCGGAAAGGGAATCGCCGAGCCCGGTGCCATCGCCCCGCCGGCCCGCGCCGATCCCGGCCGAACGATCGTTCGCTCATCGTCGTCGGGAGCGTCGGGCGGTGTCATGGAGAGGGAAAAATTGGCTGCCGCGAGCTTCGGTCAGGCGAACCGCTGCGGCAAGAGGTGATGCCCCGACCGACGCAGGGCGGCAGCGCGATCGGGCTGCCGGTTTTGCCTACGAGCAAGGCACGATCTTGAACTCGACCCGGCGGTCGAGGACGTCGAAGCTGTTGTCGGTGCCGCTGCCGACGATGTTCTGCCGAAAGCCCATCCCTTCGGCCACGGTTCGGGCAGCGAGCAGCGGCTGCTCGGCCACCAGCCGCTGCCGGATCGACGCCGCGCGCTTCAGCGACAACGCGTCGTTGATCGCGGCCGGGCCGCTGTGGCTGGTGTGGCCCACCACCTTCATGCAGCTGTTCGACGCGGCCATGGTGCGGGCGATCTGCCGCACCCACATCGGGTAGGCGCCGCTGATCTTCGGGTCCGACCAGAACTCGACGCTGCCGGGCGCGAACAGGAACTTGACGCCGAGCTCGTTGTAGGCGATGCCGAGCGCGACGATGCGACCGAACGCCTCTTCGGCCTCGCCGACGTGGCCGAGCTTCATGTTGGTGAGATAGACGCCGCTCTCGGCCCGCAGCTGCTGGCCCTGCGGCGTCGCCAGCGCCGTCTGGTACTGGCCGAGCGCGTCCTGGTAGCGCTCGGCGTTGTAGAGCGTGGTCGCCTGGCTGATGACGGTTGCCGCGCCGATCCGTTCCATGTAGTACGGGTCGGCGCGCTGGCCCGGCGCCGCGGACGTGGTCTTGGCGTAGCCCTCGACGACCTTGTCCTTGATCAGGACCGGGCTGTCCTGGTAATAGGCCGAGGGCGTGCTGTCGAGGTTTTCCTCGCGGGCCAGTGCCGAGGCCTGGGCGACGACGATCCCGGTCCTGATGTCGGTGAGCGCGAGGCTGAGGCGGACCGTCGGCCGCGATTCCGTGGGCACCCGCACCATCGTGCCGGTGAGGAGGTATTGCGCCTGGGTCAGGCTCGACGACTGGAACGGCATGAACGCGAACTGCGGAAATTTGGCCGCCATCCGTTGCGTCACGCGCCGCTCGAACAGCAGCGTCGTCTCGGTCTGCTGGCCCGTGATCAGATCGAGCATCGGGTCGAGGACGATGCCCCGCTTCGGCGTCTTCTTGTCGGCAGCGGCCAGCGACGATTCGATCCGCGAGAGAAACGCCGGCAGCTTGCCGGTTTGCGCGACCAGACTGTCGGTGGCCTCCGCCGCGGCCTTCTCGAAGGTCTGCGGTTGTCCGCTGCTGCAGGCGGCGACGAGTGCGGCAGCGGCAACGGCGGCAACCCCGAGGACCCGCCGCGCCGATGCCGACAGCCTCATTTGCACTCCCGCTTGAAGAAGCCGGTCTCGCCGGCGGTGATCTGCTCGAGCGATGCTTTCTGCAGGATGTCGATGCAGCGCGCCTGCCGTTCGGCGTCGTTGGCGGGAGCGGCGAGATAGGCGCGCGCCGCCGAGGCGGTCGTCTTCGGGGCAACGGCGGTCGAAGGCCGTCCATTGACGGGTGCGGTGATGACGACAGGCGCGACGACAGGCGAAGCGGCCGATGGCTTGGTCGCCCGGCCGGGGAATTCGAGCGCCAGTCCGCCGATACCGAGCAGCAGCACGCAGCCGACTGCGAGCAAGCCGTAGACCGTGCGTCTCCCCATGGCTCTGCGAACCCCGCCGGGCTGCATCCAGGAAGGAACCTCGCGCTCGATGGGGCGTGGCGTCGGCGCTGCTGCGGCAACCTCGGCCTTGGCGGCGCGTTGCGGCTGGGTCGACGCGCCGGGCAGCGGCGCTGACGTCGCGGCCTGCGTCAGCAGAGGCCGATCGGGCACCGTCACCTCCCGGCTGCGGTCGGGACCTGCGGCGAACGGTTCCTGCATCAGGTCGCGACGCGGAATCAGCTCGACGCGCTCCGGCGCATCGATGTCGCCCATCAGGCTGCGGAACTGGAGATGGTCGCGCGGGCGAAGATCGGGCTCGACCGTCAGCGCCAGGTCCAGCGCGGCGAGGAATGGCTGGCTGTAGAGGCCGCTGGCGACCAGGGACAGCGGCGGCATTGTGTCGTCGGCAAGGCGTGCCGTCGCGGCCGGTGGAGCCACTCCCGTGATCGCGGCGTAGACGACAGCGGCCAGCGCGTACAGATCGGTCCACGGGCCGCGGGTGGTTTCGGCGACGCTGCCGTACTGTTCGATGGCCGCGAAGCCCGGCCTCAGCGCGACGGCCGGCGTGTGCTGCGCGGCCGCGAGCGCTCGCTCGGCGAGGTCGAAGCCGAGCAGGACCGGACCGAGCGGTGTCAGCAGGATCGCATCGGCACCGATGTCCTGGTGCCACGTCTCGCCGCCATGCAGCACCGCGATCGCATCGAGGATGGGCTTCAGCCAGCTGCGCAGTTCGTTTTCGGAGGGGACGTGTCCGAGCTCGGCGAGTGCGGTCTTGAGGGTGGGGCCTTCGTAGAAGGGCATGACCATGTAGGCGGTGCCGTTCTCTTCCCAGAAGCGGTAGACCTTGACGAGCGCGGGGTGGTCGAAGCGGGCGAGCAGGCGGGCTTCGTTGACAAAGCTCCTCAGGCCGGCCTTGAAGGTATCGAGGTGGCGGTCGGACTTGACGACGATGGCCGACGAGCCGGCGAGGCGCGAGTCCATCGAGGCGGGCATGTACTCCTTGATGGCGACCTTGCGCTGCAGCGAGTGGTCCCAGGCGAGATAGACGATGCCGAAGCCGCCCTCGCCGATCAGGCCCGTGATCTCGTAGTCGCGCAGCCGCGTGCCGTGCGGCAGCACATGGCCGGGTCCGGACTGGACGTCAGTCGGCCGCTCTAGATCGTCGATGGCATGTGCCGGGGTCATCGCATGAAAGGTCCGCGCGTTCCGCCAGCAACGCGGGCCGGCCCAGCGTTCCTGCGGCGGCGGGAACGAGGCTGCCATTGTCGACCCTGGCACCGGCGCCGAGCCGCCGCCATCGCACGTGCCCGACCCAACAAAATCACGGCATTGCGCCACCCGCGGCTGGAGGCGCCGGCCCAGAGCAATCGATTGGCGACTCGGCAGTCACCCTGCAGCGCACCGACCTCGGCGCGCGATGGCGTCCTCTCGGGCTCAGCGACCGAAGAAGTGGCGGAAGACTTCGGGCTCCTCGACTTCGCGGACGGCGACGCCGCGCAGCGGCTCGCGGAACGGACCGGAAGAGACAGCCGGCTCGAGGGTGGCGGGCCGGGTCGCGTCCCAGACCGCGCGGCCGGGTAGCGCTGCGCTGGACGCGGGATGCCCGCCGATCGAGCCCGGCGTGCCGGGCACGAGCCGAGCGCTCAACGTGGCGACGAGCGAGGGCAGCTCCTCCCATTCGATCGCTCCCGGCGGAACCGGGCGAAACGCATGAGAGAAATGCAAGGTCGATGGGGCGTGGCGCATAAGTGATCTTCCCGAGTGGGTCGATGCAACCTTAACGCCGTTCGAGCTCGCCGATCGGACGAACAGCGCCGCGCTTCGGGCGCAGATCGCCCCCGCAGCGCGTGCCTTGCTAGCGCATCTCCACTTTGCCGTGCTCACCCAGTTCGCCCGGCGGCTTGCCCGTGACGACCGCCTTGGCCATCTCGTACAACTGGACCAGCTTGCTTTCCTTCACGTCCCAGTAGTTGGCGTGGACGATCTGAACCTGGACCAGCGCCAGGTCGGGATCGCCCGAGCCTCCGGCAAACCAGGCCTGGGCCATCGGCGACCAGAGCTGGTCTTTCTTGGCCTGGTCCTCGATCATCGCCGCGGTGCCGGACACCGACACATAGGTGTCTTCGGACGGGTCGGCGTAGACCAGGTTGACGACGGGATCCTGCTTCAGATCGCCAACCGGCTCGCCGCTCTTGGACATGAAGAACCAGAGGCTTTCGTCGGCGTCGATTGCCTTGTTTTGCGTCGTCATCGGCCGCGAATGCAAATGACCGTTGCCGTGTCGCGTCGTGAACATCGCAAACTTGATGTTCTTGATCATTTTCCAGAGAAGCGTGCGTTGCTGGCTGGTGTCGTTCATGGCTCGACTGTGTCGCTCAAGGCGCCCCTGGGGGCAATCGTCCGATTCAAGCATCGATGCCGCTGCCGCCTGGTCGGGCGGACCCCGAGCCCGCTGTAGGACCGTTCGCCGATCTCAGGCCCGACAGGCCTGGATCGCAGGCCCGCCGCCAGCTTTCTGCCCCTTGGCGACCGGCAGCGCCAGGCGGAGGTCGGCGAGCCACGCGGCATAGGCGGATTCCTTGTCGGCAGGCTCCATCCGCAGCAGTGCGGAGGGGTGCAGCGTGATGAGGACGCGCCGACCGTCTCTGCGCGTCAGCCACTGGCCGCGCTGCCGGGTGACCGCCACCGCCGTGCCGAGGAGCTGGCGCGCTGCGGTGGCGCCGAGGGCGACCAGGGCGTCGGGGTCGACCAGGCCGATCTCGCTCTCGAGCCAGTGCAGACAGGCAGCGGCTTCCTGTTGCGCCGGCGTCTTGTGGATGCGCCGCTTGCCGCGCAGCTCGAACTTGAAATGCTTGACGGCGTTGGTCACGTAGACCGAGCGACGTTCGATCCCGAGCTCGGCCAGGGCGCGGCTGAAGAGCTGGCCGGCCGGGCCCACGAACGGCTTGCCCTGCAGATCTTCCTGGTCGCCGGGTTGTTCGCCGACGAACATCAGCGGCGCGTGCTTCAGGCCTTCGCCCGGCACGGCTTGCGTGGCGTGCTCGCCGATCGGACATTCGCGGCAGCGCTCCAGCGATTCACGCAGCGCCGGCAGCGACGCCGGCGAGTCGCCGCCAGGGGTTTCGGCGTGCCCGGGAGTCGGCTGCGGGCGGGTGGCCCGCCGCGGCGGGTCTGTGGGGTCGCGTCGGATCATGGCCATGCTCCGTTCGGCCGCGACGGCGGCCAGCGGGTCGATCAGTTGCGCTTCGGGCAGGTTGGCCCAATAGCGCTTCGGCATTTCCTTCTGCATCATCTTCAGCTTCAGCCGCGCCGGGTTGAAGATGCTCTTGTAGTAGGTCAACCAGAGATGCTCCCCGGCATCGGCCGGCGGTGCGTCGTCGCGCTGCCCGCCCGGGCCGAACAGCAGCTCCTCGCCGTCCCAGCGGACGCTGCGTTCGGGCGTCAGGATGGCCCAGTGCATGGCGGTGAAGCGGCGCGCGAAGAACGGCGCCGTCGCCTCGACGATGTGGTGCTCCGGCTCGAACCAGGCGACGTGCAACGGTGGCCGCCCCTCGCCCTGGTCGATGACGCGAAACCGGACGAAGGCCTTCATCTTGTGCATGTCGCGCCGAACCGCCTGCGCCATCTGTTGCGCCAGGACCCAGTCGGCATCCAGCGGATCTCCGCGCAGCCCGGCTTCGGTCTGCAGCCGCCACAGCAGCCGGTACAAGAGACCGAAGCGATTCGCGTCGTGGTGCAGCAGCACGCTTTCGCACAGCTCCATGTATTGACGCGGCACCTGGACCGGAGGCGCAATTGCGCTCGGTTCCGCAGCCGCCACGGAGCCCGCCTCGAAGAGGTCCGGCTCGGCGTCGTCGGCCGTGTGCCAGGCGACCCGGTCCGGGCCGAGCTGCTCCGCCCAGAGAAGCCGGCAGGCGCGACGAAAGCCGTTGAGATCGATCGCGCTTGCCAGCACGACCGAGCGCGGTTCAGCCGCTGCGCCGGTCACGAATTCGATCCCGACGGCGCCCGATGGCGCCGTGTCAGCCGAAGAGGGTTGCCTGGCTCGCTGCGTCCGTCATTGCCGATGCCGTTCGGCCCTGTGCCTCGATCGCCGCCATTGCGGTGCGGCCCGGGCGATGGCCGCCCAGGACGACGAAGGGCAGTACCTTGCCCATCGGCACATGCATGCGCTTCAGGTCGGCGGTGGTCAGGCGGCGAACCCGTCGCGCCTGCAGCATCCGCAGCACCGCCTTGACGCCGAGGCCCGGCACGCGCAGCAGCAGATCCTTCGGCGCGGTGTCGAGATCGACCGGGAAGCGATCGGCATGTGCCAAGGCCCAGGCCAGCTTCGGATCGACGTCGAGCGACAGCATGCCGTCGCCCGCCGCGACGATCTCTTCGTGGCCGAAGCCGTAGAACCGCATCAACCAGTCGGCCTGGTAGAGCCGATGCTCCCGCACCAGCGGCGGCGCCTTCAGAGGCAGCGCCCTCGCGGCGTCCGGGATCGGACTGAACGCCGAGTAGTAGACGCGCTTCAGCCGATAGGAACCGTAGAGCGTCGCGCTGGTGCTCAGGATGGTGCGGTCCGACGTGGCGTCGGCGCCGACGATCATCTGCGTGCTCTGTCCGGCAGGCGCGAACGGCGTGGCGCGGGCGCGACGCGGCGGGATCATGGCCTGCGAGCGCACCGGCTGGGGCCGGCGCGCTTCCTTGGCATCGTCGATGTGCAGACGCAGCCTGGCCATCGAGCGACGGATTCCGGCGCCGTCCTTTTCGGGCGCCAGCGCGGCCAGCGACTGCACCGTCGGCAGCTCGATGTTGATGCTGAGCCGGTCGGCATAGCGGCCGGCCCGCGCCAGCAGTTCCTCGCTGGCCTCGGGGATCGTCTTCAGGTGGATGTAGCCGCGAAAGTCGTGCACCTCGCGCAGCACCCGCGCGACCTCGACGACCTGCTCCATCGTGTAGTCGGGCGACTGGATGATTCCGGAGCTGAGGAAGAGGCCCTCGATGCAATTGCGGCGATAGAAGTCGAGCGTGAGCTGCACCACCTCGTCGACCGTGAAGCGGGCGCGCGGCACGTTGCTCGACACGCGATTGACGCAGTAAAGGCAGTCGTAGGTGCAGAAATTGGTGAGCAGGATCTTCAGCAGCGAGATGCAGCGGCCGTCGGGCGCGTAGCTGTGGCAGATGCCGGAGCCGTTCGTCGAGCCGATGCCGCGGCCGTCGCGCGAGTCGCGCTTCGGGGCGCCGCTCGATGCGCACGAGGCGTCGTACTTGGCGGCGTCGGCGAGGATGGCGAGCTTGCGGTCGAGTTCCATGGCAAAAACAAGGGCCGTCGAAATGAAAGGCCTCGAACTGTATGAATATAAGGGGTATCCACTTAGCTCCACTAAGCAGGTACACCCTGTTCCTTCTCGGGCAAGATGATGTCGGCGTAGGTCACCGGGTCGGTGACGACGGCCTGCTGGAGCAATCGGTAGAAGAGCATCCCGCGCGAGCTCGAAGTGCGTCGGTTGAAGCGGAAGACGAACTCGTCGAGGTAGGCGTCGAGATGCTCCGGCTGCACGGCGCCGTGATGCGTTCCGAGGATCCAGCGCTTGATGAGCGAGGCGACCCGGTGCACGCCCGCCAGCGTGACGTGGGCGGGGTCTTCGGCGCCGAGCATGACGCTTCTGCGGTGGTCGTAGCCCAGGCCCGCCAGCGAGCGGTAAGCGGCCGAGCCGTCGGTTCTGACTTGGGTGCCCGGCTCGACCGAGGCCTGCACGAAGGGCACGACGAACTCCTGCGAGTCCGCGGCGATGCGGCGCAGCCGGATGCGGCCGAACCCCTTCGGCTCGAGCACCTCGACCGCCAGCGCCACCAGGACCTTGCTGGTGTTGTTCTTCCTGCCCTGGGCGCTTTGCGGCTCGTCCCGGTCGGTGATGGCCAGGTAGGTCTCGTCCACCTCGACCGTGCCGCGCAGCCGATCCCGATCGGGGCGCACCATTGCCCGGCGAAAGCGATGCAGGATCGCCCAGGCGGTCTGGTAGCTGCCCAACCCAAGCACCCGCTGCAGCCCCAGGGCGCTGACGCCTTGCTTCTGGTTGGTCAGGTACCAGGCCGCGGCCAGCCAGACCCGAAGCGGGGTTCGGGTCTTGTCGAAGATCGTCCCGGCCGTGACTGTGCTCTGGTGCCCGCAGTCCCTGCACATCATGCGGATGCGGCTGGCACGGTACGGCACGCTCGCCACGCCACAGCTCGGGCAGATGAAGCCGTTCGGCCAACGCAGCTCTTCCAGGTACGCCAGGCACGCGTCCTCGGTAGAGAACTCCTCGAGGAACTCGGTCCAGGTGCGCGGGTAGGGTTGACTGGACATGGCCGCTAAGCTGTATATTTATCCAGT
>JALYXU010000071.1 GCA_030946925.1 Pseudomonadota bacterium
GCGTCGCCACGGTCGGCGACCTCGGCTTCGGCGAGCGGCCTGA
The DNA here is from genome assembly GCA_030946925.1 of Pseudomonadota bacterium. Lineage (GTDB taxonomy): Bacteria > Pseudomonadota > Gammaproteobacteria > Burkholderiales > Burkholderiaceae_C > Schlegelella_A. Next base: position 44 of record JALYXU010000071.1, read on the forward strand.
TCCAGGTGTTGAACTGCTGGTCGGGCAGCTCGACAGCAAGGCGTTCGCATCCGCGTTGCCAGAGGTCGGCTCGCATATGTGGAGAAGTGCTCCTTGAAAGGCCAGCAGTGTAGCCCGCCACGGCCTCGAAAGCGATACTTATCCACAGGGGAAAACGAGTGCCTGCAACGGCGGAGCCTCAACTCGGGTGTCCTGCCGACGGGTTGACGCCGCGCCGACTTCATGTTGCAATCCTAGGTTGCCTCAAGCCGAGCCAACAGCGGCCACGGAAAACCCATGAAACGCACCTATCAAGCCTCCAAGGTCCGCCGCGCACGCACCCACGGGTTTCTCGTCCGGATGAAGTCGCGTGGCGGCCGCGCCGTCATCAACGCCCGGCGTGCCAAGGGCCGAAAGCGCCTGGCCGTCTGAGTTCTCGAGGCGCGCAGTCGCTGCCCTGCAGGCGGTGCGCGATGGCGGCGATGGCACGGCTTCGTAAATCGGCCGACTTCGAGCGCGTCTTGGGGTCGAGAAGTCGGGCCAGGACCGCACACTTTGCTATGCATCATCTTGGCCGACCGCTAGGGCCCGCGTCGTTGCCGGCCGCCGGCTCCGCCAATCAGGAGTTATCCACAGATGTGGTTGAACTTGGTGCGTCGACTGTGGATGACTCATCGGGAAAGTGCCTCGGCGTGGTCGTTCCGAAGCGCCACGCGCGGCGCGCCGTGACCCGCGTCCTGTTGAAGCGGCAGATCTACGCCGCCTCCGAGCGTCACGCGTCGGCGCTTGCCGCCGGTCTCTGGGTGGTGCGCCTGCGCGCCCCGTTCGACCGGACGGCGTTTCCGAGCGCTGCATCTGCGGCGCTGCGTTTGCTCGCTCGCAGCGAGCTCGATTGCCTGTTCCGCGCCGTCGCCCGGCCCGCTGTGCCGTGAGCTCGGCACCGGCGCGCTTTCTGATCGCGCTGATCCGCGTTTATCGGCTGCTGCTCAGTCCCTGGCTCGGCAACGCCTGCCGTTTCGCGCCGACCTGCTCGAGCTACGCCCTGGACGCGCTCGGCCAGCACGGTGCCGTTGCCGGCAGCTTGCTGACGATCGGACGAATCGGCCGCTGCCATCCGTGGTGCGAGGGCGGCTTCGATCCGGTGCCGGCCCGGCCGCCGCGGATATTCACCACACTTCTGCTGCGCTCGAAGCGCCGCGCCATCACAGCGTCGAACGACGCCTCCGAGCCCGCACCGTCATGACCGACATTCGCCGCACGATTCTCTGGGTCGTGTTTTCTGCATCGCTGTTCCTGATCTGGGATTCATGGCAGAGGCACAACGGCGAGCCGTCGTTCCTGAGCCCGCGGCCCGCGTCCACGGGCGCCGGCGTCTCGCCACCGCAGGCCGTCCCGGCAGGCAAGACGACGGCCGTGGCGGCGGCGCCGAGTGCCGGCGCAAGCCAGGCCGGCGCGCCGGCCCCCGGCCAACTGGTCAAGGCGACCACCGATGTCTACGAGGCGACCTTCGACTCCACCGGCGCTGCTCTCGTCGGGCTGGTGCTGCGCCGCGAGCAGGAGCACGTCGAGCGGCCGTGGTATGCGTCCTTCCAGGACATTTTCGGCGGCGCCGGTGCGAAGCCGCAGAGCCAGGACATCGTCTTGTTCGATCGTTCCGCCGATCGCTATTACGTGGCGCAGACCGGCCTCTGGCCATCGGCGTCGGGCCCGGGCGCATTGCCCGAGCATCACAGCGCGATGACGCCGGTCCCCGGCGAGCGGACGCTGAAGGACGGCGTCAACGAGCTGCAGGTGCGTTTCGAATCGGCGGAGGTCGGTGGCGTCAAGCTCGTCAAGACCTACACGCTGCGTCGCGGCGACTACGCGATCGGCGTCAGGCACGAAGTCGTCAACGGCTCGGCTGCGCCGATCAGCCCGCTGCTCTACCTGCAGCTGGTGCGCGACGGCAACGCGCCGCCCGGTGGCTCGGGCTTCTACTCCACCTTCACCGGCCCGGCGATCTACACCGACACCAAGCACTACGACAAGATCGACTTCAAGACGATCGAGAAGCGAGACGACGTCGGCAAGATCGCCCGCGAGTCGGCCTCGAGCGGCTGGGTGGCGATGGTGCAGCACTACTTCGCGGCGGCCTGGCTGCTCGACAAGGCAGCCGCGCCGGCATCGCCCTGGCAGTTCTTCACCGGCAAGGTCGACGCCAACACCTATTCGGTGGGCATGCTGGTGCCGATCGGCGAGGTCGCTGCGGGGACGACGAGGTCGATCGACGCCAAGCTCTTCGCCGGGCCGCAGGAAGAGGACAAGCTCGCTGCGCTGGCACCCGGGCTGGAGCTCGTCAAGGACTACGGCATCTTCAAGATCCTGGCCGAGCCGCTGTTCTGGCTGCTGACCCAGCTGCACAAGCTGTTCGGCAACTGGGGCTGGGCGATCGTCGGCCTGGTGGTCCTGCTCAAGATCGCCTTCTTCTGGCTGAACGCCAAGGCGTACGGCTCGATGGCCAAGATGAAGGCGATCAATCCGCGCATCATGGAAATGCGCGCGCGGCTGAAAGACAAGCCGCAGCAGATGCAGCAGGAGATGATGCGCATCTACAAGGAGGAAAAGGTCAATCCGCTCGGCGGCTGTCTGCCGATCGTCGCGCAGATGCCGTTCTTCCTGGCGCTCTACTGGGTGCTGCTGTCGACCGTCGAGATGCGCAACGCGCCATGGATCGGCTGGATCCACGACCTTTCCGCACGCGACCCGTTCTTCATCCTGCCGCTGCTGATGACGGGCACCAGCCTGCTGCAGACGTGGCTCAATCCGACCCCGCCCGACCCGGTCCAGGCGAAGATGATGTGGATGATGCCGCTGATCTTTTCGGTGATGTTCTTCTTCTTCCCGGCCGGGCTGGTGCTGTACTGGCTGACCAACAACATCCTGTCGATCGCCCAGCAGTACGTCATCAACAAGCGGCTCGGCGTCATCGGCAAATAGCCGAGCGTGCGCGGCCCGCGGCGTCCCCCGCGTGACAATCGCGCGTGCCCGCGCTGCTGCCTCGCCGCGATGACCCGATCGTCGCCATCGCCACCGCGAGCGGGCGCGGCGCGATCGGCATCGTTCGTCTTTCCGGCCTCGGCCTGACTGCCCTGATCGACGCGGTGTGCGGCGGCCGGCTCGAGCCGCGCCGGGCCACGGTCGTGCCGTTTCTCGACGCCGCCGGCACGCCGATCGACCGCGGCCTGGCCATTCACTTTCCGGCGCCGCATTCCTACACCGGCGAAGACGTCCTCGAGCTGCAGGCGCACGGCGGCCCGGTGGTGCTGCAACTGCTGCTGGCGCGCTGTCTCGAAGCCGCCGCCGAAATCGCGGAACCGGCGTCAATGCCGCGGCTGCCGCGACTTCCGCGGTTGCGACTCGCCGGACCCGGCGAATTCACCGAACGCGCGTTCCTCAACGACAAGATCGACCTGGCCCAGGCCGAAGCCGTCGCCGACCTCATCGACGCCAGCACCGAAGCCGCCGCCCGCTCGGCAGTGCGATCGCTCGACGGCGCCTTTTCGCGGCGCATCGATACGCTGGCGGCGCAGCTCGTCGAGTTGCGCCTGCTGGTCGAGGCGACCCTCGACTTTCCCGAGGAAGAGATCGAGTTCCTCGAGCGTGCCGGCGCCCGGCGCCGTCTGGCAGCGGCCATCGAGCAGCTCGATTCCGTGCTGGCAGCGGCGCGTCAGGGCGCCTTGTTGCGCGACGGCATCCGGGTGGTCCTGGCCGGCCAGCCCAACGTCGGCAAGAGCTCGCTCCTGAACGCCTTGGCAGGCGCCGAGCTGGCCATCGTCACGCCGGTGCCCGGAACGACCCGCGACCGGATCGGCGAGACCATCCAGATCGACGGCGTGCCGATCCACGTCGTCGACACCGCCGGGCTCCGCGACTCGGTCGATCCGGTCGAAAGCATCGGCGTCGCCCGTTCGTGGTCGGCGATCGACGAGGCCGATGTCGTCGTCTTCCTGCATGACCTGACCCGCATCGACGACGCCGCCTACGTCGGCGACGAAGCGCGCATCGGCGAGCGGCTCGGCGGCGCGAGCGACCGGGTCCTGCATGTCGACAACAAGGTCGACGCGGTCGGGCCGAAGCGCTTGAAGACGCTGGCGACGGCGCCTGCATCACCGGCCAGCATCGCCATTTCGGCGACCACCGGCGAGGGACTGCAGGCACTGCGCCAGGCGCTGCTCGCCGCTGCGGGCTGGCGGGCCGAAGCCGAAGGCGTCTTCATCGCCCGGGCCCGCCATCTCGATGCCCTGGCCCGCGCCCGAACCCATCTTGCCGAGGCCGACGTGCGGGCCAGCCACGGCGATCTGGCGCTCGATCTGGTGGCCGAAGAGCTGCGTCTGTCGCACGCCGCGCTCGGCGAGATCACCGGCGCTTTCAGCGCCGACGACCTGCTCGGCGCCATCTTCGGGCGCTTCTGCATCGGCAAGTAGCAGCCGCTGAAAGGTCGGTCCGAGCCGGACCAGCGGAAGCACCGAACCGACGAAGGGAGCGCCGCGTGGCCGATGCGGCGTCGTTGCGGGCGCCCTCGCAGCCGATAATCTCGCCGTGGCGGTGTTGCTCTTGTCGCCGGCGCCGGAGGCAGACATGGAAATCGATGAGCTCGTCACGGCAGTTCAAACGCTCAATGCCGAAGACGCGTTGCGCGCCCGCCTGACGCTCGAGAACTGGCGCGTCATCGCGCCGTACCTGGCGCGCTACGAGGTCCGCGCCGGCGATCTCCTGATCAAGCAGGGCGACTCCGACCGTTCGATGTACTTCATCGCCCAGGGCAGCATGCAGGTCTTCACGACCGGCGGCCCGCCCGGCAGCAACAAGGTGGCGATCCTGCGTGCCGGCTCGGTGGTCGGCGAGCCGGGGCTGTTCGGGGACACGCCACGGACAGCCAATGTCGAGGCGATGACGCAGTGCGTGGTCTGGGCGCTGCGCGGGCCGCGGATGGAAGAGCTTGCCCAGCGCTCGCCGGCGCTGGCCCTCGAGCTGTTGCGTGCGGCCGGCGCGGTGATGGCGATCAGGATGCGGGCGACCGTGTCGCGGCAAGCGCCGATCACCTGATTCGCGCGGCGCCGGCGCGCAGCGACGACGTTGCGGCTTTCGACCCGCGCGCTCCCGTCGACGCCCCCAAGCACCTACACCGACACCAGGAGTCTGGCCTCCGCCAGGGCCAGTGCCTCGGGCAGGCCCGACAGCACCAGCGTGTCGCCGGCTTCCACGCGCACGGTCTCCGTCGGCTCGAGCACGGCGCCCGAAGCCCGTCGCAGCGAGACGATCGTCACGCCGGTGTCGGCAAGGCCGGCGCCGGCAAGCGAATCGCCCACCGCGGTGCTCTTCTGCGGCAAGGTCACGCTGAGGAGCCGGGCCTGCTGCAGCGCGTCGACGGTGTCGTCGTCGGCGCCGTGGAAATAGCCGCGCAGCAACCCGTAGCGCGCATCGCGCTGCTCCTGGATGACGCGAAGGACCCGCCGCATCGGCACGCCGACCAGCGCGAGGGCATGACTGGCCAGCATCAGCGAGCCCTCGATCGCTTCCGGCACGACCTCGGTTGCCCCCGCAGCGCGCAGGCGCTCGATGTCGGCGTCGTCGATCGTTCGCACGATCGCCGGCACATGCCGCGCGTGCGCCTGGACCAGATGCAGGATCTTCAGCGCTGAAGGCGTGTCGTGGTAGCTGATGACGATCGCGCTGGCCCGAGGCAAGCCTGCGGCAACGAGGCTTTGCAGCCGGGCGGCGTCGCCGAACACGACGCTCTGCCCGGCGGCGGCGGCCTGTCGAACGCGATCCGGGTCGAGATCGAGGGCGATGTAGGCGATCTTCTCGTGCTCGAGCAGACGCGCGAGATTCTGGCCGCTGCGGCCGAAGCCGCAGATGATGACGTGGGCGTCGGCGTCGATGGCGCGCCGGGCGATGGTCGTCATCGCCACCGATTGCAGCAGCCAGTCGCTGGCCGACAGTCGCATGACGATCCGGTTGCTGTAGAGGAAGACGAACGGCGTCGCCAGCATCGACAGCACCATGCTCGCGAGGACCGGCGTCTGCAGCGCTTCGGGCAGCAGCTGTCGCTCTGTCGCCAACGCCAGCAGGACGAAGCCGAACTCGCCGGCCTGCGCGAGATAGAGGCCGGTGCGAAGGGCCACGCCGGGGCTGGCCCCGAAGATGCGCGCGAGCGCCGTCACGAGAGCCAGCTTGAAGCCCACCGGCAGGATCGTCAGCAGCAGGACCAGCGGCCAGTCGCGCAGCACCGACGGCGCATCGAGCTTCATGCCGACGGTGATGAAGAAGAGGCCGAGCAGGACATCGTGGAACGGCCGGATGTCGGTCTCGACCTGATGCTTGAACTCGGTCTCGGCGATGAGCATGCCGGCCACGAACGCACCGAGGGCCAGCGACAGTCCGGCCAGCTCGGTGAGCCAGGCGAGGCCGAGCGTGATGAGCAGCAGGTTGAGGATGAACAGCTCGTCGCTCTTGCGGCGGACCACCAGCGTCAGCCACCAGCGCATGACCCGCTGGCCGCCGACCAGCAGGACCGCCAGCAGCACGGCGGCCTTGACGAAGGCGATCGCCAGCTCGCCGAACAAGGCCTCGGGCGACGAGCCGAGCGCGGGGATCAGCACCAGCAGCGGCACCACCGCCAGGTCCTGGAACAGCAGCACGCCCATGACGCGGCGGCCGTGCTCGGTGTCGAGCTCGAGCCGATCGGCCATCAGCTTGACGACGATCGCCGTCGAGCTCATCGCCAGGGCGCCGCCGAGGGCGACCGCGCTTTGCCAGTTCAGACCCCAGGCCCGACCGGTCGCGGCGAGGGCCCAGCCGAGCAGCGCATTGCCGGCGACAGTGGCCAGCACCGTCAGGATCACCTGGCTCGAGCCGAGGCCGAACACGAGCTTGCGCATGCTGCGCAGCTTCGGCAGGTTGAACTCGAGGCCGATCACGAACATCAGGAAGACGATGCCGAACTCGGCGAGATAGACGACGCCGGCCGCGTCGCGGGCCACGCCGATCGCATGCGGACCGATGGCGACGCCGACCGCCAGGTAGCCGAGCATCGGCGGCAGCCGCGCCAGCCGGCAGACGACCACGCCGGCCACCGCGGCAACCAGCAAGAGCAAGGTCAGTTCGAGCGTCGAGGGCATCGCGGCGGTGACAAAGACCCAACCCTAGAATCGGCCGATCCTACTGGACCGATCCGCTTGCCTGCCCTGTCTTCCTTCGATGCCGAGCGAGCCCTGACGCTGGCGCGCAAGACGCTCGACATCGAAGCGCGTGCCATCGACGGCCTGAAGGCGCGCCAGGGCGACGCATTCGTCGCCGTGGTTCGGCTGGTGCTCGTCGGTCGGGGTCGGGTCGTCGTCATGGGCATGGGCAAGAGCGGTCACGTCGGACGCAAGATCGCGGCCACGCTTGCATCGACCGGAACGCCGGCCCTCTTCGTCCATCCGGCCGAGGCCAGCCACGGCGACCTCGGCATGGTCACCGAAGGCGACATCGTCCTCGCCATTTCCAACTCCGGCGAAAGCGACGAGATCAGCGCGATCGTGCCGGCCTTGAAGCGGCTCGGCGTCAAGCTGGTCTTGATGACCGGCCGCATCGAGAGCAGCCTGGCCCGTCATGCCGACATCGCCATCTCGAGCGCCGTCGACGAGGAGGCTTGCCCATTGAACCTGGCGCCGACCGCCAGCACGACGGCGCAAATGGCGCTCGGCGATGCCCTCGCCGTCGCCCTGCTCGATGCGCGCGGCTTTCGCGAAGACGACTTCGCGCGCTCGCATCCGGGCGGCGCGCTCGGCCGCAAGATGTTGATGCACGTCGCCGACCTGATGCACAGCGGCGACGCGGTGCCGCGGGTCGACGCCGAGACATTCGTGCCGGAGATGCTGCGCGAAATGACACGAAAGGGCTTCGGCTTCACCGCCGTCACGGGCGAGCGAGGCCGCATCCTCGGCATCTTCACCGACGGCGACTTGCGGCGCCTGATCGAGACCGGCGCCGATCTGCGCGCGCTTGCTGCGGGTGCGGTCATGAAAGGGCCGCCGCATCGGATCCGCAGCGACGCGCTGGCGGTCGAGGCCGCCGAGCTGATGGAGCTGCATCGCGTCACCGGCCTGCTCGTCGTCGATGCTGCCGGCGAGCTGGTCGGCGCTCTCAACAGCAACGACCTGATGCGAGCCAAGGTCATCTGATGTCGGGCGATGGGCAAGCGGGCGCCGATGCGCCTGCCGTGGCAAAGCCCGCGCTCACCTTCGCGGTCGAGCTGCTGCTGGCCGCGCGCGGCCCGGGCGACGGCATCGCCGCGGCGATCTTCGATGTCGACGGCGTCCTCACCGACGGCCGCGTCTACATCGGCGAGGCCGGCGAAGTCTTCAAGGCTTTCTCGACGCTCGACGGCCTCGGCCTGAAGCTGCTCGCGGCCGGCGGCATCGTGCCGATCGTCGTCACCGGCCGCGACTCGCTCGCGGTGCGTCGGCGCGTCGCCGATCTCGGCCTGGCCCACGCCGCCTACGGCGCAGCCGACAAGCTCGCCACCGCAAGTCAGATTCTTGACGGGCTCGGCCTCGACTGGAGCCGGGTCGCGGTGATCGGCGACGACTGGCCCGATCTGCCGTTGATGCGGCGCGCTGGCTTCGCTTGCGCGCCGCCTGGCGCGCACCTCGAAGTCCGCGTCGCCGCCGATCACGTCACCACTGCCGCGGGCGGCCATGGCGCCGCGCGCGAGTTCTGCGACCTGCTGCTGATTGCCGCCGGCCGCTACGCCGGGCTGCTCCGCGGCGAACTGCCGGGCCAACCACCGGGCCAGCTGCGCGGCCTCGATGGCGCGCACTGAAGGGGCTGCCGCCGAGCGCCGCGGCCTCGACGCCGATGTCGACGCCGATCTGGTCGACCTGTCGTTCGCCGGCCCGCGCCCGGTCACACCGGCGGCGCCGTGGCCGGTGCGTGCCTTCGATCTGGTCACGGCGTACCTGCCGCTCATCATGATGGCGGTGCTGGCGGCCGGAACCTGGTGGCTGGTCCGCAATGCGCCGAGCGTCGAAGCGCACCGGCCCGCTGCCGTCGCACGGCACGAGCCCGACTACGTCATGACCGGCTTCGTGGTGCAGAGGTTCGGTCCGGACGGCAGCTTGCGCACGCAGATCGAAGGCGACCAGCTGCGCCACTTCCCCGACACCGACACGCTCGAAATCGAGGCCGCCAGGATCCGGGCCATCGGCGAGGGCGGCGCCGTGACGCTCGCCAGCGCCCGACATGCGCTCTCGAACGGCGACGGCAGCGAGGTGCAGCTGATCGGCGATGCGCGGGTGCTGCGGCCGGCCACCGGCAAGGCCGAGGCGATCGAGTTCCGGGGCGAATTTCTGCAGGCCTTTCGCAACACCGAGCAGGTGCGGTCGGATCGGCCGGTCGTCGTCACCCAGGGTGCCAGCGTCGTTCGCGCGGCCGGCATGCAGTACGACAACCTGGCCCGGATCGTCGACCTCAAGGGGCCATCGAGGGGAACTTTCCTGGCCACCAGACGCGGCCCTTGAATGGCGGACTCGGTGGATCGCCTGGCATTCGTCACCGGCGCCTCGAGCGGCATCGGCCAGGCCCTGGCAGCGCGATTGGCCGCCACCGGCCATCGGCTGGCGCTGGTGGCGCGGCGCGCCGACGACGTCGTGCGCTGGGCAGCCGAGCTCGGCCTTTCGAGCGCGCGTGTTGCCGTGTATGCCGCCGACGTTCGCGACATCGCATCGATCACCGCGGCAGGACGGGCATGCATCGAGGCTCAGGGCCTGCCCGACATCGTCATCGCCAACGCAGGCATCAGCGTCGGCATCGACAGCGCCGAGCTCGCCGACCTCGAGGTGATGCGTGCAACCTACGAAACGAACAACCTCGGCATGGCTGCCACCTTCCAGCCCTTCATCGCGCCGATGCGCGAGCGCGGTGCCGGCACGCTTGTCGGCATCGCCAGCGTCGGAGGGATCCGCGGTCTGCCGGGACACGGCGCCTACTGCTCGAGCAAGGCAGCCGTCATCAGCTATTGCGAAAGCCTGCGCGGCGAGCTGCGCCCCTTCGGCGTCAGGGTCGTGACGATCGTGCCCGGCTATATCGACACGCCGCTGACACGCAGCAACCGCTATTCGATGCCGTTCCTCATCAGCGCCGCCGACTTCGCAGAACGCGCCTGCCGGGCCATCGACGACGGCGCCAGCTGGCACGTGATCCCGTGGCAGATGGGCGTTGTCGCAGGCCTGTTGCGGATGCTGCCGAATCCCCTGTTCGATCGGCTGCTCGTCGGCCGACCGAGGAAGCACCGCCGAAGCGAATAGCCGCAACGCAGGGGCGCCGACAAGGCCTCGACCGCCTTCGCCGATGCGAGCGGTCAGCGCCCAGCAAAAAGGCGGTGCGCTTTCGCTGCACCGCCTTGTTGGCTAACGGGTCCTGGGGTCAGTAACCGCCACGGCTGCCGCCGCCGCCACCGCCGGAGCGGCTGCCGCCACCGCCGCCGTAGCCGCCACCACCGGAGCCGCCGCCGCCGGAGCGACCGCCGCCGCCACCGCCATAACCGCCGCCACCGCCGCCGGAGCGAGTGCCACCACCGCCGCCGTAGCCGCCGCCACCGCCGGTGCTGCCGCCGCCGCCGTAGCCGCCGCCACCGGTGCCGCCACCACCGCCGTAGCC
>JALYXU010000073.1 GCA_030946925.1 Pseudomonadota bacterium
CCGAACCGAAAGCCTGGCCTGCTCGAACACCTGCTCGCGCGTCATCCGCAGCTTCTTCTCCATGTGCAGATCACTGGTGGCCAGGAAGATGTGGATTCGCGTCGACTCACCCCCCTTGAGGGCGTCGAAAGCCAACGAGATATCGCGGTCGTTGGCGCGCGCCAAGGAGCAGACGGTGCTGCCCTTGATGGCCTGGGCGATGGCCCGCACTGCCTCGAAATCGCCGTTCGACGATGCGGCGAACCCGGCTTCGATGACATCGACCTTGAGCCGCTCGAGCTGGCGGGCAATGCGGAGCTTTTCGTCCTTCGTCATCGAGGCGCCCGGTGATTGCTCGCCGTCGCGAAGGGTCGTGTCGAAAATGAAGAGGCGATCGGTCACGGCAATTGCTCCTAGGGACGCTTTAAAACAAAACGGCCCGCTGCGGTTGCAAGCGGGCCGGTCGGACGAGACGTTGTAGACGAGTTCGTTCAGCGAGCCCTGAGAGGTCGAAGCAGAAGCAGCGGCGCGGAGGGAATTCGCAACATCAGAATTTCAATATATCACGGGACGAGGCGAATCAGCGGTGCAAGCCCTGCTCGTCCGGCTCGTCGGTCGAAGTCGCAATGACGCTGACCGGCTTGCCTTTGAAGCGCTTCCAGGCGTAGACCGCGTATCCGGAAACGCCGTAGAGCATGCACAGCGCCGCCAGCACGAAAGGCGGATGCAGGTTGATCACGGCAATGCCGAGAACGATCAGGACGATGACGATGAAAGGCACCGAGCGCTTCAGGCTGAGGTCCTTGAAGCTGTAGAACGGCACGTTGGTCACCATCGTCAGCCCGGCATACAGCGTGAGGGCGAAGGTGGTCCAGCCGAGCCATGCGCCCTCGTCGATGCCGTTGAAGCCCTGGTCGTCCATCAACCAGATGAAGCTCATCACAACGGCCGCAGCCGCAGGGCTCGGCAAGCCCTGGAAGAAGCGCTTGTCCACGACGCCGAGGTTGGTGTTGAAGCGGGCCAGGCGAAGCGCCGTGCACGAGCAATAAACGAAGGCCGCGATCCAGCCCGGCTTGCCGAGTCCGCGCAACGCCCATTCGTAGGCGATCAGGGCCGGGGCGGCACCGAACGAGACCATGTCGGAGAGCGAATCCATGTGCTCGCCGAACACGCTTTGCGTCTTCGTCATCCTGGCAACCCGGCCATCGAGGCTGTCCAGCACCATGGCGACGAACACGCCATAGGCCGATTGCTCGAATCGCCCGTCCATCGCCATGACCACGGCGTAGAAGCCACCGAACAACGCGCCCAGCGTGAACAGATTGGGCAGGATGTAGATGCCCTTGCGTCGCGGGCGGCCGGGGGACTCGACGAAAACGACGGCACCGTCGCGATCCGGTGTCATCGGGCGTGAACCAAGTGGCGGACGCAGCGCGTCAATTGCGCGACTGGTCGACGAGCCGGTTCTTCTTGATCCACGGCATCATCGCTCGCAGTTGCTCGCCGACGATCTCGATCGGGTGCTCGGCCATGAGCCGGCGTCGCGACAGCAGGGTCGGCGCGCCGGCACGGTTCTCGATGATGAAGCTCTTCGCATATTCGCCGGTCTGGATGTCCTTCAGAGCCTGGCGCATCGCCGCCCTCGTCTCGTCGTTGACGATCTTCGGCCCGGTCACGTACTCCCCGTACTCGGCATTGTTCGAGATCGAGTAATTCATGTTGGCGATGCCGCCTTCGTAGATCAGGTCGACGATCAGCTTCAGCTCGTGCAGGCACTCGAAGTAGGCCATCTCCGGGGCGTAGCCGGCCTCGGTCAACGTCTCGAATCCGGCCTTGATCAGCTCGACGGCGCCGCCGCAAAGCACGGCCTGCTCGCCGAACAGGTCGGTCTCGGTCTCCTCCCGGAAGTTGGTCTCGATGATGCCGGCCTTGCCGCCGCCGTTCGCCGCGGCATAGCTCAGGGCGAGGTCGCGGGCCTTGCCCGATTTGTCGGCGTGCACGGCGATCAAGTGCGGCACGCCGCCGCCCTGCGTGTAGGTGGCGCGCACGGTGTGACCGGGTGCCTTCGGCGCGACCATCCAGACGTCGAGGTCGGCTCGCGGCATGACCTGCCCGTAGTGCACGTTGAAGCCGTGCGCGAACGCCAGCGAGGCGCCCTGCTTGATGTTCGGCTCGACCTCCGACTTGTAGACGGCGGCGATCTGCTCGTCGGGCAGCAGCATCATGACGATGTCAGCTGCCTTGACCGCCTCCGCGACTTCGGCGACCTTCAGCTTGGCGGCTTCGGCCTTCGCCCACGACGGGCCCTCCCGCCGCAGCCCGACGGTGACGCGAACGCCGCTGTCGGACAGATTCTGGGCATGGGCGTGGCCTTGCGAGCCGTAGCCAACGATCGTGACGTTCTTGCCTTTGACGAGGCTGAGGTCCGCGTCCTTGTCGTAGTAGACCTTCATCAGTTTCTCCGTGGAAAAGTTGTTCGCAGATGGGTACGCGTGGCGGCCGACACTGCTAGATGCGCAGGATGCGCTCGCCACGGCCGATTCCGCTCGAGCCGGTGCGCACCGTTTCGAGAATCGCGCCTTTGTCGATCGCCTGCAGGAAGGCGTCGAGCTTGTCTGCCGCGCCGGTGAGCTCGACGGTGTAGCTTTTCTCGGTGACGTCGATGATGCGACCGCGAAAGATCTCCGCCATGCGCTTCATCTCGTCGCGCTCCTTGCCGACGGCGCGCACCTTGATCAGCATCAGCTCGCGCTCGGTGTAGGCACCTTCGGTCAGGTCGACGACCTTGACCACGTCGATCAGCCGGTTCAGGTGCTTCGTGATCTGCTCGATCACCTCGTCGGAGCCGGTCGTGACGATCGTCATGCGCGACAACGACGGATCCTCGGTCGGCGCCACTGTGAGCGTCTCGATGTTGTAGCCGCGGGCCGAGAACAGGGCCACGACCCGCGACAGGGCGCCCGGCTCGTTCTCGAGAAGCACGGCGATGATGTGCTTCATCTCACAGATCCTCCGAACCGAGCAACATCTCGCTGATGCCCTGGCCGGCCTTCACCATCGGCCAGACGTTTTCGGTCGGGTCGGTCTGCACGTCGAGAAAGACGGTGCGGTCCTTCAGGCGGATCGCCTCCCGCAGGGCCGGCTCGATCTCGCTCGGCTTGTCGATCCGGATGCCGACATGGCCATAGGCCTCGGCGAGCTTCACGAAGTCGGGCAAGGCGTCCATGTAGCTGTGCGAATAGCGGCCGCCGTAATCGATCTGTTGCCACTGCCGGACCATGCCGAGGTAGCGGTTGTTGAGGGACACCACCTTGACCGCGGTCTTGTATTGCAAGCAGGTCGACAGCTCCTGGATGCACATCTGGATCGAGCCCTCGCCGGTGATGCAGAAGACGTCGGCCTCGGGCTTCGCCAGCTTGATCCCCATCGCATAGGGCAGTCCCACGCCCATCGTGCCGAGGCCGCCGGAATTGATCCAGCGACGCGGCTCCTCGAAGCGGTAGTACTGGGCCGCCCACATCTGGTGCTGACCGACGTCGGAGGTGATGTAGGTGTCACGGTCCTTGGTCAGCTGCCAAAGGGTCTCGACGACCTGCTGCGGCTTGATCAGGTCCGGGCTCTTTACATAGGCGAGACAGTCGCGTTTTCGCCAGGCATTGATCTGCGACCACCATGGCGCAAGAGCCGTCGGCTCCGGACGCGACGAGGATTCCCGGACCTGTTCAGCGAGTTCCCGCAGCACATCCCTGACATCGCCGACGATCGGCACGTCGACGCGGACCCGCTTCGAGATCGACGATGGGTCGATGTCGACGTGAATGATCTTGCGCTCCACGGACGCGAAATGCTTCGGGTTGCCGATGACGCGGTCATCGAACCGCGCGCCGACCGCGAGCAGGACGTCGCAGCCCTGCATCGTCATGTTGGCTTCGTAAGTGCCATGCATGCCGAGCATGCCGAGGAACTTCGGGTCGCTCGCGGCAATCGCGCCGAGACCCATCAGGGTGCTGGTGCAGGGAAAGCCCAGCAACTCGACCAGCGCCCGCAACTCCGGCGCGGCATTGCCCAGAACCACGCCGCCGCCGCTGTAGACGTAGGGGCGCTTGGCGGCCAGCAGCAACTGCACGGCCTTCCGGATCTGCCCGCCATGGCCCCTCTTCACCGGGTTGTAGGAGCGCATCTCGACCGTCGCCGGATAGTGAAACGGGGCGGTCGCCATCGACACGTCCTTCGGCACGTCGACCACCACCGGACCGGGTCGGCCGGTGCGGGCGATATGGAACGCCTTCTTCATCGTCATGGCCAGATCTCGAACGTCCTTGACCAGGAAGTTGTGCTTCACGATCGGCCTGGTGATGCCGACCGTGTCGCACTCCTGGAAGGCGTCGAGGCCGATCGCCGGCGTTGGCACCTGCCCGGTCACGATCACCATCGGAATCGAGTCCATGTAGGCGGTCGCGATGCCGGTCACGGCGTTGGTCACTCCCGGACCTGAGGTGACCAGCGCAACGCCGACTTCGCCGGTCGCCCGGGAATAGCCGTCGGCAGCGTGGACTGCCGCTTGCTCGTGCCGGACCAGGACGTGCTCGATGGTCTGCTGCTTGTAGAGCGCGTCGTAGATGTAGAGGACGGCACCGCCGGGGTAGCCCCACAGGTAGCGAACGTTTTCCGCCTGCAGGCAACGGATCAGGATCTCGGAGCCGTTCGGCTCGTTGCCCGGCGCGCTGGGCGGCACGGTGGCGGAGACGCGCTGCATCTCGGAGGCTGACGTTTTCATGTCTGGCTGACCTTTGTGAATTTCTCTGACGAAAAACCATCGGTGCACCTGGCCACGCCCTCGTGAGGCGGGTGCGGTGCCTGAGCCGACCGCTCGCGCCGCCTTGATCGGGCGGCAGCAGCGATCGAAACTGTCGTGCAACCGCGGATTATCTCATCGGCAACAGTGGATGCGAGGCCGGTTCCGAACCGGCGAGTTTCGTGCTGGAAGCCGATGAGATAATCCCGCCGCTTCCCGAGCTGCAGCCGCAGGGCCGTCTTCCTTGGCGACCGACAAAGAACTTGCCGACTTCCTGAAAAGCGTCGAAAAGCGTGCCTGGAAGCGCGCCGCATACGCCGTCCGCGACGACGACGCAGCGCTCGATATCGTGCAGGACGCGATGATCCGGCTGTCCGAGAAGTACGCCGATCGGCCGGCTGCAGAGTTGCCGCTGCTGTTCCAGCGGATCGTCTCGAACGCCACCATGGACTGGTTCCGCCGCCAGAAGGTGCGCAACCAGGTCGTGCGAAATTTCTCGGACTTCGAGTCCGCCGGCAGCGACGGCGACTTCGACATCCTCGAGACCCTCGAAGCTTTCGGCAGTTCGCTGGAGTCGGAAAGCGCCTCCGACTCCGTGTCACGGGCGCAAATCTTGCAAGTCATCGACGATGAAGTCGGCCAGTTGCCAGCGCGTCAACGCGAGGCCTTTCTTTTGCGTTACTGGGAGGAGCTCGATGTTGCCGAGACTGCCGCCTCGATGGGGTGCTCCGAAGGGAGCGTGAAGACGCACTGCTCGCGGGCTGTGCATGCGTTGGCCAAGGCGCTCAAGGCAAGGGGAATTTCACCATGAATGGGCAAGACAACTCGTATCGCTCCAGCGCCAGGGATGCGCTCGAGGCACGCTTCGCGCGCGGCATCGCGGCGCGGCTGAGCGAGCGTGCGGAGACGGTTTCGCCGGAGATCGGCGAGCGGTTGCGTTTTGCCCGCGAGAAGGCGCTCGAGGCCGGCCGGCGGGCACGCTCCCGAGACTCGGTTCAGGGCGTCGACGGCCACGGCACTGCCGTGCTCGGCTTCAGCCAATCCCGTTGGTGGCTGCGCGCTGCCTCTGCCCTTCCGCTTGCGGCTCTGGTCGGCGGACTGGTCTTGATCCAGTACTCGCAGACGCGCGCCCAGATTTCCGTTGCGGCCGAGGTCGACGCTGCCCTCCTCGGCGACGATCTGCCGATCAACGCCTACCGTGACCCAGGGTTCGTCGAGTACCTGAAAGCGCCTCCGGCCGAGTGATGTCAAGGCCATGACGGATCCGTTGCCAAAGGAACCCCGCCGCCCGCCGATCAGCGCCCTCAGGCAGTTTTGGCGGCAACGCATTGGCTGGGCCTGCCGCCCTCGTCTGACCGGCGTGGTCGTCATGACCGTCGCCAGCGCCGTCCAGGCCCAGCTCGCTCCCCCCGCGGTGTCCGCCGTGGCCTCCGCGCCGATCGGCGCCTCTGCTCCCTTTCGGTCTGCCCCCGGTGTCGTATCCGCCGCGAGCCCGCCAGGTGCGCGCCGATCGCAACCTCCGGCCCCGGCCGGCCGCGACGAAGGCATCCGCTGGAGCAACCTCAGTGCTGCGCAGCGCACCGTCCTGGCTCCGCTCGAACGGGAGTGGCCGAGCATCACTGCTTCGCGCAAGCTGAAGTGGATCGCCATCGCCGGGCGTTTTCACACGCTGCCTCCCGCCGAACAGACGCGCATCTCGCAACGCATGACCGAATGGGTGCGGTTGACGCCCGCCGAGCGGGGCGAGGTCCGCTTGCGTTTCCAGGAATCGCGAGACGTGCCGGCGCCCGATCGATCGGCTCGCTGGGAGGCCTATCAGAAGCTCGCGCCAGGCGAGAAGCAGAAATTCTTGGCCCGCGCCGCGGCCGCATCGGCACGCGCTTCGGCGAGCGCTCTGCGGCCGTCGGGCGGGTTGCGTGATGCCTCCCACGCAAAAGCCAATGTCGTCCCCAATCCGGCCCTGGCGCCGCGTCCCCGATCGGTGGCCCCCACGGTCCTGCAGGCTTCGCCTGGCGCGACGACCCGTCTCATCACCCGGCCGGCGGTCCCGCCCGCGCATCAATCCACGGGCATGCCGAAAATCGCGGCGACGCCGGAGTTCGTGAATCGCTCGACGCTGCTGCCGCGGCGCGGCCCGCAGGCCGCCGCGGTGGTGTCGGCCAGCTCGCCGCTCGCCGGCGCCGCGGCCTCCGCTGTCGCGATGCAGCCGCTGCCGCTGTCGCTTTCCGCCCCTCCGACCGCACCGTCCGCATCGAATCCGGTTCGCTGACCGCAGCGACGGCGAGTGCGGGCTTGCCCGGGGGAACCGCGCTTCCGACCGCCTCACTGACCCGGCGCATGGCCTGCTTCGTCTACGAGGCGATGCTGTTGTTCGGGATCGGCCTGATCCCGGGCGTCGTCGGCACCGTCCTCGTCGCCCATTTCGGCTCGCACCTGCCGATGTCGGCAGAAATGCTGCTGAGGCTCTTTGCGCTCATCCTGTACGGCGTCTACTTCGTGTGGCTCTGGTCGACGCGGGGCCAGACGCTGGCGATGCAGACTTGGCAGATCCGGCTCGTCAATGCGAGCGGCGTGCGGGTAACCCGATCACGCGCCATGACGCGCTACGTGCTTGCCTGTTTCGTCTGGTTCGTGCCGGCGACGGTGCTCGCCTCGGCGTTGCACCTCGGACCGTGGCCGAGCCTCGGCCTGGTCGCTGCCGGGATCGTTCTCTACGCTTTGCTGGCTCTCAGCGAGCCGCGACGGCAGTTCTGGCACGACCGTTGGTGCGGCACCCGACTCGTCGACACGCGGCCAGGGCGAGACGCCGATCGGCTCAGATCGCGTCCTCGTTGACCTCGCCGGTGCGAATCCGGACGACGCTTTCGATCGAAGTGACGAAGATCTTGCCGTCGCCGATCTTGCCGGTCTTGGCCGCCTTGACGATCGTTTCGATGCAGCGCTCCGCGTCGGCTTCCTTCACCGCGACTTCGATCTTCACCTTCGGCAGGAAGTCGACCACGTATTCAGCGCCCCGATACAGCTCGGTGTGGCCCTTCTGGCGGCCGAAGCCCTTGACCTCGGTGACCGTCAGACCGGAGACACCGATGTCGGCGAGCGCCTCGCGCACTTCCTCGAGCTTGAACGGCTTGACGATGGCGGTGATCAGCTTCATTTGTGCCGGCTCCCAGAAGACACTGTCGGGCGGCCGAGTTTAGGGCAACGCCCTAAGATCGAACGCGCCACCATGCCCAAGCGCGATCCCGCCGCAGCGCCGCTCCCGGACGCCGACACGCTCTCGCTTCGCGTCTGCACCGATCCGACCGAAATCGACGCCGCGGCCTGGGACGCGCTGGTCGAGCAGCAGGCCTCCGCCACGCCATTCGTCTCCACTGCCTACCTCTGCGCCTTGCACGCGTCGGCGAGCGCGGTGCCGGAGACCGGGTGGGCACCTCACTTCCTTCTGCTCGAACAAGCCGGAACGCTCCGCGCCGCGTGTCCGCTCTACCTGAAGGACCATTCGTACGGCGAGTACGTGTTCGACTGGGCCTGGGCCGACGCTTACCAGCGGCACGGGCTCGACTACTACCCCAAGCTCGTCGACGCGATTCCGTTCACGCCCGTCCCCGGGCCGCGGCTGCTGGCGGAAAGCCACGCGCATCGACTCGCGTTGCTGCGCGGCATCGAGGCGCTGGCCAGAAGTGCAGGCCTGTCGTCGGCGCATCTGCTGTTCCTTGACGAACTCGACCAGGCGGCGGCCCGCGATGCGGGCTGGTCGATGCGCAGCACCGTCCAGTTTCACTGGCGCAACCGCACCCCCGAGCCCTATCGTAATTTCGCGGACTTCCTGACGACATTGCAGCGCGACAAGCGAAAGAAGATCCAGCAGGAACGACGTCGCGTCGCCGAGGCAGGCGTCTCCTTCACGACCGCAACGGGTGCGGCGATGACGGCGGAAGACTGGAATTTCTTCTATCGCTGCTACACCCTGACCTACCGGGCCCACCATTCATCGCCCTATCTGACGCGCAACTTCTTCGCCCGGATGGCCCGGACCATGGCGGCCAATTGGCTGCTGTTCACGGCCTGGCGCGGCGGCAAGCGCATCGCCTGCTCGATGCTCGTCATCGATCCCGAGAGAAAGGCTGCCTTCGGCCGCTACTGGGGTGCCACCGAGCACGTCAGCTGCCTGCACTTCGACGCCTGCTACTACGCGCCTCTTGCCTGGTGCATCGACAACGGCTATCAGCGTTTCGAAGGCGGGGCCCAGGGCGAGCACAAGATGGCCCGTGGCCTGCTGCCGGTGCAGACGTGGTCGGCGCACTGGTTGGCCCATCCGCAGTTCGCCCGGGCCGTCGACGACTTTCTCGAGCGCGAAGGCGCCGGCATCGCGGTCTATCTCGACGAACTGAACGACCGTCGCCCGTTCAAGCCCGAGACCGCTGCCTAAGTCGGTCGGGGAGCCGCCCCGGGGGCGATCCGGGCCGCGTACGCAGCGATGCCGGAACGGATTTCCTGCCGCGCCGCGTCAGGGCCGTCCCAGCCCATGGTCTTCACCCACTTGCCGGGCTCGAGGTCCTTGTAGTGCTCGAAGAAGTGCTGGATCTGATTCAGCCGCAGCTCGTTCATGTCTTCGGGCTTCTGCCAATGCCGATAGATCGGCAGGATCTTGTCGATCGGCACCGCCAGGAGCTTGGCGTCGCCGCCGGCCTCGTCCTCCATGCGCAGCATGCCGATCGGCCGGCAGGTGACGACAACGCCGGGGGCCAGCGCGAACGGCGTGATGACGAGGACGTCGACCGGGTCGCCGTCGTCGGAAAGGGTCTGCGGCACGTAGCCGTAGTTGCAGGGATAGTGCATCGCCGTGCTCATGAAGCGATCGACGAACATCGCGCCGCTGACCTTGTCGACCTCGTACTTGATCGGGTCGGCGTTCATCGGGATCTCGATGATGACGTTGAACTCATCGGGCGCGTTGGCGCCGGGGGTGACGTTATGCAGGCTCATGGCGGCAGGCTCGAATGGACCCGTCGATGGTAAACGCCTCGCCCTGACTCGACGAGACGGCGCCTCGAACACCATGCAGAGAGGCCGGCTTCATCCCTTACCATTCGATGGTTTGCCCGTCGCGCGACTTCTGATCGCTCTTCTCCTGGCGTCGGGCCGGCTGATGACGATTCGATGACTGGAACGAGGAAGGAACTCTCTTGATCTCTACGACGATGGCGCTCTACATCGCGCTCGGCTGCGGCCTGGCGGCGGTTCTCTACGGTTTCGTGCAGCGGAGCTGGATCCTCAGCCAGGACGCCGGCAACGCACGCATGCAGGAGATCGCCGCGGCGATCCAGCAAGGCGCTGCTGCCTACCTAAAGCGCCAGTACACGACGATCGCGATGGTCGGCGTCGTCCTCGCGGTGCTCATTTTCTTCTTCCTCGACCGGACCACCGCGGCCGGCTTCGTCCTCGGCGCCATTCTGTCGGGCGCTTGCGGCTTCATCGGCATGAATGTCTCCGTCCGCGCCAACGTGCGCACCGCCCAGGCAGCAACGCTCGGCATTGGCCCGGCCCTCGACGTCGCCTTCAAGGGCGGTGCCATCACCGGCATGCTCGTCGTCGGCCTCGGCCTGATCGGCGTAGGCACCTTCTTCTGGTACCTGAGCGGCGGCAGCAATGTCGACTCGGCGACGCTGAAGCCCCTGCTCGGCTTCGCCTTCGGCTCGTCGCTCATCTCGATCTTCGCGCGGCTCGGCGGCGGCATCTTCACCAAGGGCGCCGACGTCGGCGCCGATCTTGTCGGCAAGGTCGAGGCCGGCATCCCGGAAGACGACCCCCGCAACCCGGCGGTGATCGCCGACAACGTCGGTGACAACGTCGGCGACTGCGCCGGCATGGCTGCCGACCTGTTCGAGACCTATGCCGTGACGCTGATCGCGACCATGGCGCTCGGCGCCCTGATGGTCAGCGGCGCCACCGTCAACGCCGTCGTCTACCCGCTGCTCCTGGGCGGCGTCTCGATCATCGCCTCGATCATCGGCTGCATGTTCGTCAAGGCCTCGCCCGGCATGAAGAACGTGATGCCCGCGCTCTACAAGGGCCTGGCCGTGGCCGGCGTGCTGTCGCTGATCGCCTTCTGGTTCGTCACCAACTCGATGTTTCCACAGCCGATGTCGCTCGTCGGCGGCGACACGGTATCGGCGATGGGCCTGTTCGGCGCCTGCGCGGTCGGCCTGGTCCTGACCGCAGCGATGGTCTGGGTGACGGAGTACTACACCGGCACCCAATACAAGCCGGTTCAGCACATCGCCCAGGCCTCGACCACCGGCCACGGCACCAACATCATCGCCGGCCTCGGCGTGTCGATGCGCTCGACCGCCTGGCCGGTGCTGTTCGTCTGCGTCGCGATCCTGGTCTCGTATCAGCTCGCCGGCCTGTACGGCATCGCCGTCGCGGCGACCGCCATGCTCAGCATGGCCGGCATCGTCGTCGCCCTGGACGCCTACGGCCCGATCACCGACAACGCCGGCGGCATCGCCGAGATGGCCGAACTGCCGGCGAGCGTGCGCGATGTGACCGACCCGCTCGACGCCGTCGGCAACACCACCAAGGCCGTCACCAAGGGCTACGCGATCGGCTCGGCCGGCCTGGCCGCGCTGGTGCTGTTCGCCGACTACACGCACTCGCTTGCGGGCCGCGGCATGAGCGTGACCTTCGACCTGAGCGACCCGCACGTCATCGTCGGCCTCTTCATCGGCGGCATGATCCCGTACCTGTTCGGCGCGATGGCGATGGAAGCCGTCGGCCGCGCCGCCGGCGCGGTGGTGGTCGAAGTGCGGCGCCAGTTCCGCGACATCAAGGGCATCATGGACGGCAGCGGCAAGCCGGAATACGGCAAGGCGGTCGACATGCTGACCACCGCGGCGATCAAGGAAATGATCGTGCCCTCGCTGCTCCCGGTGGTCGCGCCGATCGTGGTCGGCCTGCTGCTCGGCCCAGCCGCCCTCGGCGGACTGTTGATGGGCACGATCGTCACCGGCCTGTTCGTCGCCATCTCGATGTGTACCGGCGGCGGCGCATGGGACAACGCCAAGAAGTACATCGAGGACGGTCACTTCGGCGGCAAGGGCAGCGAGGCGCACAAGGCTGCGGTCACCGGCGACACCGTGGGCGATCCCTACAAGGACACGGCCGGGCCGGCAGTCAACCCGCTGATCAAGATCATCAACATCGTCGCCCTGCTGATCGTGCCGCTGCTGCCGATGACGACGGCGTCGAGCGGGGGCGATCGCCATGCCGCACCGTCCGCGACAGCAGCATCGGTGGCGTCGACGGCGTTGCCGGCATCGATGGCATCGGCGCCATCGACAACGTCTGCAGCTTCCGCAGCGCCGACGCCGTCTATGGCACCGATCGCGCCGGCCGTGACAGCGCCGTCCGACGCGGCCGCGTCAGCGGCGGCCAGCGCCAGCGCCGCGTCGAACTGACGGAGCGAACGACGCACGGCCGGCTTGCGCCGGCCGTGCGCTCTCTTGCCCTGCTCACACAAGAGACGGTGCGAGGCTGCCCGAGGGCGGCGGCGACTGGACTTAGCGCTACGCGGCGACCACCGGAGCGCCAGGCCTTCTACCAGCCGCCGTCGCTGGAGCCTCCGTCCGAGCCGCCGCCGAGATCGACAGAGCCACCAGCGTCCCAGTCATTGCCGTTGCCGAAGTCGACAGGACGGTCTTCGAGCGCTCGGGCCGCATCGTCAGGGCCGGCGACCGGATCTGCGTAGCCCGCGGTGTTGCCGGCAAACGCGTCATTGTTGTGACCTTCCCGGCCGCGCTCGAGCATGCGCTCAGCCAGCATGCCGGCGGCTGCGCCCCCTGCCGCGGCCAAGCCGACACCCATCAGGCCACCACCCACCGAGGGCATGCCCATGCCACCGCCCATCGGTCCGTACCCCGGTGCCGGGCCGACGCCGGGCCCTGCGCTACCGTAGGGCCCGGGCGCGGCGGAGCCGGGACCGGCCGTGCCGGGCATGGGAACGGCAGCCCTGGGCCGGCTGAACATTTTCCAGGCCACCAGCGCAAGCAGGCCCAAGCCCACAGGCCAGACCCAGGAAGGCATGCCTGATTGCTGGGCTGGTGCCTCGGCCGGCGCTGCCGAGCGCGCAACCTGACGCTGCGGCGCCGGAGCGTTCGGCCCGAGCCGATCGAGCGACGTCCGTGCCGGCGTCCGCGCCTGCTGCTGTTCACGCTCGAGCATCTGCTCGAAGGAGCGAAATTTCCCTGCGTCCGCGAACTTGATGGCCGGGTCGATCTGTCGCGCCAGCGCCGCTTCGCGCGACGCATCGGCGAAGCGGGCGTTGTGCGCCAGGATCTCGGCATAGATGTAGTGGCCCTTGGCGCTCTCGGGCTTGGCCGCCACGACCTCGCGCATCATCGTCTCGGCCTGCGCGTAGTTGCCGCTGTTGATTTGCCCTTGGACCTCGGCCGCAGTCGGCAGGGCCTGCGCTGCCACGGCAAGAAAAGCGATCGACGCTCCGATCAGCCAGTGTTTCATGAGGTTTGCTCCGGATCCCACGGCAAATGCCGCAGGATGCAATGTCGGGTCACTGGAACAACATTCCAAGGGCAAGGGTTAAAGATGCGCGCCATGGCGATTCTCGAGAAGTCACGTCACTTCAGCGTTGCCGATTTGGCATCGAATTGACGAAGCGCCGCCGGAACACTGCAAGTCGCCGCGTGCCTGGGGCTGGCGGCGGCCAGCATGGCGCCGTCCGGGCACAGCGCCAAGGCTCGGCCAACCGCATCCAAGACAAAGTCGCCGATCGTGTGCACCGAATCGTGCCGCGCCGAACGCGATGCCTGTACGGCGCCTGGCAGCAAGCAGGGCAGCCGCAGCTGCCTCGCCGTCTACAAGCAGTGCATGGTCGAGTGCGGATCGTGACCATCGCCGTGGTGCCCGACCGTTGGGCCTGATGAGAAGCCGATCTCGCCCAGAAGTGCTCGCAAGTTTTAGGACCTCGCTGGCTGAAGCCTGCGCTTTTTTAGCGGCGCCGCGATCCGATTGCAGGGCGCCGCCCGACGGCCGATGGCCTCAACGACACGGCCCCGTCCATTTGGCCTTGGCGCCGAGGCCGTTGCTGTTGACGGTGTCGAAGCTGTCACCGTGGTAGTCGGTCGTCGAGACCATCGGCGCGCCGTTGCAGAGCTCTGTCACCACCAGCCGGTTGCCACTCGCCTTGACGTCGGTCACTTTGCAGAACGCCTTGGCTGCGGCCCGCTTGTCTAGAAACGTCCGGATCGCGGCGGTGTCGCCGTTCATCGCATCCGCTTCGCTCTGCAGGAGGCAGTTCGACGCGGTCATCGTCCGCCCCTTCACGGTCACCGTCGATTCCCACTGCCCGGCCCGAGTCCGATCGGCCGCCTGTGCCGGCAAGGCGACGCTGCCGAGCAGGCAAGCAACCAGGAAAGCTGAGCGAGGACGGTGTCTCATGGCAGAAATCCTTCGAGTGCGGGGCGCAGGGTATCCGGCAGTCGACCGAACGCCAACAAGATCCGTGTGAACGGCCGTTTCAACGACTGCCACGAGACCCCGTCGAGCTGGCGAGGCTTCTGCAGGTGCCCGGCGTGCAATGCCACCGCCTTGCCCCTTCGCGCGAAAACGATGGCGTTGGTCCGGTCTTCGTCGCGGACGAGAAGAGTCGGTCCATCTGCGATGTCTGCGATGCGCTCCACGTGCGCAGCGTGGTCGGGGTGCGCGGCGTGCAGATTCACCACCAGGACGCCGTCGGGCCCGAGCAGATCGAAGCAGCGCTCGTAAAAAGGTGTGGAACATAGGGATGCAGGCTGGCCGTCGTAGTCGAACCCGTCGACCAGCACGACGTCGCACCGCTGCGCACAGGTGCGGACGAATTCGGCGGCGTCTGCTTGAACCACGCGGAAGCGGTCGCTGTCTTCCGGCACGTGAAATTCCTTGCGCAGGGCGATCACGTGCGGATTGATCTCGACGACGACGATGCGCGCCGAGGGCAGCTGGCGATGGCAGAACTTGGCGAGCGAACCGCCGCCCAGACCGATCATGAGCACCGTCGCGGGGTCGGGCACGAACAGCAGGAATCCCATCATCACCCGCGTGTAGTCCAGCTCGAGGGCGTCCGGCCGCCGGATGTCCATCAGGCTTTGGATCTCGCCCATCGAAAAGTGCAATGCCTTGGTGGTCAAGGTCTGGTGCACGTACGGCTTGATCATCGGCAAGGGGACCTCGGCTGCCGGGCCGACACGCGGACACGTCGTCGCAGGGTCGGGCCGGCCGCTCCAAGGCGGCCAGAGCCCCGGGAACGTCGTATGCCCAGTCTAGTCGTGATCAACTTTCCGGGAGAAAAGCCGTGAGCAACGATGACGTGGTCGACCAACTCAACGACCTGATCGAGACCTGCAAGGACGGGGAATACGGGTTTCGCACCTGCGCCGAGCATGCGCAGTCGCCGCAGCTGCGCTCGACGTTCGAGGGCCGGGCCAACGAATGCCGGCAAGGCGCAGCCGAGCTGCAGGAATGCGCGGCGCGCTTCGGCGGCAAGGCCGAAACGACCAGCAGCGTCTCCGGGACGCTGCACCGTGGCTGGGTCAAGGTCAAAGGCACCCTCGGCGGCGACACCGACCTGTCGATGCTGGAAGAGTGCGAACGTGGCGAAGACGCCGCTCTCGAGCGCTACCGCGCCGCCCTGAAGGAGTCGCTGCCCGAGTCGGTGGCGAGCATCGTTCGGCGCCAGTACGAGGGCGTGAAGCGGAACCACGACCAGATCCGCAGCCTGCGCGACACGGCCCGGGGCACTGCGGCCTGAAGCCGCAGATCCCGGTTCGCTCAGCCCTGCGACACCTCGATCGCCAGCACTGCGAGCGCGGCCGAGGCGAGCCGCGCGGCGAGCGAATCGGCACGTGACGTCAGGACGACCGGCACCGACGTGCCGAGCACCAGTCCTGCGCACTCGCCGCCGCCGACGTAGACGAAGCTCTTGTAGAGGATGTTTCCGGCGTTGAGGTCGGGCACGATGAGAAGGTCGACGTCACCGGCGACCTGCGACTCGACCCCTTTCAGGCACGCGGCCTCTGCCGAGATCGCGATGTCGAAGCCGAGTGGACCCTCGACGGTCGCGCCGGGCCAGGCGCCGTCGTGGCTCATCGCGACAAGCGCCTGTGCGTCGAGCGTGGCCGCGATGGCAGCATTGACCTTCTCGATCGCGGCGATGACGGCGACTTTCGGCGTCCCGATGCCGATCGACTGCAGCAGCGCGACTGCGTTGCCGACGATGTCGCGCTTTGCCGCCAGGGCCGGGGCGATGTTGACGACGCAGTCGGCAACGGCGAGCAGCTTCGGATAGCGCGGCAGGTCGAACAGGAACACGTGGCTGATGCGCGTCGCGGCGCGCAGACCTTTCGTCTTGTGGACCACCGCCGACATCAGCGCGTCGGTGTGGAGCGACCCCTTCATCAACGCAGCGAGGCCGCCGTCCCGGGCCATCTCCACGGCCCGCACGGCAGCATCCGCGGCGACGCTGCCTGCGTCGACGATCTCGTAGTCCCGGTGGTCGACCCCCGCCGCATCGGCGGCACGGCGGATGGCCTCGGGCGGGCCGATCAGCACCGGTGTCGCGATGCCCGCATCGGCAATCCGCGCTGCCGCGTCGATCGCGAGCGCGTCGCA
>JALYXU010000084.1 GCA_030946925.1 Pseudomonadota bacterium
CCGTCGTAGTCCCACTGGTCGTGCGGCGTGAACTGGTAGGCCCACTTGGCCATGCCGGTGGTCGCGTCGCGCGCGAACACGGCGCTCGTCCACAGGTTGTGGCCGGGCCGCTGGGCGGGCACGCGAGGGCCCGGGTTGCTCGAGCCGTAGTAGATGAGATTGGTCTCGGGGTCGTACGAGACCCAGCCCCAGACCGAGCCGGCGCCGGTCTTCCACATGCCTGCCGGCCAGGTCTTCAGGCCGAGATCCTTGCCCTTCATCCACGAATAGAAGGGCTTGAAGTCGGTGCCGATCATCACGTCCTTGTCGCTGCCGGTGCTGTGTGCGCGCCAGAGCTCCTTGCCGGTCTTCACGTCGAGCGCGGCGAGCCAGCCCCAGACGCCGAGCTCGCCGCCGCTGTTGCCGACGTAGACCTTGTCGCCGACGACGAGCGGCGCCATCGTCATCGTCATGCCCTTGGTCACGTCGCCCATCTTCGTGCGCCAGACTTCCTTGCCGGTCTTGGCATCGATGGCGACGGTGTGGGCGTCGAGCAGGTTGTAGATCAGCTTGCCGTCGGCGAACGCGCTGCCGCGGTTGACTGTGTCGCAGCAGGCCTTGCCGATCGCCAGCGGCGTCGGATTCGGGGCGTAGGACCATTTGATCGGCGCGCCGGCCTTGCCCAGGTCGAGCGCGTAGGCGAGATTGGGAAACGGCGTGACGATGTACATCGTGTCGCCGACGACGAGCGGCGCCGCCTCGTGGCCGTTCGGCGTGCCGTCGGAAAAGCTCCAGGCGACGCGCAGCTTGGCGACGTTGGCGGCGGTGATCTGGTCGAGCGGGCTGTAGCGCGTGTTGGCGTAGTCGCGCGCCTGGCTGTGCCATTAGCCGGGCGGATCGCCGGGCGCGAAGTTCGCGCGGGCGTCGTTGAGAGGCTGTCCGGATGCCGCCGCCCCGGCGTCGGAGGGCGACTTGGTCGCAGGCTCGGGGATCGCCATGCCGGCCGACGGCGGCTCGGTGCCGGTGCCGAGCCCTGCTGGCTGGACGCCCGGCGGATGCGAAGCAGGAGCGGATGCTTGCGCCTGAACCGCGAACGGCTGGCCGAGCAGCACGACAAGTGCGCCGATCAAGCACCGGCGAAGCTGCCCCGCGCGGCTGGAATGGAAGGGGTTCGTGCCGGGATTCATGACGCTCCGATAAGAGGGGTTGGCGGCTCCATCAGCGTAGCAGGGAGACGTACTTCGACACAACGTCGATGTCGCGGTCCGACAGATGACCGGCGAGGCTGCGCATCATCGCCCGCGGGTCGCTGGTGCGGGTGCCGGCCCGAAAGTTGTGCAGCTGCTCGGCGATGTAGCGTTCGCCCTGGCCGGCCAGGCGCGGGAACAGGTCGGGCAGGCCTTCGCCTCGCGCGCCGTGGCACGACGCGCACGAGGCGACACCTTTGGCGGGAAGGCCGGTAAAGAAGATGCGTTCGCCGCGGTCCAGATCGCTGCGCGACACTTCGCCCGGCGCCGCCGGGCGCAGCCGTTGGCGCGCGAAGTAGACCGCCACGCGCTTCATCTCGTCGGCGCTCAGGTTGACGGCGATCGCTCCCATCACGCCGTTGGCCCGCTGCCCGCCCTGGGCCGCGAAGGCACGCAGTTGTCCCTCGAGATAGGGCTGGACCTGCTCAGCGAGCGACGGCACGTCCGGCCGCGTGCTGTTGCCGTCGACGCCGTGGCATGCAGCGCAGACCTGGGTGACCAGCGCAGCCGTGGCGACCGGCTGGCGCGGCATCGCGTCCTGCGCCCGCACCGATGCCGCCAGCCCCAGCAGCGCGAGCGACAGGAGACCGGCGGCATGGGCGGCTTGCATGCGGTCATCCGCCCGAGGCGGCCAGCGCCTTGCGCGACTTTGCGACGGTATCGGCAGCGATCGTCGAGGCCCTATTGCCCCAGGCGTTGCGGATGTAGCTGACGACGTCGGCGACTTGCCGGTCGTCCAGCTTGTGGGCGAACGCGGGCATCGCCAGGTACGAGCGCTGCCCGGCGCGGCCCGGCACGTTGGCGCCCTCGAGCACGACCCGGACCACCGTCGACGGCTCCCTCGCCTGGATCGCCGAGCTGTTCATCAGCGGCGGGAACACGTGCGCGATGCCGCTGCCGTCGTGCATGTGGCAGGCCGCGCACTGATCGATGAAGATGCCTTGGCCACGCTCGAACGCCTTGCGGTCGATCGACGCGACCTCGGCTTCGTCATGCTTTGGCGGCAGGCTCTTCAAATAGGCGGCGACGGCGGCGAGGTCGGCCTCGCTGAAGTGGCTGGTCGAATCGGCGATCACCTCGTCCATCGGGCCGGCCGTCACGGCGTGCGAGTTCGACCCGGTCTTCAGGTACTCGACGATCTCGGCGGCGCTCCAGCGGCCGAGGCCGGCGCGCTGCTCGCCGGCCAGACTCGGCGCGAACCAGCCCTGGTGCCTGCCGCTCGCGTAGCCGCCCGAGAGCGCTTCGCCTCCCTTGGCGCCGCCGAAGGTGCCCTTGGGCGTGTGGCAATCGCCGCAATGGCCGAGCCCCTCGACGATGTAGGCACCGCGATTCCATTGCGCCGATTGGTTCGGATCGGGCTTGAATTCGCCGCTGTCGAAGTTGAGCAGGTTCCAGCCCGCGAGCATCGGCCGCCAGCTGAGCCACCAGTCGAGCTGCGGTGGCTTGTTCTGCTTGTGCACTGCCGGCAGAGCGTCCAGGAAGGCCTTGATCGCGTCGACGTCGGCACGGGTGACCCTGGTGAACCACGGGTAAGGGAACGCCGGATAGAGGTGCTTGCCTTCGTCGTCGTGACCGGTGTGCATGGCGCGGTAGAAGGCGTCGGCCGACCAGCTGCCGATGCCGGTCTCGCGGTCGGGCGTCAGGTTAGGTGTGTAGATGGTGCCGAAGCCGGTGTCGATCGCCCGGCCGCCGGCGAACGGCTGGCCGCCCTTTTCGGTGTGGCAGGCCGCGCAGTCGCCGAGCGTCGCCAGGTATCGACCTTGCTCGGCCGGCGTCGCGGCCGGCTGCGGCGTCGTGCTTGCCGGTACCGGATTGCCGGCATCGGCGATGGCCGAGCGCAGCCCGACGCAAACCAGCGCAGCGGCGAGCGCGAAAGTCCAGCGAAGCGGCTTCATCCGAACCCTGTGCTGCTGCTAAGCCTGGACCAACGGCCCTTGCGAGCCCAGGTACTTGCTGCGGATCGCGGCGGCGGCCCAGTACGCGAGCGCGCCCACGGTGCCGGTCGGGTTGTAGCCGTGGTTCTGGGGGAACACGCTCGAGCCGAGAACGAACACGTTCGGCACGTCCCACGACTGCAGATAGCGGTTGACGACGCTCGTCTTCGGGTCGTTGCCCATCGCCGCGCCGCCGGTGTTGTGCGTGGTCTGGTAGGGCACGATCGAGTAGTGCCCTTCGCGGTAGTTCTTCTTCATCGAGCGCGGCTTCATCGCCTGCGCGATCAGCGCCGCCTTGTCGGTGAGGAAGCGCGACATCTTCAGCTCGTTGTCGTGGAAGTCGAAGGTCATGCGCAGCAGCGGGTTGCCGTAGACGTCGCGGTAGGTCGGGTCGAGGTCGAGGTAGGAATCGCGAAACGACATGACGCTGCCGTGGGTGGCGATCGACATCGCCGAGAGGTAGTTCTGGGCGCGCGCACGCTTCCACTCGCCGCCCCACTTGGGCGTGCCTTCGGGCACCTGGGTCTGCTGGTCGATCGGCCGGCCGCCGGTGTTCCACAGGGCGATGTAGCCGCCGCCGATGAAGCCCTCGGGGCCGTGGTCGAAGTTGTCGCCGTTGAACTCGTCGATCGCCTGGCCGAGCGCGCCGGCGCCCATGAAGGGGTTGACGACGTCGTCCTGGAAGACATCGACCGACGAGGTGATCTGGTAGGCGTAGTTGCG
>JALYXU010000086.1 GCA_030946925.1 Pseudomonadota bacterium
GCCGAGCCGCGACTGCGCGAGCTCGCCGCCGATGTAGAACATGCTCATCAGGATCGCCGAGAAGACGATGCCGAGCGGATGCAGCCGGCCGACGAAGGCGACGATGATGGCGGCGAAGCCGTAGCCAGCCGGGACGTGCGGCGTGAGCTGGCCGAGCGGCCCGGCCGCCTCCAGCCCGCCGGCAAGGCCGGCCATGCCACCGGAGAGCAGCAGCGTCGTCCAGAGGGCGCTCCGCGAGGAGAAGCCGGCGTAGCGCGCCGCCGCCGGAGCGAGGCCGCCGACCTGCAGGCGAAACCCGGCGTAGGTGCGAAACAGCAGGACCCAGAACATGCCGGCGGCGAGCACGGCGCCGATCGCGCCGACGTTGACGCGCAAGCCGGTGAGGAGCCGCGGCACCTGCGTCGCCTTCAGGAAGGTGATCGTCTGCGGGAAGTTGTAGCCGTGCGGGTCTTTCCAGGGCCCGTAGACGAGGTAGTTGAGAAGCTGCTCGGCGACGTAGACGAGCATCAGGCTGACCAGGATCTCGTTGGCGTTGAAGCGGTCGCGCAGCAGCGCGACGATGCTGGCCCAGAGCATGCCGCCGGCGACGCCACCGAGCAGCACCGGGATGAAGAACCAGCCTCCGGTCGCGGGCGTCGCCAGCATCGCGATGCCGCTGGCGCCGATCGCGCCGACGACGAACTGCCCTTCCGCGCCGATGTTCCAGACGTTCGCGCGAAAGCACACCGCCAGGCCGAGCGCGACAAGGAGCAGCGGCGTCGCCTTCATCGCCAGCTCGGACAGCGCATAGCTGCTGCGCAACGGCTCGACGAAGAAGACGGCAAGGCCTCGCAGCGGGTCCTTGCCGAGCATCACGAAGAGCAGCGTGCCGATGACGACCGTGATGGCCAGGGCGAGCAACGGCGAGGCCACCGACATCGCCCGCGACGGCTCGGGCCGGGCCTCAAGCCGGAGCATGTCGGCCACCGTCTTCAGCCCAAAGCCCGCTCATCCACTCGCCGATCATCGAGGTCGACGCCTCGGCCGCCCTGACGCTCGGCGAGACCCGGCCCTGCGCGATCACGACCAGCCGGTCGCAGATCTCGAACAGCTCCTCGAGCTCCTCGCTGACGACGAGGACCGCGCAGCCGTTGTCGCGCAGCGCCAGCAGCTCGCCGCGGATCTGCGCCGCGGCGCCGACGTCGACGCCCCAGGTCGGCTGCGAGACGATCAGCAGCTTGGGATCGGCATCGATCTCGCGGCCGACGATGAACTTCTGCAGGTTGCCGCCGGACAGGCTTTTCGCCGCCGAGCCCGGTCCGCCGGCGCGGACGTTGAAGCGGCGGATCAACGCGTCGGCCAGCGCCGCGACGTCGCCGATGCGGATCCAGCCGCCGCGGCCGACCGCGCGGGTCCGCGTCAGCAGCGTGTTCTGGGCCAGCGACAGTGTGGGCACGGCGCCGCGGCCGAGCCGTTCCTCGGGAACGAAGTGCAGGCCCTGGCGGCGCCTCAGGCCAGGCCGCTGCCGCGAGATGTCGTCGGCGAAGAGAAGGATCGAGCCCTTCGGCGCGCGCACGTCTTCGCCTGACAAGGCCCGCATCAATTCCTGCTGGCCATTGCCCGAGACGCCCGCGATGCCGAGCACTTCGCCGGCGCGCACCGCGAAGGAGACGGCGTCGAGCGAGGTGCCGAACGCATCGTCCTTGGCCAGCGACAGGTTCCTCACTTCGAGCACCACCGCGCCGGCGCGGCTCTCGCGATGCTGCAGCGGCGGCGGCTCGGCGCCGATCATGAGCCGCGACAGGCTGGCGTTGCTCTCCTTCGCCGGGTCGACTTCGCCCGTGACCTTGCCGCCGCGCAGCACCGTGCAGTGGTGGCAGAGGCTGCGGATCTCGTCGAGCTTGTGCGAGATGTAGAGGATCGAGCAGCCTTCGTCGGCGAGCTTTCGCAGCGTCAGGAACAGTGTCTGCACCGCCTGCGGCGTCAGCACCGAGGTCGGCTCGTCGAGGATCAGCAGCTTCGGGTTCGTCATCAGCGCGCGGACGATCTCGACCCGCTGCCGCTCGCCGACCGAGAGCGTGTGCACCGGCCGGAGCGGATCGACCTCGAGGCCGTAGACCGCGGCGACCTCGGCGATCCGCGCCGTCACGGTGGCCAGCGACAGCGACTTGTCGAGGCCGAGCCAGACGTTCTCGGCCGCGGTGAGCGTGTCGAACAGGCTGAAGTGCTGATAGACCATGCTGATGCCGAGCGCCCGCGCCGCTGCCGGCGAGGCGATCTCCACGCGCTCGCCGTTCCAGCGGATCTCGCCGGCGTCGGCGCGGACCGCGCCGTAGATGATCTTCATCAGCGTCGACTTGCCGGCGCCGTTCTCGCCGAGCACGGCATGGATCTGGCCAGCCCCGACGCGCAGCGAGACCCGGTCGTTGGCCTTGACCGCCGGGTACTGCTTGCTGATGTCGACGAGCTCGAGGCGAAGCATCGGCGGGTTCGGTTCGGTGGTCAAGAAGCGCTGCGATCGTAGAGGGCACGGCCGGCGACGAAGGCCTTGACGAGATTGCGCTCGTCGCCGAGGGTCATCCACGCGAACACCCGCTCATGCAAGGTGCGGGCCACGGCGGCACGCCGCGTCGCCACGGCGCCCGCCGCCGGGTCCCAGACGCAGACATCGGCGATCGCGCCGGTCTCGAGCGAGCCGATCTCGTCGCCGAGGCCGAGCGCGATCGCGGCGCCTCGGGTCGCGGCGTGCACCGCCTTCCATGCCGTTAGCCGCTCGCCGACGAGGGCCTGGATCTTGTACGCGTCGGCCATGTTGCGCAGCATCGAGAGGCTGGTGCCGCCGCCGACGTCGCTGGCCAGGCTGACACGGATGCCGGCCGCTTCGGCGGCGCGCCAGCCGAACAGGCCGCTGCCGAGGAACAGGTTCGACGACGGCGAGTGAGCGATCTGCGCGCCGGCTTCGGCGAGCGCCGCGCGGTCGGCGTCGTCGAGCCAGATGCCGTGCGCGAACACGCTCTTCGCGTGCAGCAGGCCGGTCGCCGCGTACACGTCGAGATAGCTGCGCGCTTCGGGAAACAGCTCGTGCACCC
>JALYXU010000106.1 GCA_030946925.1 Pseudomonadota bacterium
GGCGTCTTCCTCGCGCTCGATGCGCGAGGACCGACGCAGGCGCAGCGAATCGATCGCCATGCCGATCCGCTCCGCGGCGCCGAGCCAGGAAAAGCCGAGGCCGAGCGAGATGCCGGCCACGAGCACGGCGATCCAGAGCACGCCCGAACCCGCGAAGCCGAGCAGGGCCTGGCTCGCCGTGCCGAGCCCGTAGCCGAGCACGCCGCCGGCATTGCCGCCGGCGATCACCGATTCATGCTGGTACAGCCGGGTCCATTCGAGCGATGCGCTGGAGGCCAGCAACAGCGCAAGGCCGAGCCAGACCGGCCAGCGGCGCGGCGGCTCGGCATGGCTCGACTCGCCATGCCTGGCACGCAGCACGCGAGCCAGGCCACCGAGCCAGAGCCGAGCCCCGACCAGCACCGCCCACCACGCCGAGTAGCCGACCAGGAAGTAGGCGAGATCGGAGAACCAGGCGCCTGCCACCCCGGCCTTGTTCAGGACCGGGCCGCCCGCACCCGAGGTCGTGAAGCCGGTGTCGGCGCCGTTGTGCGTGGCCAGCGCGATCACGGCGATGAGCCAGGCGACCGCGGCCACGAGCAGGCCCAACTGGGTCTGCCACGACGGCCCCGGAACCGATTGCGGTGGGCGCAATGCGCCAGCGGCATCGGTGCCGTCGATGCCGAGAGAGCCGAGCGGAAACGTCATCGGCGAATTGTGCTGGACAGCGGCTTGGCCGCCGGCGCCGGAGTCAACCGGCGACCAGTTCCTTGATCACGACCCAGCCGTTCTCCTGGGTCTGCACCATGCCGCGACCTTCCAGGTCCTTCATGACCCGGCTGACCATCTCGCGCGATGCGCCGACAACCTTGGCCAGATCCTGGCGCGACACCTTGTTGCGGATGATCTTGACCTCGCCTTCCATCTCGGACATGTCGAGCAGGGTCCGGGCGACCCGGCCATAGACATCGAGCAAGGCGAGCGACTCGATCTGCCGGTCGGCACTGCGCAGACGCTGGACCAGGCCGCGCATGATCGCGTAGGAAAGGCTCGAGTTCTCGGGCAGGCAGCGCGCGAACTCGGTGCGGCCGAGGATCAGCATGTCGGTCTGCACCTCGGCGCGGACCGTCGCCGAATGCGGCTCGTTGTCGATCAGGCTCATCTCGCCGACGTAGTCGCCCGACTGCAGCACCGCCAGGATCACCTCACGACCCCTTGCATCGGCCGTCAGGACGCGGGCCCGGCCGGTCAGCAGGATGAAGAGGGCGTTCGATTTCTTGTTGTGCTCGACGACGATCTCCCCGCGCCTGAAGCGCCGCTTGACGACGCTGTCGGCGATGCCCTGCGCCTGCTCGTTGGTGAGCAGGGAAAAGAGCGGCACCCGCCGGATGAGATCGAGATTCGAGAGCATCGCCATCGGACAAGCCTTTCTGTTCAGTGCGCCGTGGGGCGGCGTCGATCGATGCCGATTCCGGCCAGCCTATTGTCACCATTACAGGCTTCGATGCCAGCGGATTGCAAGCCCGTGTCAGACTTCAGCGACGCTTTTCATCTGCACTCCGATCGCCTCGACACCATGACCCCCGAACCTCAGCACGCCCGCGTCCTCATTCTCGGATCGGGCCCGGCCGGCTACACGGCTGCGATCTATGCGGCGCGAGCCAACCTGAAGCCGATGCTGATCACCGGCATGGCCCAGGGCGGACAGCTGACCACCACGACCGATGTCGACAACTGGCCGGCGGACTTCGATGGCGTGATGGGCCCTGACCTCATGCAGCGCTTCCTGAAGCATGCAGAGCGCTTCGACACCATCATCGTCTCCGACCACATCGACGAGATCGATCTCGGCAGCCGGCCGTTTCGCCTGCGCGGCGATTCAGGCCGCTACACCTGCGACGCGCTGGTGATCGCCACCGGCGCGTCGGCGAAGTATCTCGGCCTGGCCTCGGAGCAGGCCTTCATGGGCCGCGGCGTCAGCGGCTGTGCGACCTGCGACGGCTTCTTCTATCGCGGCCAGGACGTCTGCGTCGTCGGCGGCGGCAACACCGCGGTCGAAGAGGCGCTTTACCTGTCGAACATCGCGTCCAAGGTGCACGTGGTCCATCGGCGCGACAAGTTCCGGGCCGAGGCGATCCTGATCGACAAGATGATGGCCAAGGTCGGCGAGGGCAAGATGGCGCTGCATCTCTGGTCGACGCTCGACGAGGTGCTCGGCGATGCATCCGGAGTGACAGGCGTGCGGCTGCGCAGCGCGCGCGACGATTCGACTTCGGAGCTTGCCCTCACCGGCTGCTTCATCGCCATCGGCCACCAGCCCAACACCGACATCTTCAAGGGGCAGCTCGAGATGCGCGACGGCTACATCGTCTCCCGGAGCGGCCTCGACGGCTTCGCGACCATGACCAGCGTGCCGGGCGTGTTCGCTGCCGGCGACGTCCAGGATCACGTCTACCGCCAGGCGATCACCAGCGCCGGGACCGGCTGCATGGCGGCGCTCGACGCCCAGCGATTCCTCGAGCAGACCTGACTGTTCTATAATTTCGGGTTTTGCCGGTGGTAGCGCGAGCCCGCGCGCCACGAGGCCGGGCCCGGCGCCAGCGCGGGGTCCATACCAATCATTCACGGAGAAGCGTCATGGCACGCGTCTGTCAGGTCACGGGCAAGCGCCCGATGGTGGGGAACAACGTTTCCCACGCCAACAACAAGACCAAGCGCCGGTTCCTGCCGAACCTGCACTACCGCCGGTTCTGGGTCGAAGGCGAGAACCGCTGGATTCGTTTGCGCATCACCAATGCGGCGTTGCGCCTGATCGACAAGGTCGGCATCGAGCAGGTCGTCGCCGACCTGCGCGCGCGCGGCGAAATCTAAGGAGAAGCTGCCATGGCAAAAGGTGGACGCGAAAAGATCAAGCTCGAATCGAGCGCCGGCACCGGTCATTTCTATACGACCGACAAGAACAAGAAGACGACGCCGGAAAAACTCGAGCTGATGAAGTTTGATCCGAAGGCACGCAAGCACGTGACCTACAAGGAAACGAAGCTGAAGTAGCGCTGACGGGGACCGCGCTAAGAAAAAGAGCCGCAACTGCGGCTCTTTTCAATTCGGCTGACCGAGAAGGGGTCGCAAAGCGAGCCCGCTAAAAACCAGCGCAGCGCCCCATCACGCGTGGACGGCGCGCAGGCGAAGCGCGAATTCCTGCAGGGTGGCAATGCCGCTGCCCTCGGCCTTGTGCAGCCAGGCCTGCAGATCGACGACGAGTTGCTCCGCCGAGACGCCGGTCCGGGTCCACAGCATCCGCAATTCTTCCCGCATCGCCACCAGCTTCGCCAGGTAAGGGCTGAGAGCAACGACCTCGTCGACGTGGCCCTTCGCGTCCTGCGGAATCTTGTCGGCGTCGCGGTGCAGCCAGCGGCGGGCGACGCGCATGTTGGCGAGCTTGGCGGTGCTGACCTCGCCCTCGCTCGTCAGCCGTGCAAGCTCGGAGCGGCTCGCCCGACGCAGGCCGCGCGCGTAGTTGGCCATGACCTCGTAGCGGTTGGCGATGATCGCCTCGAGCGTCTTGTCGTCGGCCACCGGCTTGATGAAGCCGAGCTTCATCTGCGGCACGGTCTTGCGAACGGTCGCCAGGCCGAGGATCTCGAGCGCCCGGATATAGGCCCAGCCGATGTCGAACTCGTACGGCTTGACCGACAGCTTCGCCGAGGTCGGATAGGTGTGGTGGTTGTTGTGCAGCTCTTCGCCGCCGATCAGGATGCCCCAGGGCGAGACGTTGTGACTGGCGTCGGCGGCCTCGAAATTGCGATACCCCCACCAGTGACCGATGCCGTTGACGATGCCTGCGGCGGTGATCGGGATCCAGACCATCTGCACCGCCCAGACCGCCGCGCCAAGCGCGCCGAACAGGAACAGGTTGATGATCAGCATCAGGCCGACGCCCTGCCAGCTGAAGCGCGCATAGAGGTTGCGCTCGAGCCAATCGTCGGGCGTGCCGTGACCGTACCTGGCGAGCGTGTCCTGGTTCTTCGCTTCGCTGCGATAGAGCTCGCTGCCGGTCAGCAGCACCGTCTTGATGCCGCGCGTCTGCGGGCTGTGCGGATCGTCGACGGTCTCGCACTTGGCGTGGTGCTTGCGATGGATCGCGACCCATTCCTTGGTCACCATGCCGGTGCCGAGCCAGAGCCACAGGCGGAAGAAGTGCGACGGGATGCCGTGCAGGTCGAGCGCACGGTGGGCCTGGGCCCGATGCAAGAAGATGGTCACGCCGGCGATCGTGATGTGCGTCGTCACCAATGTGTACAACACGACCTGCCACACGCTGAAGGACGAAAAGCCGTGGGCCAGCCAGGCGACCACGGCATCAAACAACGAATTCAACACATCCATGAAGCAGCCCCGAACCATCGAACTTGAATAGCCTCATTCTATTCGACCGCCCCTCGGGCAATAGCCGTTGGAAACGACGGATATCACGCCGCCACCGCGGTCAGGCTTCAGCCGCGAGCCGAGCGCCGCTCCCAGGCGACGGCGTAGAAGGCATCGGTGCCGTGGCGGTGGGTCCAGAGACGAAGCGCGTTGCCGTCCGTCAACGAAGCCGCGTCGGTAACCTGCGCCCGCTGCAGCAGCTCCGCTGCGGCCAGCCGCACGAAGCCGTCGCCATGCAACGCTTCGAAGTCGTCGGCGACGGCCTCGTCTTCCTCGACCAGCGGGCTGCACGTCGCGTAGACCAGCCGGCCCCCCGGCTTCACCAGCCCTGCTGCGGCGGCCAGGATGGCACGCTGCTTGACGGCAGAGGCAGCGAGCGTCTCCGGCGTCTGCCGCCATTTCAGATCCGGGTTGCGGCGCAGCGTGCCGAGCCCCGTGCATGGCGCATCGACCAGGACCCGATCGAGCTTGCCGGCGAGGCGCTTGATCCGGTCGTCGCGCTCGTGGGCGATCTGCACCGGGTACACGTTCGACAGACCGCTGCGCGCCAGGCGCGGCTTCAGCCCGGCCAGCCGATGCCCGGAGACGTCGAAGGCATAGAGACGGCCGCTGTTGCGCATCTGCGCGCCGAGGGCCAGCGTCTTGCCGCCGCTGCCGGCGCAGAAGTCGGCCACCATCTCGCCGCGTCTGGCGCCGGTCATGAGAGCCAGCAACTGGCTGCCTTCGTCCTGCACCTCGACCAGGCCCTCGGTGACGACGGCGTGCTTCTGCAGCGAAGGCTTGCCGGCGACGCGAATGCCGATCGGCGAATACGGCGTCGGGACAGCGTCGATGCCGTCGTTGCGAAGCCGGTCGATCAGGTCGTCGCGGCCGGCACGCGCCACGTTGACGCGCAGGTCGAGCGGCGCCGGCAGGTTGATGCTGTCGAGCCATGGCCAGAAGCCATCGCCGAGTGCGGCCTGCATCCGCTCGGCGAGCCACTCGGGCAGGTTGTGCCGCAACGGCTCCGGCAGCGTGCTGCGGTCGATAGCTCGACTCTTCGCCAGCCACTCGACCTCGGCATCGCTCAGCGCCGCGCGCAGCACGCCCTCGTTCGCCTGCCACGCCAGCACCACCAGACGGCGTTCCATTTCGCCGCTGCCCGAGCGCGCCAGATGCCGCCACAGCGGCAGCTCGCGGATCACCGCGTAACCGGTCTCGGCAAGCAAGTGCCGCTCGCGCTGGCCGAGCGCCCGCGACTCGCGAAAGAAGTCGGAGACGACGCGATCGGCCGGATGCTCGAATCGCAGCAGCCGGTGCACGAGCTCGGTCCCGGCCTCGAGCAGCGCGTTCGGATGCATCGCGGCGATTATCCTTGGCCCGTTGTTCATCGATCGCGCGGCCACGCTGCGCTTCCATGTGACCCCAGCCTCCCCGCCGCCGGCAACGAACAGCAAGGCCCTGAAGGCGGCAATGCTTCCGCATTACCGGTTGCTGCTCTGCGCGGCGATCGGCATGGTCGTCGGCGCCGCCTGGCCGGACGTGCAGACGCTGCTGTCGCGGGTGCTGCTCGGCTGGAACGTGATGGCCTGGCTGTACTTGCTGTGGGTCGCGGTCGTCCTGATGCAGGCCGACACCGGGCACACCAAGCGCGTCGCCCTGGCCCAGGCCGAAAGCGCTTCGATCGTGCTGGCGATCGTCGTCCTGGCGTCGGTGACCAGCCTCGTCGCCGTCGTCTTCGAGCTGAGTGCAGCCAAGGCAGCGGGGCCGAACCACATGCTGGCCCACGGCCTCTTCGCAGCCGTGACCGTGATCGGTTCGTGGCTCCTGTTGCCCCTGCTCTTCAGCCTCACCTACGCCGCCACCTACTATCGACGCGAACCCGACAGCGGCCTGATCTTTCCCGGCGCCGACGAGGGCTTCGAACCGGACCACACCGACTTCCTCTACTTCTCGTTCACCATCGCCGTCACCGCACAGACCTCGGACGTCAACGTCTCGACGCGGGAGATGCGCCGGCTCGTCGTTGCCCACTCGGTGCTGTCGTTCGTCTTCAACACCACCATCCTGGCGTTCTCGATCAACGCCGCGGCGAGTTTTTTCTAGCCCAGGGGCCAGAGCAGCTGCGCCTCGCCCCGCGTGTTCACGACCAGGTCGCCGCGCTGCGCGAGGGCGCCTTCGACCAGCCAGCGGATCGCCCGCGGATAGAGCAGGTGCTCCTGCGCGAGGACGCGGGCCGCCAGCGTCGCCTCGCTGTCGTCGGCGCGCACGGCGACGACGGCCTGGCCGATGATCGGGCCGTGATCGAGATCCGCAGTGACGAAATGGACGCTCGTGCCGGCCACCTTGCAGCCAGCCTCGAGGGCGCGGCGGTGCGTCTGCAAGCCGACGAATGCGGGCAGCAACGACGGATGGACGTTGACCAGCCGACCCGGGTAGCGGTCGACGAACGCAGCGCCGAGGATGCGCATGAAGCCGGCCAGGGCAACCACGTCCGGCCGATGACCGTCGATCGCCGCGGCAAGGGCCTCGTCGAAGGCGGCGCGCGTGGCGAACGCTTTGTGATCGACGACCGCGGTGGCGATCCCCTGCGCCCTCGCGAAGGCAAGGCCGGCGGCGTCCGCGCGGTTGCTGATCACTGCCGCAATCCGCGCCGGCCAGCGTTCGGCGGCGGCGGCGCGGACGATCGCTTCCATGTTCGAGCCGCGGCCGGAAATGAGGATGACGATGTTCTTCATGGCGGCGTGAAAGTGTATGAGCGTGCATGCAGCGCAAAACTACAATCGCAGGCTTTGCCGACGGCGACCATGCGATGAGCGACAGCACCTCCGCGAACAGCGCAGCCACCGCGGACCGGCCGGCCGCGCAGCGACGTCGCGAGCGCGTTCTCTCGGGCATGCGCCCGACCGGCGCCCTCCACCTCGGTCACTACCACGGCGCGCTGAAGAACTGGGTCCGCCTCCAGGCCGACTACGACTGCTTCTACTTCGTCGCCGACTGGCATGCCTTGACGACGCACTATCAAGAGCGCGGCGTGATCGAGAAGAACGTCTACGACATGGTCGTCGACTGGCTCGCCGCCGGCATCGATCCGGACAACGCGACGCTCTTCATCCAGAGCCGCCTGCCCGAGCACGCCGAGCTGTTCACGCTGCTGGCGATGGGCACGCCGCTCGGCTGGCTCGAGCGCGTGCCGACCTACAAGGACCAGATGGACAAGCTGAAGGACCGCGACCTCGCGACCTATGGCTTCCTCGGCTACCCGCTGCTGCAGGCGGCCGACATCCTGATCTACAAGGCGGCCTGGGTGCCGGTGGGCGAAGACCAGTCGTCGCACGTCGAGCTGACGCGCGAAGTCGCCCGCCGCTTCAATCATCTCTACGGCCGCGAGGCCAACTTCGACGAGCTGGCGCGCAACGTCGTCAAGAAGCTCGGCAAGGACGCGGCGAAGGCCTTCGAGGCCGCCCGCAAGACCTTCCAGGAAGAAGGCGGCGACGAGGCGTTGCAGCGAGCGCGCGCGTTGCTTGCGGCGAGCGGCTCGCTCGGTGTCGCCGATCGCGCGCGGCTCGACGGTTGGCTGCATGGCGCCGGCAAGACGATCCTGCACGAGCCGCAGGTCCTGCACACCGAGGTGAAGAAGCTGCCCGGGCTCGACGGCGCGAAGATGAGCAAGAGCTACGGCAACGCAATTGCGATGCGCGAAGAGCCGGCCGAGGTCGAGCGGAAGATCCGGCGCATGCCGACCGACCCGGCTCGCGTGCATCGCAATGATCCGGGCGATCCCGAGAAGTGCCCGGTCTGGCAGCTGCACCAGGTCTATTCCAGCGCCGAGACCAAGGCCTGGGTCGTGCACGGCTGCACGACTGCAGCGATCGGTTGCCTCGACTGCAAGCAGCCGGTGATCGAGGCGATCGTCCGTGAGCAGGCGCCCTGGCGCGAGCGGGCCGCGGCGTTTTTGGCCGACCCGAAACGGGTCCACTGGATCGTCG
>JALYXU010000123.1 GCA_030946925.1 Pseudomonadota bacterium
AATTCGCGAGCGGATGAGCGGCAATCTCTGCCGCTGCGGTGCCTACACCAACATCGTCGCCGCCGTGCGCAGCGTTGCCGAAGCGAAGAGCGCATGAACGACATCGGCTATCAGCGCGCGACGAGCGTCGCCGACGCCATGCGCCTCGGTCAGCAGCCGGGCGCCGCATTCGTCGCCGGCGGCACCAACCTGATCGACCTGATGAAAGGCGGCGTCGCCAACCCGACCCTGCTCGTCGACGTCAGTCGGCTGCCGCTGACCGCGGTGACCTCGCGCGCCGATGGCGGCCTGCGCATCGGCGCGATGGTGCGCAACAGCGATCTCGCGAACCACGCGCTTGTTCGCGAGCGCTATCCGCTGCTGAGCCAAGCCTTGTTGTCGGGCGCCTCGCCGCGATCACGACCTTGATCGCCCGCAACGGCGGCAGCAGCCTCGAGGCCAGTGCCGAAGCCAAGCCGGGGCCGGAGCGCGAGCTCTATTCGATGCACTCGTTCGGCGCTGTCTTCGCCGAGGTGCGGGTCGATGTCGACCTGGGCATCGTCAGGGTGCCGCGCATCACCGGCGTCTACGCGGCCGGAACCATCCTCAACGCCAAGACGGCACGCAGCCAGATGCTCGGTGGCATCGTCTGGGGCGTCGGCATGGCGCTGCTCGAGGAATCGGTCCGCGACGGCCGCGACGGCCGCGATGGCCGCATCGTCAACGCCAACCTCGCCGAGTACCACGTGCCAGTGAACGCCGACATCGGCGCGATCGATATCGCGTTCGTCCCCGAACGTGATCCGTACGTCAACCCGCTCGGCGTCAAGGGCATCGGCGAAATCGGCATCACCGGCGTCCCGGCAGCGATCGGCAACGCCGTCTTCAACGCCACAGGCAAGCGGATCCGCGACCTGCCCATCACGCTCGACAAGCTGCTCTGAGGGCAGTCTCCGGGGTGGCACGAACGATTGGCGGTGACTGCCCCATCCCTTCGACAGCGTCGATCGGGCACGTCCATTGCCCCGGCGAAACCATGGCCATGTCCACCGGTTCTTTCGCCATCGTGACCGGCGCCTCCTTACGCATCGGCCATCACTTCTCCGGCAATGGATGACGTCGGCCAGCGCATTCGCGAACTGGAAGCGCGCCTGGTGGCGCACGGCCTGATCCTGAAGACCATCTCCCGACTGCTCGCGCCGAGCACCGTCGCCGAGTTGCGCGCCGCCGCTCAGGGCATCGACGACGAAGGCATGCAGGAAGCCAATCCGAACCTGCACATGCGCCGGGTTGCCGAGGAGATGTGGAGCATCCTGGAGATGATCGGCTGACGGGAGCCGGCGGGCCATCCCGTCCGCCGGGCGATCACGTTCGCTACGGCCTCGCGACCAGCGCTTCGCTCAGATCGCCCATCGGCGTCATGCCGTTGGCGCGGAGCGCGGCATCGCGCTCGACGATCCCGGGCAAAGGCTCGAGCGACC
The DNA here is from genome assembly GCA_030946925.1 of Pseudomonadota bacterium. Classification (GTDB taxonomy): domain Bacteria; phylum Pseudomonadota; class Gammaproteobacteria; order Burkholderiales; family Burkholderiaceae_C; genus Schlegelella_A. The sequence continues at coordinate 1,461 of JALYXU010000123.1, forward strand.
AGCGCCGGGTGATGAAGCGCAGGATCGAGCCGGTGTCGTACTGGGTCTTGTCGACATAGCCGGTCCTGACATAGGGCGAGATAAAGACGGCCGGGATGCGGTTGCCGGGGCCCCAGCGGTCGCCGCGCGGCACCGGCGCGTGGTCGTAGAAGCCGCCGTTCTCGTCGTAGGTGATGACGATCAGCATGTGCGGCCACTGCGGGCTTTGCTGCAGCTTCGCGACCACCTCGGCGATGTGCGCGTCGCCGTCGGCCACGTTGGCGTAGCCCGCGTGCTGGTTCAGGTTGCCCTGCGGCTTGTAGAACGTGACGGGCGGCAGCTTGCCGCCGGACGCGTCGGCCAGGAAGTCGGCGTCGAAGTCCTTCAGGTGCAAGCGGCGTGCGGCCGCGCCGGAGGCCGGATCGAATCGGCGGTAGTAGTTGAAGGGCTGGTGGTGCGGCTGAAACTGCGCCGGGTTGGCGTAGATGACGCTGCGGCCTTCGGCGGTCGGCTGGTTGGCGAGGTTCCAGGCGCCGGCGTACCAGGCCCACGGCACGTTGCGCGCATCGAGCCGGTCGCCGATCGTGACCCCGCCCTGCGCCGGCAGCGTCGACGCCTTCGACGGATCGGAGAAGCGCGGGTCGGCACCTGCGGCCGGTGCATTCGCGCTCGGCTGATAGAAGGGCTGGACCGTGTTGACGGCATAGCTCGCGCCCGCGGCATCGATCGGCGTGAGGGCCCCGTCCTGCAGATAGCGCGGCGGCCCGGCCAGCACCGACACCGGCGCGCCGGCCGCAGGCGTCAGGCCGAGGAACCGGCCCTGCGGATCGGTGAGGATCGCCGAGACGGCATTCCTGGCCGGTGAAGCGGCAACGTCGGGGTAGACCGGCGCGCAGGCGCAGACGAGGTACTGGTGGTTGAGGAAAGAGCCACCGAAGGCGCCCATGAAAAAGTTGTCGGCCAGGGTGTACTGGCGGGCCACGCTCCACAGCTTCATCCTGCTGCCGTCGTAGTAGCCCATGCTGAGCGCGCCGGCGTCGGAATAGGCCGCGAAGCGGTCGTTGCTGCCGCCCGAGATCTGCATCATGTTGTTGTAGTAGCGATGCACCAGATCCCGAGTCGCCACGGCTGGACCGAGGACCACGCCGGTGCCGTTGAGGCCGGCCGGGTCGTCGATCCGAAACGGCCGGTTCGGCAACCCCGCGGTCTGGGCCTGGCTGAGCGTCACGGCTTGTCCGTTCGCGGTGGCGCCGCCCCAGATGGGCGGCAGGACCGGCAGGACCGAGCCGTCGAAGTCCTTCTGCGGCACTGCCGCCCCGACCGCGCTCGGGTTGACGCCGGGCACGCCGTTGGCACCCGGATAGAGGCCATACAAGGTATCGAACGCGCGGTTCTCGGCGTAGATCACGACCAGCGTGTCGATCGCCGCGACGGCTCGGTCGGCGCTGCTCGGCAGCGTCGTGCAGGAGCCCAGCAACAGCAACGCGCCGCTGGCGGCCGATAAAAGAACGGACCGAGGGGCGGCCAGAGAGACCGACAAAGGGACGGACGAACGGACGGACAGAGAGCGTTTCATCGGCAGACCGGAAGATGGGACAGGGGCAACATAACTGCGCCGCGGGTGCCGCGCAAGCGAGTGTCTACGGGGCCGTCGCGGTGGCCCTCAGGCGTGCGCCGGTGCCAGCCGGGCCCGCACCGCGGCACTGAACGAATCGACCGCGAAGACGAGCACGAACATGGCGATGAGGAGCGTCGCCGACTGCGCCTGCTGGAAGATCGAGAGGTGGAAGTAGAGCAGCTGGCCGAGGCCGCCGGCGCCGACGAAGCCGAGCACCGCCGCCATCCGGATGTTCATCTCGAGCCGGTACAGCGCGTAGGCCACGCCTTGCACCGTGACCAGGGGCAGCGCGGCATAGGCGAACGCGGCGATGCGGCCGCTGCCGGCCTCGCGCAGGGCCCGCTCCGGCAGCGGCGGCACGTTCTCGAGGCTGTCGCCATAGAGCCGGCCGAGCACCCCGGTGGTGTGCAGGGCAAGCGCCAGCGTGCCGGCGAACGGGCCGAGGCCCGCGGCGATGACCATCAGCGCCGCCCAGACCAGCTCCGGAACGCTGCGCAGCAGATTGAGGGCGAAGCGGGCGAGGAGCCGCGCCGGCAGGCCGAACCGCCCGGCCGCAGGCAGGGCCAGCAAGCTGCCGCCGAGCATCGCCAGCAACGTGCCGATCGCGGCGACGGCGAAGGTCTGCAACGCGCCCCACGCTGCCTTGGCCAGGAACGCCGGCGAGAGATCCGGCGGGAAGAACTCGGCCACGAACTTGACCATCAGCCGCATCGACTCGTGGCTGAAGAGCTGCCCGTAATCGACCGCCAGATAGGCGAAGCTGGCGACCACCGCCGAGGCGATTGCCAGGGTCAGTGCGAAGCAGGGGACGCACGGTCGATACCCGGACCGGGCCATCTCGCCGACCGGCGCCGACAGCACCGGGCTGGTCATGCCAGGACCCGCCGGATGACGACGCTCAACGCGTCCGCGGCGAGCACGAGCAGCACGAAGGTGAGCAGGATCGTGCTCGCCTCGCCGCCGTTCAGCATCTTCATCGACTGGTCCATCAGCTGGCCGAGCCCGCCGGCGCCGACGAAGCCCATCACGACCGAGGCCCGCACCGCGCACTCCCAGCGGTAGATCGTGTACGAGGCCAGCTCGTGCGCCGCGCTCGGCACCAATGCGTAGAAGAGCGCGCCGAGCCGGCCGCTGCCGGCCTCGAGCAGGGCCCGGGCCGGCCGGGTGTCGCCGGATTCGAGGATTTCGGTGTAGACCTTGCCGAGCATGCCGCCGTAGGTCACGGCCAGGGCCAGCACGCCGGCGCCCGGGCCGAGGCCGAGCGCGCGCACGAAGATCAGCGCCCACACCACTTCGGGAATCGCCCGCAAGAGCGTCAGGACGGCCCGGGCGGCCGTCTGCATCGCGGCACTGCGGCGCTGGCCGGGCCCCGGTCCGATCCGGGCGATCGCCAGCGAACGCGCCGCCACGACGGCCAGCGGCACAGCGACGACGAAGGCGAGCGAAATGCCGGCGGTCGCGATGGCCAGCGTCTCGAGCGTCGCCTTGCCGAGCAGCGCCAGAAAGTCGGGTGCCGTCGAGGGCGGCAGGAAGCCGGCCAGGAAGTTCGCCATCACCTGCAGGTTGCCGTTGTCGAACAGCGACCACGGTCGGAAATCGGCAAGCGCGAGCAGCGGCCAGAGAACGACCAGGCCGAGCAGCAGCGCAGTCAGCCGGCCGCGGCTCGCCGGGTCGCGCAGCAGCGGCATGTCGGCGGCGAGAGCGCCGGGCATGGCGCTCATTGGCAGCCGGGCCGGCGCAGGACCACCACGTTCGGCGCCGCCGGTGGGTCGGCCGCGACGATGCCCTGGTTCGGCAGCGCTCGGCCCTCGGTGGCATAGAGCTCGTGCAACATCGCCGGCGTCACGGCCGCGGTCGGCCGATCGAAGACGATCTCGCCGGCCTTCATGCCGATCAGGCGCGGGAACCACTTCAGCGCCAGGTCGACGGCGTGCAGCGACGCGAGCAGCGTGGCGCCACTCGAGTCGCTGGCGGCGACCAGCGCGCCGACGCTCAGGTCGGCCAGCGCCGGGTCGAGGGCAGAGACCGGTTCGTCGGCGAGGATCAGGTCGGGCCGCTGGCAGAGGACGCGGGCCATGCCGACCCGCTGCAACTGGCCGCCGGAGAGCCGGTCGCAGCGGTCGAACAGACGCTCGGCGAGGTCGAACTGGGCCAGCGCCTCGCGCGCTGCGGCGGCGTCGCGCGGCAGCAGCAGCGACGCGATCGCCCGCCAGGTCGACCAGCGGCCGAGCCGGCCCGCCAGCACCGCCGTGACGACGCGCAGGCGTGGTGGAATCGGCGGACTTTGATGGACCACGCCGATGCCGGCGCGCAGGCGGCGCAGCGCCGCTGCCGAGAGCTGCCACGGGTCGCTGCCGGCAACGAGCAGCCGGCCCTCGCTCGGCCGCAGCGACGTGCCCGCGACCCGGATCAGAGTCGTCTTGCCTGCCCCCGACGGACCGATCACCGCGAGCCGCTCGCCGCGGGCCATCGCCAGCGTGACGCCGCGCAGGGCCTGCAGGCCGTTGCCGTGCACGAGCCCGACATCCTGCAAATGCAGGCTCATCGGCGGCCCCGGTTCGACGGCACCGCCGAGCCGCGCGGCAAGACGATGCGGCTCACTACTTGATCAAGCCGGCGGAACGCCCTGCGGCTTCGATGCCGTCGTAGTTCGAATTCTGCGTGGCGATGAATTTCGAGGCCCGCTGCAGATCCATGATTTCCTTCATCTCGGGCTTCGCCGGATCGAGCTTGAGGAAGGCATCGCCGAGCTTTTTCGCCAGCGCCGGATCGAGGCCGGGCCGGACCGTCCAGTTGTAGTCGAAGTACGGCGGCGTCACGGCCAGGACCCGCACCTTCTCGACGTTCGGGTTGTGCGTCTCGATCAGCTTGTCCATGACCGAAGCGTTGAGGACGCCGGCCTCGGCCCGGCCCGCCGCGACGAAGGCGAGCGTCGCGTCGTGGGCGCCCGAGAAGGCCACCGACTTGAAGTCGCGCTCGGGATCGATGCCGGCCTGCAGCAGGAAGTAGCGCGGCATCAGGCTGCCCGACGTCGACGACGGCGCGCCGAAGGCGAAGCTCTTGCCCTTCAGGTCGGCGAGCGTTTTCGC
>JALYXU010000188.1 GCA_030946925.1 Pseudomonadota bacterium
TGGCGTCGCCGGTAGACGCGACCCCGGACACCCAGCCGCTGCCCGACATCGCCCGCCGCGAGCCGGGCGGCTGGCTCGTGCCCGCCGCGGCTTTCGCGCTGCTTTGCGCCTTGCCGATGGTCGCCGCGCCATACACGATCGATCTGCTGCTGCGCATCGCCGTGTACGCGATCTTCGCGCTCAGCCTCGAGTTGCTGGTCGGGGCGGTCGGCCTGGTCAGCCTCGGCCACGCCGCCTTCCTCGGCATCGGCGCCTACGCCGCGGTGCTCGGCTCGGGCGACGACGCCGCGCCCCTGATTCCGCTCGTGCTGCTCTCGGTCGGCGCCGCTGCCGCCTACGCGCTGGTGGTCGGCGCGCTCGGCCTGCGCACGCGCGGCGTCTACTTCATCATGGTCACGCTCGCCTTCGCGCAGATGGCCTTCTTCGTCGTCCACGACACGCGGGCAGGCGGCGGCAGCGACGGCATCTTCCTCACCGCGAAGCCGGTACTGCGCGTCGGCGGCGCGCTGCTCCTCGACCTCGGCCAGCGCCTGCCGTTTTTCTACACCGTGCTGGTCGCGCTGGCGGCGACGTATGCCTTTCTTGCCGTGCTGCTGGCCTCGCGCTTCGGCCACGCGCTCGGCGGCATTCGCGTCAACGAAACGAGGATGCGCGCGGCCGGTTTCTCGACCTACCGCTACAAGCTGGCCGCGTTCGTCATCGCCGGCGCGCTGGCCGGCCTTGCCGGTTTCCTGCTCGCGGTCAAGGACGGCGCCGTCAACCCGGAGCTGCTCGCCTGGAACCAGTCGGGGGTCGTCTTGCTGATGGTCATCCTCGGCGGCATCGGCAGCTTGCGCGGCGCCGTCATCGGCGCGTGCGCGTTCACGCTGCTGAGCGAGCTGTTCCAGTCGGAGCCGCTGTTCGGACGGCTCGCCGGACATTGGCAGCTGCTGCTCGGCATCGCCATCATCGTCTTCGTCGCGCTGTTGCCCAGGGGCCTGATCGGACTCGGCCGAGGCTGGCGCCGGCAAGCCCATGGTTGATGCAGGGGGAGCGGCGGCGACGGCTGCGACGGCCGGCAGCCCGGCCGCCGACCGGAACGGCGGCGCCCTGCTCCGTGGCGTCGCCCTGACACGCCGCTTCGGCGGGGTCGCCGCGGTCGACGGCGTCTCGATCGAACTGCGCGTCGGCGTCATCCACGCCGTCATCGGCACCAACGGCGCCGGCAAGTCGACGCTGGTCAACCTGCTGTCCGGCGAGCTGGCGCCGAGCCAAGGCCGGGTCTTCATCGGCAGCGACGACGTGACGGGCTGGCCGCAACCGCGCCGGGCCCGCGCCGGGCTCGGCCGCACCTACCAGCGAAGCACCATCTTCGGCGAGTTCAGCGTGCTCGAGAACTGTCGTCTCGCGGCCCAGGCGAGGCGGCCGCAGCCATGGCGAATCTGGCGGCAGGCCGGGGCCGACGCGGCCGGCATTCGCGACGCCTTGGCGGCGCTCGAAGCGACCGGCCTGGCCGGCGAGGCGCCGCGCATCGCCGGCACGCTCAGCCACGGCGGCAAACGCCAGCTCGAAATCGCGATGTGCCTGGCCACCGCGCCGCGCGCGCTATTGCTCGACGAGCCGCTAGCCGGGATGGGGGCCGAGGAATCGACGCGCATGCTCGAGCTGCTCGCGGCACTGCGGCCGAGCCACGCCATCCTGCTCGTCGAGCACGACATGGACGCCGTGTTTCGCATCGCCGATCGCATCACGGTAATGGTCAACGGCCAGGTCATCGCCAGCGACGTGCCCGACCGGATTCGTGCCGACAGGGCGGTGCAGGACGCTTATCTGGGCGAGGACCCGCTCGGCGCCGTGTCGACCCCGGACGACCACCGATGACTCCGCTGCTCGCGATCTCCGAGCTGCATGCGCGCTACGGCGACAGCCACGTGCTGCGCGGCGTCTCGCTCGAGATCCAGCCGGGCCAGTCGCTCGGCCTGCTCGGCCGCAACGGCATGGGCAAGACGACCTTGCTCCGGACCGTGATGGGCTATGTCCGGGCCGCTGAAGGCGTGGTTGCCTGGCAGGGCCGCGACGTCACCGGCGCCGTGCCGGAGCGGATGGCCCGGCTCGGCATCGGCTACGTGCCCGAAGGCCGCGGCATCTTCGCCAACCTGTCGGTCCGCGAGAACCTGGTCATGACGGCGCGGGCCGGCCCCGACGGCGGCCGCGACTGGACCCTCGAGCGTGTTCTCGACACGTTCCCGCGCCTGGCCGAGCGGCTCGGTCACGGCGGCCAGCAGCTGTCGGGCGGCGAGCAGCAGATGCTGGCGATCGGCCGCGCCTTGCTGACCAACCCGCGCCTGCTGGTTCTGGACGAAGCCACCGAAGGCCTGGCACCCCTGGTCGTCACCGAGATCTGGCGGACCGTGGCGTCGATCCGCGCCAGCGGCATCGCCACCGTGGTGGTCGACCGCAACGCGCGCGCCGTGCTCGCGCACACCGACCGCGCCGTCATCCTCGAGAAGGGCCGGGTCGTGCTGGAAGGCGACTCGACCGGGATCGGCGCAAACGCCGAGGCGCTGGCCCGCCACCTCGGCTTACAGTGACCCGAGGAGGCACGCCATGATTCTCGAGATCGCCGACATCCGCATCACGCCGGGCAGGAACGCCGAGTTCGAAGCCGCGATCGCCCACGGCCTGGCGACCGTCGCCGCTCGGGCCACCGGCTACCGTGCGCACCAGGTGCACAGAGGCATCGAATCGACCGACCGCTACATGCTCATGATCTGGTGGGAGACGCTCGAGAACCACACGGTCGACTTCCGGCAGGGGCCCCTCTTTGCCGAGTGGCGTGGCATCGTCGGCCCGTTCTTTGCCGGGCCGCCGGCTGTCGAGCACTTCGCCCTGACCGACGAATCGTGAGTCCGGATGGCGAGCCTGCCGGGCTTGCGGCAGCACGCCGGCGCGTCGTCGATCGGCGGCCCAGGCAAACCCTCCGGGCGCTCGCCTGCGTTTGCTGGGACAATAGTGCCCCCTCGTGACCGGCGCAGCGCTCCTTCGGCGCGCGGTGTCGATGCACTTTTCAGGATCGCCATGACCACCCGTTCCTCCGCTCCAGTCTCCAAAGCAACCAAGGCCGCGACGCCGGCGGTTCCCGCTGGCAACGGCTCTGCGGCTGTCAATGCAGCGCTGAAGCTGCGTCAGACCCAAGCCGAATACGTCGCCGCCCGCCCGGCCGGCGAGCCGGGTGTCAAGCCGATGATGTCGAGCTCAAAGATGTACGTGTGCCGGCGCTGCCAGGCGAACTTCAAGACCGGCGATGGCAAGCCCGACTCGCGCCTGCCGGGCCTCGGCAAGTGCAACAAGTGCCTCGCCGCAGCGGCCGCGTCGGCCTTGGCCGCCTGATTCGTCGCAGGCGCTTGGTCCGTAAGCGTCACTGATAGCCGCTCAGCGTCCGCGTCAACGGCGGCAGGACCGACAGGGTTCGCAGCAGGTCGCGAATTGTTCCGCTGCTGGTCTTGGCGCGGATGCTCGAGATCTGCGTCCGCACCGTCGACACGCGAACCCCGAGGTTGGCCGCCGCTTCCTGCGGATGGGCCCCCGACGAGAGCTCGCGGAGGACGCGGCTTTCTGCGACCGTCAGGCCATGGGCCTGCGAATAGCTCTGGATCGAGAGCCGGTCGCACATCTGCTTCTTGCCCAGCATGACGAGGACCGCGAACGGCCCGCCGTGGGCTGAGTCGCCCAGCGGGATCACCGACAGCGCGATCCGTTCGGCCGCCTCGCCGACGCTGAGGAGCCTGCGGACGCCGCGTTTCTGCGCATCGGCGATGGCACTGCGCAGCGCCTCGTCGTCTTCCTGGCGGCGGCCACGCAAGCGGCCGGCGCAGAGTCGCAGAGGGCTTTGTTCCGAGAGGTGAGCGGCCCCGGCCCGATTCGAATGTGCAACGGCGGTGTCGCTGGCAATGACGAAGATGCCGTAGTCGACCTCGTCGAGCGTCGCGCGCAGCCAGCCATCGAAGGCGCCCGGCTCGGCCATGGCGGCGCCGGTCACGGCGGCCATCGCCGCAAGAGCCTCCGGCGCGGCGATGTCCTGCCGGCGGCCCGAGGCTTCGTGTTCGTACGAGCGATCCATGTTTTTCCTTTCAGGGGTCGGCGGATGCGGGGCGGCTCAGACGGCGCCGGCGATCACCGAGACTGCCGCCGCGAACGCCGCGATGCCGTAGGTCAGGACGAGCAGGGCGGTGGAGATGTCGTCGAAGTAGCTGTTCATGTCGGGCTCCTGGTTGGGCTTCGGGCCGGTGCGACCATTCGCCTCGGCTGATGAGCAGTCTCTCGAGACGGCCGCCTCCGGCCCAGTGAGCAAGGCAACGCCGGCCAGTGACTTTGTTCACACGGCCCTCCCGTCCCATAATTCTGGATGGCGATCGGAGCTGCTGTGTTCTCGACTGCACCGAGCTCGGCGTCGAGCCACGATGACCGCCTGCCGGACGGGCTGTTCGCCGCCCTCGCAACGCACGGCAACGCCAGGGCGTTTCGCGCCAACACGATCCTCATCAACGAAGGCGACGTCGGCGATTCACTCTTCATCGTCCTGAGCGGGCGCCTGCGTGCCTACGCCAGCTCCGTCGACGGCCGCGATGTGGTGCTCGGCGACTACGGCCCGGGCGAGTACGTCGGCGAGCTCGCCCTCGATGGCGGCTTGCGCTCGGCCTCGGTCAAGACGCTCGAGGCGACGAGCTGCCGCGTCGTTCAAGGCGCCGAGCTCCGCGGCTTTCTCTCGGAGCACCCCGACTTTGCGGTGCACCTGTCGGAAAAGCTCACGCGCATGGTCCGCCGCCTCACCGAGCAAGTGAAGAGCCTGGCCTTGCAGGACGTCTACGGCCGCATGGTCCGCGTTCTGATGGAGCTGTCGGAGCCCGCGGGCGACGAGCGGCTGGTGCGGCAAAAGCTGACCCAGCAAGACATCGCCGATCGCGTCGGCTCGTCGCGCGAGATGGTCAACCGTGTCCTCAAGGAGCTGACGGCCGGCGGCTACGTGTCGCTGCGCGAGGGCTGCTACGTGATCCACCGGAAGCTGCCGGCGGCGCGGTAGCCAGGGGACTGCCAGGAGCGCATTCATCTGGTGGCCAAGGGCGGAATCGAACCACCGACACGCGGATTTTCAGTCCGCTGCTCTACCGACTGAGCTACTTGGCCGTGAGCGATCGATTATATCGAGGCACTTCGAGCGCTGGCCGGTCCGGGGGTGGCGACCAGTGCTCGCGTCCTCACATCGCGCTGCGCTTGTTGCGCGACAGGTCGACACCCAGTTGCTTCAGCTTGCGATACAGGTGCGTGCGCTCGAGCCCGGTCTTCTCGGCAACACGGGTCATGCTGCCGTTTTCCTGGGCCAGGTGAAACTCGAAGTAGCTCTTCTCGAAGGCGTCGCGCGCTTCGCGCAGCGGCCGGTCGAGGTCGAAGCTCTGCTCGGGCTGCGGGCCAAGCAGGACCGGAACGGCGGCCGATGCAACGCCGCCGGTCATCGCCGCTTCGACAGTGAGGCTGGCATCGGTCGAGGCCGAGGTCGTTGCACTGGCGATCCGGAGCGCCGGCTTGGCAAGACCCTGCTCCACCGCCCGCAGCAGCTTTTGCAAGGTGATCGGCTTCTCGAGGAAAGCCATCGCCCCGAACTTGGTCGCCTCGACCGCCGTGTCGATGGTGCCGTGGCCGCTCATCATGATCACGGGCATCGTCAGCTGCGCGGCCCCGCCCCACTCCTTCAGCAGCGTGATGCCATCGACGTCGGGCATCCAGATGTCTAGCAGAACCAGGTCGGGCCGGATCCGCTCGCGGCAGGCGCGCGCCTGCGCCGCGTTCTCCGCCAGTTCGACGGTGTGGCCCTCGTCGGCGAGGATCTCCGACAACAACGCCCGAATGCCCAGTTCGTCGTCGACGACAAGAATGGTGGCCATGAACCTTTCAGTGAGACGGCGCCCGCGCCGCCGTCTCGAGCGCTGCAGTGCGCGGCACTGCAGCGAGTTTTGAAAATGATAACGAAACTTGGGCGCCCCGATGGACCGCGCCGGCCGCGTCGTCCTGGCCTTCGCTGCTGCCGAGATTGGCGATCCGGACCCGCGCGCCATGCTCGTCCGCGATCTTCTTGACGACGGCCAGGCCGAGCCCGGTTCCCTTCGACTTGGTCGTCACGTACGGCTCGAAGGCACGCTTCAGAACCTTGTCGGAGAAGCCCGGCCCATTGTCCACGACGACCAGGCGCACGGCCCGGATCTCGTCCTTCTCGTTGCGCGCCGCCTCGGTGCAGATGCGCACCCGCCCGTCGGCCTGATCGGCGACGGCGTCGAGCGCGTTCTGCACCAGGTTGTGGATCACCTGGCGAAGCTGGGTGGCGTCGCCCACGATCGCCGGCAGCGCCGGCCCGAACTCGGCGTGGAGCCGCCCCGACTCCTGCGCCGCGCCGTAGAGGCCGAGCACTTCGACGACCAGCGCGTTGAGGTCGAGCGGCTCGAGCTCCGACGCCGGCAGGCGGGCGTAGTCGCGAAACTCGTTGACCAGCGTCTTCATCGCCTGGACCTGGTTGACGATGGTGTCGACCGAGCGTTGCAGCAGCGACTGGTCGGCGCCTTCGAGCTTCGGCGAGAGCTTGAGCTGTAGCCGCTCGGCCGAGAGCTGGATCGGTGTCAGCGGATTCTTGATCTCGTGCGCGAGCCGCCGCGCGACCTCGCTCCAGGCCTCGACGCGCTGGGCCGAGACCAGCTCGGTGATGTCGTCGAAGACCATCAGGCGGGCGCCCTGCGGCATTGCCGCGCCACGCACCAGCAGCGTGATCGAGTCGCGCTCCTTGCCGCCCTTGCCCCCCGTCTGCAGCTCGAACGAGTCCTGCCAATGATCACGCTCGCCAGCCTCGGGGCTGGCCGCGTGCAGCTCGAAGCGTTGCCAGACCGATTGGCCGAAGACGGCCAGGCCGGGCACCTCGTCGAGGCGTCGGCCGCGGTAGGCCGAGAGCGGCAGCCGGATGATGCGGGTGGCGCCGGGGTTGACGGTGTCGATCGCGCCGGCGCGGTCGAACACGATCACGCCGGCAGTGAGGTTGTCGAGGATGGTCTGCAGGTTGGCGCGCGCGCCCTCGACCTGAACCACGCTCTGGTGCACCAGCTCGCGCGCTTCGGAGAGCTGCTCGGTCATCTCGGCGAACGATCGGGTCAGGCCGCCCAGCTCGTCGCGCGACGCGAAGATGGCCTTGGAACGAAAGTCGCCGCGCGCGACTTCGGCGACGCCTTCGGCGAGCAGCAGCAGCGGCTGCGCCAGCTGGTTGCTGAGCGCAACCGCGAGCAGCAGCGCACCGAAGACGGCCAGGACCAGGGCCAGCGTCAGGGTGCCGGTGTACATCTTGCGCAGTCCGGTCCGGGCCAGCGATCGCTGCTGATACTCGCGGTAGGCGTTGGTCACGGCCAGCGCATTGGCGGCGATCGACGGCGCGATCGATTGCGTCACCGACAGATAACGCTCCTGTTCGCCGAGCACGAAGTTGCTGCTCGGGATCAAGGCCATGACGCGCACCCGTGCTGCGGTTCCGGCGGCGGCGGAGTCTTCGTCGAGGCCCTCGGTCTGGGTGGCGACACGCTGGGTCCGGGCTTGCCGCAGCAGTTGCGCCGAGGCCCGCTCCGGCAGCAGGCCGAGCCCGCTCGGACCGGCCGTCATCAGCGTCTGGCCGCTGCTGCCGACGATGCCGACCTCCTGCGCCGTCAGCTGCTCGCGCAGCCGCTCCAGCGCCAGCGTCAGCGGCTCGGCCGGCGACGCACTGTCGCCGAGGCGCTCAGCAGCCAGCCGCGTCTTCGTCGCCAGGTCGGCGACGATGCCGTCGATGGTGCCGCGGCCGAGCGCCAGGCCGGCATCGAGCGCGCCCTCGACGCGCACGTCGAACCAGCTCTCGATCGAGCGCGACATGAACTGGTAGCTGACGGTGTAGATGACCAGGCCGGGGACGACGCCGACCAGCGCGAAGATGGCCGCCAGCTTGAGCAGCAATCGGCTGCCGAAGCGGCCGCGCGAGACGCGCCAGAGCAGCCGCACGCCGGTGACGACGATGACCAGCACCAGCAGGCTGGCCAGCGCCACGTTGACCCAGAACAGCCAGACGTAGTGGCGCTCGTACAGCGCTGGGTTGTTGGTCGCGACCGAGAGCAGGAAGGCGAGCACCAGGCCGGCGCCGAGCGCGGCGACGGTGGAGACGATCCAGGCCCACCGGCTGGCGCGCGTCATGGCGGCGGCGGGGCTGCCGCGATGGGCGGGGCGGCGCTTCGGCCGAGCCGCACGCGGAACGTTGCGGCCTTCAATTGATGCGCTGGGTTCGCTTGATCGAGAGCTGCCAGTCCGGCTCGCCGCTGATGCCGATCTGCATCGGCCGCGGCAGCTGCGTCGTGTCGAGGCGAAACTGGAACTCGATGTAGTGGTGGCCGTCGTCGATCTGGCCCGGCTCGGCGACCTTCCAGTTGCTGGACCGGCTGATCGAGGCCAGCGCATCGGCGCGGGTCGAATAGGTCTGGCTCAGGCCGCCGATCGTCGTGACGCGGTAGGTCGACGTGAGCGGCTGGTAGACGACCCGCCAGGTACGCACGGCGTGGGCGACCCGGCGGTCGCGCCAGTACCAGCGGTCGCGATAGATCTCGGCTTCGGCGACGAAAAAGAGCGGCACCGATTTTCCGAACGCATCGTCGACGCCGTGGCCGAGATCGAAATCGACCGCGTAGGCGAGATGAACGCCGTCTTCGTCGCGGTTGACGTCGAAGTGGACGAGCCGGGGCCCGGCCGCTGCCGACCCGGGCACCGCAGTCGACGTGGCCGCCGTTGCGGACGGAGCCGCCGAGGCCGGTGCTGCCGATGCGGGGGCCGATCCCGGAGTCGGCGCGGGAGCCGCCTTCGGGGTCGCGCCGAAACCCAGCAGCGGCAGCCCGCGTAACGCCGCGACGCCGAGGCCGCGAAGCAAGCTGCGGCGGCGCAACGGGCCGAGCGGCGGCGGCCGGGTCATGGCGGTATGGAGTCTCGTTTCTTCTCGATGAGCGCCAGAAAGAAGCCATCGCCGACGGCACTCGACGCAGGCGATTGCAGGGTCTTGCGATTGTCGGGCAGCGGCAGCAGCTGACCAGGCGAAGGCGGGGTCGTGGCGACGACCGCGTCACCTTGCCGTTGCAAAAAAGCGTCGATCTGGTCCTGGCCCTCGGCCCGGAACAGGGAACAGGTGCAGTAGAGCAGCCGGCCACCCGGGGCGAGCAGCGGCCAGAGGGCGTCGAGCAGGCGCGCCTGGACACCGACCAGGACCTCGATGTCACCGGCCCGACGCAGCCAGCGGACATCGGGGTGGCGGCGGACGATGCCCGAGGCGCTGCAAGGCGCGTCGAGCAGGATCGCGTCGAAGAGGTGGCCGTCCCACCACGCTGCCGGGTCGGCGGCGTCGGCGGCGACGGTCCGCGCCTGCAGGCCGAGGCGGGCCAGCGTCGCGTCGACCTTGAGCAGCCGTTCGGCGTCGCGGTCGATCGCGGTGACCTCGAGCTCGGCAAGCTCGAGCAGATGCGCCGTCTTGCCGCCCGGTGCGGCGCAGGCGTCGAGCACGCGGGCGCCGGCGCGAAGCGGCTGCGCGACCAGAAGCGTGGCGGCTCGCTGCGCGGCCTCGTCC
>JALYXU010000202.1 GCA_030946925.1 Pseudomonadota bacterium
AAGGTCTTGGCGGAGACGTCGCCGAGATCGAGCGTGCCGTCCTCCAGACCGTGCAGCAGCCCGTCTCGTTCGGCGCTGTCGAGGGCGGAGAAGGTCTTGTTCGAAGAGCGCCGCGCGTGATCGTCGATCGCGGCGATCGCGGCGCGATAGACCTGCGCCGGCGTGCGCCGTCGCTGATAGCCTTGCTGCGGCGTGCCGTCGGCCCAGGGGCCTTGCATGTACCAGTCGGCGGCGCTTCCGTAGGGCCCTTGCAGCTGGTGATCGATGAACACCGGCACACCGGCCTCGACGGCACCGGGGCCGAGCGCATCGGAAGGGATGAGTCGATCGACTGCGGCATCCATGAAGGCGGCCTCGGCCGGGCTGAAGAACCCGAAGCGGCGGGAAGCATTCGGCGACGGCAACCGCGCCGGGTTGTCGGCGAGCGAGGAGCGGGTTGCCAGCACGCCGCCGAGCAGCGCAAGCGAGCTCGCAGCGACGAGAACCTGCCTCCGCCCGACGGACGCTGCGGCCGGAGCTTCGTCGTCGACGCCGTCGCGGGGGTCGATGCTGCAACCCGACGCTTCCATGGTTTTCCCTTTATTTTTGCTTCAGTTGTCGGGCAACGACGGAGAGTGGCTCAAAGCGGCAATCAGCGTGCCGTCGTCGGATCGTCACGTCGAGCGTGGACGGACCAAGACGGCCTTGCCAGCGAAGACTTGCTGCCGCTCCACGAGCCTGTTATCAACGCTCCGAAGCATAGTCCGTGCGCCAACGCACATACAGTGCCCTCGGTCCTTGCAGGCCGACGCAGCCCGAAGAGGACGGAACGGCGTCGGCAGAAAAGGCCTCTAGAGCCGCAATCCCAAGGCGCGCGAGAGCCCGCGCAGATTCGCTGCCCCGTCGATCCGGCAGCGAGGAGAGGCGCGATGGCGGCCTTGGCGCCGCGCGACAGGCCGGGAGTGCCTTTGTGCGGCAGCGACCGACGCGGCGCACCGAGCGCTTCACAATGCGTCTTTGCCCGCCGCGAAGACACCATCCATGGCAGAACGGTCAACAACCGTCGCGGCGACTTCGCCCGGCAGGGTCGACGGCGCCCGGCACAGCGACAGGCCGAACCGCTAGGGCGCGCCCGCGCCGTCCTCGAGAGTCGACGACCGCGCTCGCTCATGCCAAAACGCCTGTGGCTGCCGCTCGCCCTGCTGCTCGTCGTTCCGGTCGCGCCGGCGCTCCACTACCTCACGTCGCTCGCCGGACTGTGGATCTTCGTCGCCGGTGCACTGGCGATCGGCGTGCTCGCGGACCGGATCCGCCGGGCCACCGAGCACCTGGCCACGCGAGTCGGCTCGGCCATCGGCGGCCTGCTCAACGTGAGCTTCGGCAGCCTCGCCGAGATCATCCTGGCGTTCTTCGTTCTCGCCGCCGGCCACGCCGACGTCGTGCGCGCCCAGAGCACCGGCTCCATCATCGGCACCAGCCTGCTCGGCCTCGGCCTGGCCGTCGTCGTCGGCAGCATCGGCCGGAGCCGGCAGTGCTTCAACCGCGACAAGGCAGGCCGGCTCGCCAGCCTGCTCATCCTCGTCGTCATCGCCCTCCTGCTGCCGGCGGTGTTCGACTACACCAGCCGCCACCTGACCACGCAGTCCGAGCCCGCCCGCATCGACGAGCACCTGAGCATCGGCGTCTCGATCGTGCTCCTGGTCCTCTACGTCGCCAACCTCGTCTGCACGCTGGTGACGCACCGCGACATGTTCGCTTCGGACGATTCGCGCGACGAGGGTGACGACGCCGGCTGGCCGATCTGGATGTCGCTGGCCGTGCTCGTCGCCGCCACCGCCCTGGTCGCCCTCGAGGCGCACCTCGTCTCCGGGGCGCTCGAGGCGACGTCGGCGGCGCTCGGCCTGTCGTCGGTCTTCATCGGCGTGATCGTGCTGGCGCTGGTCGGCACGGCATCGGATCTTCGCTGCCACCTGGTTCGCGCGCCAGGGCAAGATGGGGCTGGTGCTCAACATCTGCATCGGCTCGGCGATCCAGGTCGCGCTCGTTGTCGCGCCGCTGCTCGTCCTCGGCTCGTGGCTGATGGGCCGGCCGATGACGCTGGTCTTCGGCAACCCGCTCGGCCTGTTCGCGATCGCCAGCGTGGCCTTCATCGTCAACGCCATTTCGACCGACGGCGAGACGACGTGGTTCGAAGGCGTGTTGCTGATCGGCGTCTACATCCTGCTCGGGATGGCGTTCTTCTTCTCGGCGCCGATCGCCTGATCGGCACCGACGCATTCACCAAGGGCTCGTCATGATCGCCTCGCCTCGCCTCACTGCATTCCTGACCTCGCTGTTGCTGCTGTCTGCCTCATCGGACGCGCACGCCCAGGCGCACCAGAGCCGCGGCGGTGCCTGCAGCATCCGCAGCAGCACGGTCGACAGCCGCTCGATTCCTCCCGCCGTCGCCGCGGCGCGCGGCTTCTCGGCGGCCGCCGACGTGGCGATCGTCAATGTCACCGTGCGCTGCAAGGGCGGCCGGCGCAACGGCAACGGCAATGGCACGGTGCCGGCGAAGATCGCCGTCACGCGGCGCGACGCGGTCGGAACCAGGGAAGCCGTCGAGATGCACCTCGATCGCCAGAACGGATACGTCTCCTACTACGGCACCTATCCCCGGGTCGCCGGCGCGGTGGTCACCTTGACCGTGACGGCCACGCCGAAAGGCGCGTCGAGACCCGTCGTGCTCAGTTACCGGCATCGCTTCGCGGCGCGCTGAAGGGCGGCCAGCGTGGAGTTCGGCGCAAACGCATCGACGAGACCGACCCGATGACCCACGAGGACACTGTGGCCCGAATCGGCCGGCACGACTGGCTCCAGATCGGCAGGCGCATCAAGGACCAGATCGGCAAGGACCGGCTGCACGTGATCGCGGCCGGCGTCGCCTTTTACGGCCTGCTGGCGATCTTTCCGACGCTGGTCGCCCTCATCTCGACCTTCGGGCTGGCGTTCAACCCGGACCAGATGACGCGCCAGCTCGACATCCTCGGCCGGTTGCTGCCGCACCCCGCGGCAGAGCTCGTCGTCCGCCAGCTGCGCCAGTTGACGGGCGCCGGCCACGGCGCCCTTGGCCTGGGCACGCTCGGCAGCATCGTCCTCGCGCTGTGGGCGGGGTCGGCAGGAATGAGGGCGCTGATGCAGGCGCTCAATGTCGCCTACGACCTGAAGGAGCAGCGTGGATATTTCCATCGCTTCGCCGTCTCGCTCGTGCTGTCGAGCGTTGCGATCGTCGGCATGCTCCTGACGGCCACTGTCATCGTGCTCCTGCCCATCGTGAGCGGAGCCGCCGGCCTCAGCGACACCGTTCGCCATGCGATCGAATGGCTGCGCTGGCCGATCGTCGCGGCGTCGTTCTGGATCGCACTGGTTCTCGTCTACCGCTACGGTCCGTACCGCGACAAGCCGCGCTGGTCGTGGCTGAACTGGGGGGCGGCCGTCGCCGTGGCGATCTGGCTGATCGCATCGGTGCTTTTTTCGCTCTACGTGAAATGGTTCGGCACCTTCAACCAGACCTACGGCTCGATGGGAGCGGTCGTCGTCCTCCTGCTCTGGTTCCTGCTGTCCGCCTGGGCGGTGCTGATCGGTGCGGAGGTCGATGCCACGCTCGAGCGGGCGAACGGGTCCGACCCGCCGAGTGAGCAGAAGGGTTAGGCCGCGCCTTCAGGGTCGCGTGAGGGGCCGTGTCTCGCGCGCCGTCGGCATCAGCCGTTCGTCACGAAGCGATCGGCACGTGCTGCCTCCGCGACGGCGCAAAGGTCGCTGTCGATGAGGTCGATCGGGCGCCGGCCCTGCAACCAGTCGTTGGCGCAGACGAACCAGGCGGCCACTTCCCAGCCGTCGCGATGGTCGCCAAGGGTGCGCCCTGCCTGCCGGATCGAGTCATCGATCCACAGGTCTTGGAGGTGGAACTGCACCATCGGGATCGATGTCGCACCCCGCCACCGGAAGTGAAAGACATCGTTCTCGGCGATCAGCCGCGCCAGGCTCGGCCTGGGCAACTCGGGCCGCCAGTCGGTCATGAGCCGGGCGAGGTCTTCGCCGCATGCCACGCCGCCGAACGGTGCGCAGGCGTCGCAAAGGGCGGTGAACAGCCGCTCGTTCGGCGCCTGATTGAGCATCGCGAAAAGCAACGTCTGTGCGGTGGAGCACTGACCGTCTCCTGCGCGTCCACGCCGCGTCGCACGCGCACGGGATTTGCCACCGGGCTCAAGGGCGCGGGCGTCATGTCGACACACGGCTCGTCGAGGAGAACGCCGTGAGACATGTCCGCCACCTGAATCCCGCAGACGCTCCGGTCCGGCGCGGCCTCTCGTCGCTTGCGCTGGCGCTGGTCACGTCGATGCTGCTGATTGCTGCGCGGCCGTCGCATGCCGGCGAAAACATCCCGTCGTTTTCTGCCACCGCGCTGACCGGGCACTCGATCACCCCGGCCGATCTCCTTGGCAAGCCGACCGTGCTGATCCTGACGCCCAGCAAAGGGGCCGCCGCGGATACGCGCAAATGGGCCAAGGCCTTGCGCCAGCTCGGGCCAGCTGCGCGCATTCGCGACGTTCTCGCCATCGACCTGCCATTTTTCATGAGCGAGTCCGACGCAATCGGGCGCGCCAAGGCGAAGATCCCGGCCCGCTACTACGACCAGACCTGGCTCATGTCGTCGAACACGCTGGAGTCTGCTCTGGGCGTTCCACCGAGCAGCTCGAATGCCTTCGTCTTCGTGGTCGACGCGCAGGGCCACGTGGTGGCGCGGATCAGCGGCAATCCGACCCAGGCGAACCTGGCTCAGATCCAGTCGGCGCTGAAGGCGCTGGGCTGACCGCGAATGCAGGCAGCCCCGCCGCACAACGCGAGGCGGGGCTGCAGCGTCAGGTCCGACCTCGCGCGGCGAAGCAGCGACCGATCCGGGAGTCCGGCCTACACGCCGCCGGCTCTCGACGCTCCGAGACAGCACGCTCAGGGGGCGGTTCCTAACAGCGTGCCGATGCCCGCCGTCGCGGCCATCGCAAGCGCGCTCCAGATCGTGACTCGAGCGACCCCCGTGAGCATCGGCGCGCCTCCCGCGTAGGCAGCAAGGGCGCCCAGGGCGGCCAGCGCCAGAAGCGAAGCCAGCACGACCGCGACGATGAGAGGGCTTCCAGACACCAACGCTGCCATGGCCATCGGCAGCGCTGCTCCCAGGGCGAAGCTGCCGGCCGAGGCGAGAGCGGCCTGCAGCGGCCTGGCGTTCGTCGCTTGCGACTGGCCGAGCTCGTCGCGCGCATGCGCGCCCAGAGCGTCATGCTCCATCAGCTTGACCGCGACCTCGCGCGCGAGGGCAGCGTCGAGTCCGCGCTGGACGTAGATCGCGGCGAGTTCGCTTCGTTCGCTCTCCGGGTTGCGAACGAGCTCCGAGGATTCCTGGGCGAGCGCAGCCTTCTGGGCGTCCGACTGCGACGAGACAGACACGTATTCGCCTGCCGCCATCGACATCGCCCCGGCCACGAGACCGGCCGCGCCCGCCACCAGGATGTTCGTGTGGCTTCCGTGGGCAGCCGCCACGCCGATGATCAGGCTTCCGGTCGAGACGATGCCGTCGTTGGCGCCGAGAACTGCGGCGCGGAGCCAGCCGGTGCCTGTGATCCGATGGTCGGCTTCCGTCGCTTCCGGAGCCCGACCGGGCGAAAGGCGCTTGGCACTGTCGGCGCTGTCGTCGGGATGCGCTGGCATGAGCTAGAAGCTGTAGATGAGGCGCAGCCTGTTGACGAAGAAGCGCCGGGCGCCGCCGAAACCGCCGCGAATGCCGAGGTTGTCGCTGATCGAGAACGCCTTGAGGTTCGGCGCCAGGGCGGCGCCGTGAAGGGTCGCTCCGAAGTCCAGCTCGTAGCTCGACTGATCGGGGATGGTCTGTCCCGCGACCAGTCCCTTGGCCGCGAAATACGATGGCCCGTCGTAGCTGTAGAACGCGCCATTCGTTCCGTAGTAGGCGAGGTAGCGAACGTACTTGGTCGTCAGGGTGTACTGCTTGCCCGGCGAGTAGTCGAACTGAACGCCGATCGCCCGCCCGGGCCCCAGGTCCTCCAGGCTGCTGTTCAAGGCATCGTCGTAGAGAACGCCGCTGAGATCGCTGTACGGATGCAGCAGCCCGCCGTTCCTGAACGTGCCGACATGCCGGGGGGCGCGTTCGAGAACCAGGGCCAGATCGGCTGCAGACGTCCGGATGCCGATCTTCACGCCCGAGTAGGTTGCCTTCACCCGCCCGGCATAGGCAGCCCCGGCTTCGGCTTCGTGGATGTACTGGACGCGGGCGTAAGGCCTCGCTTCAGCGACCAGGCTCGGCCCCTGAAAACCGGCCTCGATGAACTGCAGGCGGGCGTAGTTGAAGAACGTGTAATCCCACAGACGGGCCAGCAGGTCGCCCGCCGGCGTGCCCTGCGAATACTCCAGGCCCGCCGAGAACAGGCCCGGGGTCTGCGTCGGAATGCTCGGGTCGACCTGGTGCAGGCCGCTGCTGTAGCGATTGTCGCGATCGAAGTCGCTGGCGAAGCGGCTCTCGTACCGGGTCATCCTGGCCGCATAGACCTTGAGTTCGGGAGCACCCGGCTTGGCATCGAAGGCGAACGGCGCCAGAACGGCGAGGTCGAAGCGACCCGAGTGCTGCTTCTTCTGCGCGACGACGTCGTCGCCGCCGAAGGATGCCGCGCCGGAGATGCCCTCGAAAGATCGCGGCAGCATCGTGAACTGGTCGCCGTTGGCGAAGGGCGTGTACATGAGCTGGCGTCCCACCGTGAAGCGGGTGACCGACGACTCGTGCCGGGCGTACGCTTCGCCGAAATGGGTGACATGCGGAGCGAGCGAGGAATTTTCGGCGTCGTAGTGAAGCAGCGCCTGCTGGGAGTAGACGGAGAGCCCGGCGCTCAGGCCGTGCCACGTCGGCGACCGGAGAACGATGTCTCCTCCCAGCGCGGTGCCGCGGTCGTCATGACGGTCTTGCCGATCCTGCGTCGGATAGGGCTGGTTGGCGGCGTGCCATTCGCGGAAGTCGTAAAGCCGCGCATGGCCCGAGATCGAGGCGGTGTCGGTTGCCGGCGTGGGCTCGTCGAAGAAGGTCTCGGCCGACGCAGAGATGGCGCTCAGCGCACCCGCCAAGGCGAGAAGCACGGATTTCTTTTGCTGGAGAATTCGCATGAAACCTCGCGGCCCGAGATCCTGCATGAGCGCCCGCGGCGCGTCTGTGCATTGTCGCACTTAGCTTCTTCGGAGATGGTTCCCGCGCGCAACCCGAGCTTGTCAGGTCCCGGCTTCGCGTGGGTGGTCCGGCGCCGGCGAGCCGCGCACCTCGCGCAGCGTCGACGCCCCTCCCGCGCGCGCTGACTCGATGACGCTGAAGGAGGCGTCTGTCTCGAGGACGACGGCATGGACCTCGGTGCGATCGCCGACGCCCGCCGCGCGCAGCGCAGCGCGGATGTCGTCCTCGGTGACGCGGCACTGCCGCATCGCCGAGGCGATGAACTCGCCGCGATAGAGGAGCAGGCCGGGCTCGCCGGTGACGAGCTTTCGCACCCAGCGCCAGCGCACGCTCAGCCAGGTGACGACGAACTGGCAGCCGACGAGGAGCGCGAACGCGACGAGTCCCTGGGCGAGCGACGTGCTCTTGCTGAGCATCACGGTCGCCAGCGCCGAGCCGAGCGCGATCGTCACGAGGAAATCGAACGCGTTCATCTTCGAGAGCGTCCGCTTGCCGGAAATGCGCAACAGCACGACCAGTGCCACGTAGGCGCAGACGCCGAGCACGCCGGTCCGCACGAGCGTGGCCCAGTCGTCGAAGAAAAGGTGGTCGAGGCTCACGCGCGCATCCCGGCTATGTCTTCTCGTTCATGCCCGGAGCGGATGAGCCACCCGGTCACCGGATTTGGGCTGGCCAGCTTAACCCCCACCGCGAGCCGATGCGGAAAACAGGAGATTGCACGGACGCGATCGCGGCATTGCGCCGGTGCGTTCCGCGCCATCCCGGTGCAACCGCTATTCCTTCGGCGACGATGGCGCGCGCTGCCCGCTGCCTTGCGTGGGCAGCGTGGCGCGCGCAACCGTGCCGACGGTCGAGCCCTGCGCGATCAGCCCGAAGAGGACGACTGCAGAGGTCGCCGAGAGGATCACCGGTTTTGCGGCGCTGTCCGGAAGGGCGAGCGCCAGCGCGACGGAGATGCCGCCGTGCACTCCGGCCCACGTCAGGAAGGGAACGTTGCGGATCGACAGGCGCCGGCTCCAGGGAAAGGCGAGCACCGGCGCGGCCACGCCGACGAGGAGCACGAAGAGGACGACGCCGATGCCGTCGTTGAAGAGCGCCTCGCCTTGCAGCTCGACCTTGATCGAGGGCGGCAGCCGCACGCCCTCGAACATGCTCAGCACGGCGACCGGGTCGGTCGGACTGATGAGCGCACCGAACACCGACGCCCAGGCCCACGAAAGCGGATGGCCGAGCAGGTCCGCACGACGTCGACCGGCGCGAGCTTCGTGCTCATAGCGGGCCCGTAGGTTGCCGTGATGGGTCGCGGCCCATCAAGCCGACCATCGGGAGCGGATAGTGCTCACCGAAGCGGAGAATGTCGGCGTCGTAGTTGTAGCGGGGACCCGGGTAGCCGATCAGCTTCCAGCCGATGAAGTTGCGGTTGCCGAGACAGATCGGATCGGCGAAGAAGCCTTGCTGGTGTTTTCCCACAGCAGTGTGAAGAAGGTCGTCGCCGAGATGTCGCCGAGATCGAGAGAACCGTTCTTCGAAAGGCGGCGCGGGCCGTGCGCTATTCCCTGCTCGAGTTCGATCTCGAACTGTTCGAGTCGGATAAGCTGGGGAAACATGACTGGATGCGCGCCGTCGACAATCGTCGCTACGTTGAAGGACTCGACAAGAACTACGGGTTCAAGCCGCCGCGCCAGCAAGATCATTGGCCGAGACGTCGACAGCCGCACCGGCAAGGACATCGGCAAGATCAAGGACCTGGTGACCGCGGCGACACGGATGACCTGACGCTAGATGTCGACAAGTCCATGATCGGCCTCGCCGAGCGTCCATCGACTGGGCGAGGGGAGCGCGTTCGGCGCTTGCGCAAGGTGGCGATCGCCGTGACCACAACGGTGGTCGCGCTCTGTGCGCTTTATGCGGCCGCGGGATTTTGGTGGGTGCCCCGGATCGTTCAGAGGGAGCTGACGCCCTGGCTGTTGCATCGCTACGGCCTGAACGTGACGCTCGGGTCGTTCCGATTCAACCCGTTCCGCTTCGACATGGAAGCGAAAGACATCGCAGTGCGCGGTCCCCGGAGCGAGTTGTTACTGCAGGCCGACCGCCTCGCGGTCAACTTCCAACCCACCGGACTCCTGCACCGCGTCTGGCACTTCGACAACGTCACCGTGACGGGCCTGACGATGTCTCTCGTCTTGGCGAAGGACGGGTCGCTCAACGTGACAGAGTTGCTGCATCGCCTCAATCCGCCCGGCGGCGGGGGCGCGGCCGCGGTCCCGCGTTTGATCGTCGACCGGCTATCGGCAATTCAAGGTGTCGTGGTGTTGACCGACCTGCGAGGTGCGGTACCTGCAACGACGACGATCGGGCCGATCGCCTTCGACATGACTGGCCTTTCGACGCTTGGCGACGCGAAGGCGTCGCACACGCTCAGCGTCGCCATGCCGGACGGCACCACCATCCGTTCGCAGGGCGAGCTTGTGCTCGAGCCTGCGCTGTCGGCGCACGGCAAGCTCGCTTTGAACCGCCTGCAGGCGCGAACCTGGTTGCCGTTCATGCGCAACTTCCTGCGGATCGATCGGCTGCAAGGGAGGGCCGACTTGTCGGCGGACTACGCATATGAAGCTGGTTCCGGACTGCGCTTCGACGAGCTCGGCGTGCACCTGGCCGACTTCCTCTTGGCCGTGCCTGGGATGGAAGCACCGTTGATCGAAATGAAGAGCATCGACGCGTCGGGTGGCAAGGTCGACCTGGTGGGTCACGCTCTGTCTTTCAAGAGCCTGCGCCTGTCCGGTGGCGCGGCGTCGGTGGTGGTGGGGGCCGACGGTGACATGAGCTGGTCCGAACTGGTCCCGCCTGCGGCCCCCGGCGCGTCCGGGTCGGCTTGGCATCTGTCGTTGGCTGCCGTCGATCTGAACCAGGTGGGACTGAGCTACGCCGACCGCCGGCGTCAGCCGCCGCTCGTGCTCAAGGTCGGCAGCGTCGACGCAAAGCTGCATCTGACAGCGACGACCGGCGCGAGTCCCGACGTGACGGCGAGCGACATCAGCTTGCAGGCACGCGCGATCGTGCTGCCCGCGCCGACACCCGGCGGCCCGACGCTTCAGCTGGACAGCGCCGCCGTCAGCGGTGGCGTTTTGCGGCTCAGCGCCCGGCGAATCGCGGCAAGCCGAGTGTCGATCGATGGAGGCAGCGCCTCCATCGAGCGCGGTGCTGACGGGTCGATCGACTGGCTGCGATTGTTTGCCACAACTGCTCCGGCGCGAAAGACCGCGACCGAGGCCGCAGGGGGCTGGAGCTACGACATCGCGGAAGTCCACGTTGGCGGCATCGACCTCGCGCTCACCGACCGCAGCGCCATGCCGTCCTTCCACTACGGTCTGCGCATCGCATCGGCAAGCGCGAAGCACGTGGCCAACGACGGTGCGATGCCGACGAGCTTCGATGCGAGGCTCGTGGCACGACCGGGGGGCACCATCCATGCTCACGGCACGGTGACCATGAACGGCGCGGACCTGCAAGCCGGCCTCCAGGTCGATGGGCTCGCAGTCGAACCCTTCGCGCCGCTTGTACGGCGCTACACGGGATTCGACGCGACCGCCGGGCCGCTCACACTGTCTGCCGAACTGCACGGAGGCAAGACTCTCGCGGTCGACCACCTGAGCATCGACCTGCCAGCGCTCACCCTCCGGCGGCTTGCCGGCGGCGATCCCCTGTTCTCTTCCGCGACACTTCATGTCCGGGGCGCGCAGGTTGCCCTCGCGTCGCGCCGCGTTGTCGTCGATCGACTGACGCTGGCCGATGGGGCGGTTCGGGCTCGGATGCAATCGAACGGCCGGCTCGACTGGCTCGGGCCCGTTCCCGAAGGGGGAGCCAGTCCTGTCCCGACGGCCGCGGGCGCGCCCTGGGAGGTTCGCATCGATACCCTGAAGCTCGATCGGATGGCCGCCCACTATGTCGATGTCAGCCGCCGTGAGGCATTGCACCTGGACGTTGGCCGCATCGATCTCTCCACCGCGTTGCAGCTGTCGGCCAGCGGAAAACAGCCGCTTTTCGAGATGCACGATCTGCAGGCGCGGCTGCAATCGGCGGCGATCTCTCTCGATGACAGCAAGCCAGCGGCATTGACACTCGCCACCGCATCCGTGACGGGCGGCCGCTTCGATCTCGAGAAGAAGCGGGTCGGCGCATCCGCGGTCGCCGTGACCGGGGGGGCGACGACGATCGTCCGCGATGCCGGAGGCCCGATCGATCTGCTTGCGTCGCTCGGCGCTGCAACGACCCCAGCCAGCGCGGCTCCGGCTCGCCGGGCCGGCCCGGACTGGCAGTACGCGTTCGGAACGATCGAGATTCACGATGACAAGGTCGAATTGAAGGATCGATCGTTCAGTCCGACGCTGGCGATCCAGGCGCAACTCGACGCCACCGTTCGACACGTCGCCAACGGCAGCCAAGCCACTTTCGACGCCAACCTGACGCCGGCGGACGGTCAGGGCAGCGTCCACGCGACCGGGACGGCGGCACCGGCCACTGGCGTTTTCGACGCTCACGTCATTGTCAAGTCGCTCTCCATGACACCCCTGCAGGCATTGCTGTCGCGCTACACCACCCTCGCTCTGCGGGACGGTCGGACCAGCGCGGACTTGCAGATGGCCTACGCGTCCCACGCACTTCAGGCCCTTGGTCGCGTTGATATCGAGAATCTGGCGCTGACCGAAACCGGATCGAATGCGAACGTTCTGTCATTGGATCGGCTCACGGGTGAACGGGCCGCCTTTTACTCGAGCGAACGCAAAGTGACGATTGGCGACATGGTGCTGGTGCATCCGGTCACCACGATAGCGATCGCCAAGGACCACAGCGTGAACCTCGGGCGGTTGATCCGGCACGATACGGGTGCGGCGTCGATGCCGGCCGTGGCAGCGACCTCTTTGCCTTTCGAATTCGAGGTGCAGCGGATTCACGTTCGCGACGGGAGTGTCGACTTCGCCGATCGAAGCCTCGTCTTGCCTTTTTCGACCAAGGTGACCGCGATCGACGCCACCATCGTCGGAGCGTCCAGTCGCAACGACCGGCGCGCCGATGTGCAGGCGAGCGGGAAGATTCAGGCTTACGGCTCGGCCAGCGTGAAAGGCAGCATCGTGCTCTTCGATCCGCGCCGCCACACCGACCTGCGCGTCGACTTCAACAACGTTCGAGTGGCACCGTTGTCGCCCTACACCGCCACCTTCGCCGGACGCACGGTGCAGTCGGGCAAGCTGTGGCTCGGCCTCGACTACAAGATCGATCAAGGCGAACTCCACGGCCAGAACGATGTTCGACTGAAGGATTTCACTCTCGGCGAGCACGTCGAGAGTCCCACGTCGATCGACCTCCCGCTCAACCTCGCGGTGTCGCTGCTGACCGATGCCAACGGCACGATCCAGCTGTCCGTTCCGGTGCGCGGTGACCTCGACAATCCGCAGTTCAAGATCGGTGAGGCCATCACGCATGCCGTCGGCAACACCATCAGCCGGATCGTGACCGCGCCGTTCCGCCTGATCGGGCGCCTGTTCGGGGGCGGCGACAAGTCACTTTCCAGCGTCGACTTCGCCTCGGGCAGTTCCGCCCTCGCGCCCGAACAGCGCGAGAAGCTCGACACGTTGGTGCACGCGCTCCAGGAGCGACCGCTCCTTCGGCTGGTGATCGCGGCCCCCTACCAGGCGCAGGCCGACACGTTGGCGCTCAAGGAAGCCCAGACCCGTCGTCAGCTCGCTGCGCGCCTTCCGCAAGGCGACACGGCGGACGGGCAAGACTTGCCGATCGTCGCCTTCGACGATCCCGACACGCGCCGGGCGCTGCGCGCAATGCTCCCTCCACAAAGCGATCAGCCCGCAATGGCGCCATACACCCCCGACGATCGGGCTGCCTACGTGGCGATCTTCGAGCGTGTCTCGAATCAGCAAACGTTGAACGCGGGTGCGCTCCAGATCCTGGCAGCGCAGAGGGCCAGCCAGATCGCTCAATACCTCACGCAAAAAGGCATCGATCGCAGCCGGCTGCAGACCGGGCAGGTCGCGGCGGTAGCGGCCAGCAACGGCGGGATGGTCGACGCGCAGTTGACCGTCTCTGCCGAATCCGGTTCGCAGTGATTTGCGTCCGCATCCGGCAAGCCTATGTGCGCAACCGCACCGATACGGGGAAGGCAATAGCCGACGATCCCTTCGGTCGTCACTTGGACGGCCCACTTCAGGACACACTTGCTCAGGTTGCCCATCTCACGTCTTGGCCACGTCCTAGAAATCGGCGGATTTCAGTGTATGAACGCGGACGCCTAAAGACTTTCACTTCACGGGCTTTGGCTGCTTGTTCTTGCCGAACCACAACTCGACCTGGTTGAGCCATGACGAGTAGGTCGGGGTGCGCCGGGAGAGGTTCTCGGCGATCACGTGGATCTCCTTGCCTTTGGGCTGGTGGGTCACGATGTCGGTGAGGAATGCGACGAATTCCGCCGACGTGTGGCGCTCAGCGGTCTTGCCGAAGCACCTCACCAGTCTTGGTGTTGAAGGCTGCTTACAACGACAGCGTGCCGCGCCGGCGGTACTCGAAGCCGTGGCGCTCGGCACGCCCGGGCGACAGCGGCAGCACCGGGTCTTTGCGGTCGAGCGCCTGGATCGCGGTCTTCTCGTCGACGCAGAACACTGCCGCGTGCTGCGGCGGGTTCGGGTACAGGCCGATCACGTCAGCCGCCTCGGCCTCGAAGTCGGGACCGTTGGCAGCCAGATAACCTTCGAACCGATGCGGCTTGAGGGTCGTGCTTGGCCCAGATCCGCGCCACCGTCATGTGCAAGATGGTGCCGCCGCCAGCACCCGTGCCTCAATCCGGTCGCTCACCTTATAGCGCTCGCGCCCGGCGTGGCATGCAAACAGCCCCGCAGGTCGATCGGCGGTAAAGCGCTTGCTCCAGCGATCGATGTCGCTATCGCCGCAGTCGAGCTTGGCACGTAGCCTAGGGATTCGCGTCGGGTCCTGAGGGCTACGCCCGCCGATCGACGAGGGATCCCTCATCATTCGACATCGCAGGGGCCCTGGCCATTGCGATCCTGTTCGGCGACATGGAGCGCGTGCGCGGTCGCGAACAGCAAGGCGTACAGGGCGGCAATGGCAACCATGCAGAAGACGATCCACACTGCGCTCAATGCTCAACCCGCCTGCATCGCAACACGGTCACGTTCGGCAGTCCACTTGGCAGGGAGCGGCATCGCGCAGCCTGAGGATGGCCGCATAGAGCGACTTCAGGTTGGCGCGCGACGGCGAATCGCCTACTCGGTGCAGCGCAAGCTCCAGCGCACGCGTCCCTTCGGGCGATCGCTTGCCCAAGTCGCCGCGCAATGACGCCGCGATCCGTCTGAAGCTGTCGGAAGCCTGACGATAGCCGCCATCGTCGTGCCAGACCAGGGCGCGGCGCATGCGACGGGCGAGAAACAGGAGCGTTTCGATCCGTGGAACGAGCGCGTCGGCGTGTTCAATGAAGGGCTGCGAAAGTTCGCCGGCGCGGGACTCGATCCGGTCAGCCGAGCTGACCAACCAGCGCTGGTCTCTCACGGACAGTGCGGTGCCCGCCTCGATCAGGTCAGCGCCGAGGTTGTTCTGAGCCTCGATGAAGCGGCTGATGGCGCCGTTGGCAGCAATGAATTTCGACTGCAGGTCGTTTGCCTCGAGCGCGGCTGTCTTGGCGCGCGCCAGAGCTTGTTCAGCTTCAGCCCAGTCTGCCGCCTCCGCGGCGTCAAACAATGCCATCGCGGCTTCGTCGAGCGAGCCCACGGCATGGGGAAGCGTAGGACCCGCGGCGTGCGCGCGGAGCGGCAGACCAAGCGCCGAGGCCAGCGTGATCGGTGACAGCAGTATGGCCAGGGCGGCGAATCGCCGGCGCCCGAGAATCGTGACCGCGCGACGTTCCTGGACGCCCAGACGGCACACACCGGGCTCTGCGATGCGCTGCACCACGTCGTTCACGGCGCGATCGCCCTGCGCAGACGGAATGCTTCGCCGACGCCAGCTTGCGCCACTTGCACAGCATCCTCGAGCTGTTGCTGGCGGTCGACGTATTCGACGCGAAGTCGCGAATAGCCACCTGCCGTTCCTACGCGGTCACCGGCTCCGGGCGCGAGGTCCGTAGGCAGTGCATTCTCAGCACGGGTCAGTCGACTCAGCGCATCGTTGACTGCAAGATCCGCGGCAGCGACGCGATCCCGAAAGCGCTTCGGAGCCGACTGCCCGGCTACATCCACGCGAGCGAGTCGCGCTTCGATGGCGATTCTCTGAGCTGGCGTGAGCGACCGGGTCTCGATCTCGCGACTGGTCACGCCCTTTGCCTGGGTTGGAGGCGCCGCGTCCGAACCGGACGCATGGCCGCCTGCCTCGGGCGCGACGAACTCGCCGTCCTTGCGCGCCGAAAGGATCATTCGAAGTGGAAATTCCGCGACGATGCCGCGCATGCGTGCCTGATCGCCCTCGCCGATGACGCCGTTGTCAAAGGTTGTGGCCTGCTCCGTCTGACCAACGACGGGCTCGTCTGCCCATGCCGCGAGCGGCAGCGCCCCGCCCAAAGCCGCCCCGAGGACACGGGCGTGGAGAATTTGCGTGCGATCGATTCTCATGGCGTGTTGGGCGGGATGGATGCGGATCAACTGCGATTGGTGATGGCGTCGACGCTGCGGCCGCCGGGGAGCGGGCATTCGATCAAGCCGCCGCCCGACATGCCTCGCGCCGGATTGTCAAGATGAAAGCGGCAGCGCATGTGATGTCCGCCGTCGTTGCGAAGATTGGCGACGACCTTGCCGCTGTAGAAGCGGGTGAACCGATCGGATTCGTACGGTCGCAGTGACGGCCGCGACCAGTAAGGCCAGTCGTTCCATCCTTCGTTCCAGGCAAGCCAGAGCGGCAGCAACGCCGCCCGGCGCGTCTCCGTCGTGATCTGGACGAAGGGGCGGGTCTCTGGCTGACCTGGGGCGTGCACGTCGCCTCCGCCAATGCCGCTCGTAGTCGTCGCACAGCCGCCCGCCGCGAGTGCCAAGCCCGCCGCGACATTCGCGAATCGGATTGCGCTCATGGGTTCGGACGTCCGAACGACTCGAGTTCGGAGCCGAGCACCGCGCGCGCAAGTTTGACCTGCACTGCGTCTGCATTCAGGACCAGGAGGAACTTGTCGGCCTTGAGAGCGGTTTCGTAACGGAGCACCGAATCCTCCGGGACGCCGATCGCAGTCAACGCGCCGACCAGCGCCGCTGCTCCGCCGCCGAGCACCGCGCCCTCGAGACCGCCAAACAGCGTGGCCGCGAGCGGGCCCAGAATGATGACGTGCCCCACCACGGGAATGAACATCATGGCGGAGCCGAAGAAAATCCCCGCCAGGCCACCCCAGAAGGCGCCCAGCTTGCCGAAGAACTTCATCCGGTCGCCCGTGTTGAAGTACCCGAGCACATGCTCCTCGCTGTGATAGTCCTTGCCGACGATCGAGATCGTCTTCATGTCGAACCCGGCATGCTGCAGGGCCTTCACGGCTTCTTCGGCGCGGGTGTGCGTGTCGTAGATGGCGACCGCCACGCCGGACTCGCTGGAAGTGATCATGACTGTGTCCCTGGACGTCGATTGCAGAGAAGCGTGACATCCATGCCGGCACGTGTCTGTGCGGTGCAGCACACAGCCCCAAACCGAACCCACCGGTCTGCGGCGCAGCCAACTTCCGTAGGCGTCGGCTATCGAACGGAGTCGCGTTCGCCTTCGTACGCCAGCGCCCGTCGCGGCGCCCTTCTCGCAGATTCGCGACAACGTC
This sequence comes from Pseudomonadota bacterium, assembly GCA_030946925.1. Lineage (GTDB taxonomy): Bacteria > Pseudomonadota > Gammaproteobacteria > Burkholderiales > Burkholderiaceae_C > Schlegelella_A. Next base: position 17,043 of record JALYXU010000202.1, read on the forward strand.
GACTGCCGGGTGCCGGCACCGCATTCGACGCCTTCGCGTCGGGAGCGGCTCGCCGGGCATGCAGTCGATGGTGCCGTTGTCCGTGCCGCACGGACGCCGCAGACCTTCCCGACGATGCTGGAGCCGTAAGGGGAACTCAATGTCAGACGAAGAACTGCAAGCCGAAGTCATTGATGAGTTGCGCTCGGAGCCGACCCTCCGCAAGTCGAGGATCTACGTACGAGCGCTCAACGGAACGGCGACCCTCAGGACAAGTCGATAGCCTTGCTGAGAAGCAAAGGCTCGATCAAGCTGGCGTTCGAATCGCGGGTGTCAAGGCGCTCGACTCGCAGATCAATATCAAGCGCTTTGCGTTTCGTGAGCCGTAGACTCGATGCCTTCGCGCTAGTGATCAGAGTTGACACGTTCGCACCCCGAACACTTGAATTCGTTGGCCGCCACCAGAGTGCTCTGACCTGCCCTGCCAATTCGGGCCAATCATTCCTGGGGGACGCTGATGCGTCGCATCGACGACCTGCCCTGGGTTCCGTTCGCCGGCGCGCGCATGTTGCGCGACCTGCTACGGCACCGAACGATTCGGGTCGGGCGCAAGCACATGACCACGCCGATGCGTCGCATAGGCATCGCGGCGCTGCATTTGCGGGCTTTCGCGACTGGCGGCTTCGGCGGCAAAGCGGCGATTCATTGATCTTGTGTCATGAGTCAAACCTCATATCCAGCGCAAAGCCGCGGCGATGATGCCGGTCGCGCCGGCGGTGGCGCACTCACCATGCGCGATCAGAAGCCGCTGCGGGTTCCACGCAAGTACCGTTCGTCGTGCAGCGCGGGCCTTCCCACGTGACAGAAAGGTCAGCCGCCATTCACGTGGCGTGCTCCCGTGATCTCCGACCAAGCCATCGAGTCGCATGATCAGCCCTTTCCAACCATTGGCGGTCTCCTCGGGAAACCGCTGAATCAGATCCCCGAAGATCGCGGTGCGAGATGCTCGGTGGAAGAAAACGACTTCCTGCATGGCGAGCGATCCACGAAACACCGCTTGATCGATATCGGCGATCCAGGGGCTGTCCGTCTCATCGCCAAGCTCAGCCTCGAAGCGCAGCTGCGTCTTCTTTCGGGCGAGGCCTGGCGGCGCATACAGTCGCGCTTCAGGCCAACGAGTGCTCCACTCGGCCAGAAAGAGATGATGGAGCTTGTTCGGGGACACGATGTAGCTGACGAGTCCGATGGTCTCCACCGCGGCGGCCAATTCCTTCGTCAACGCAATGGGCGACCACACCCAGACTAGACCCGTCGAGAGTCGTGCGACCGCCATACGGGTAGGATAAGGAAAGCCGAGGAACGACACATCCGGCCCATCCGCAAGATAGAGATCTTTTCCGAACGGCACGAGCATTCAATGAGGATACGCGCAGCGGCGCGGGCAGAGAACTCTTCAAACACGAAGAGGCGCGGTCGCTGAGTGACTGATATGCCTCGACTGTCCGGCCTGTGCGTCACGGTGCAGTCGCTCGCCATGTCGATGGCTGGGGCGGGCATGCACCGCAAAAGCACTGAGCAATGTGAGGCATCGACGTTTTGCAGTGCTTAAGCAAGTAATGTGACTGTTATCAAGCTCCAGCGTCGCACCGGCCCACCGCTGAGTCGATGCTCGACAAAGCGGGCTCGCCTCTTCGACACCGTCTGCTGCGCCACCCGCTGGCGCGCTGCGACCACCTTGTTGTCTGCGCCATCGGCGCAGCTCAAGACAATCCAGCTCGCAGCGCGAGCGCCTGCGCGGTCTTGCGGCGCAGCGTCAACGCCTCGAGCTGCTCCCGTTCGGGCTTGCTCAACGATCGCGTAGCGCGCACGCGTGCGCCCCGGGGCACATCGAACCGGACCCCTACCTGTTCGTCTTCTCCGACGCCTTGCTCTCGTTCATCACCTTCTGAAGTGCCGATGACGTTAGATGAACACGACAATATTCGTCAACCACGGGCTTCATTTTGTCGACCTCTACAAAATCGAACGTTGCCGACGTTGGCTTTCCGCGCTTCGAGTAGCCGACCGAGTAATAGATGAATTTCGGTTTGACTACTTCGTCCATTTCCAGGTAATCCTTGCAGGACGTCTGTGCGATGGACTTCTTCGGCGACCCGCTCGCCGTCTGCGCGGGGGCGAGACCTTGCCCTGTCGCGAGGACAGCCAGGACGGTGATGCTGAGGATTGCTTTCATAAAATTCCCTTGTGGAAATTACGGACTGGGAGAAATCCGGATTGCGGTCCAGCGCGCTCGAGCCACTTTAGCTGCAGTCATTCCGAGCTTCCGTTCGGTAGCCCACACAACGGCTACATTCGTCGGAGTGCTCGAGCACCTCGGCGACCGACTGGCGAGGGTCGCCTATTTTTTCTGATCGGCGCTCATGTTCGAACGGTCGATCGCAATCTCCTTCTTCTCGGCCGGGACGACTAGCTTGTCTTTGTAGACCTTTTCAGCGTCTTTGGACTCCGCCGCCATCCTGCCCGAGGCAGTATCTGATTTCATCCTTGCCTCGGCGACTTCCAGTCGCTTGATCTGCCGCTGCAGGGCGGCCTTGTCCGCCTTCATCTGCGGTCCGGCCTCCTTGTCGGCGGCGATGTCCCTCTTCTCGCCAGTCACCGCCTGCTTGCCGGTGTAAACGGCGTAGGCATCTTTGGACTCTGCAGACATCCGACCGGAGGCGGTGTCCGATTTCAGCCGTGCCTCATCGGCGTCCAGTCGTTTGACCTGTCGCTGGAGCGCGGCCTGATCTGCGTTCAATTGCGCCGCGTCCTCCTTCATTGCCATGGCGGTCTGGGCCACGGCAGCGACGGCAGCGAAGGCGAAGGCCGCGGCGAACGCGGCTTTACGGGCTCTGTGAATCGATTGCGTACTCATGATCATGATGGGTCCTTGTGCGTTGGTTTCTGCGGATGACACATCGTGATGTGCCTCATCCGCATGTCGAACTGATCCAGCTCTTGTGCAATGTGGGAGGGAATACCAACTCCTTTCCCGCTAGCCAGGGTCTCTTCGCTCTGGTCTTCAAGCGTGACACGTTGCGGCCGGGTGTCTGTGCGGTGACGCACCCTGCGGTCGCGCGGCTTTCGCTTGGAGTACGTGTGTCAACGCACAGACGCTGTTCGCAGCATGCGCCACGATCGGCTCTTCGAGTGGCTGCAACGGCAGACGATTTAGCACAAGGAGTTGAAGATGTACAGCAACGGGTTCGGATGGACATGGTTTCTATGGATCGGGTTCATGATCATTTTGTT